>CAZWAW010000116.1:0-7838 GCA_964632025.1 uncultured Sporosarcina sp.
CTGGATGTGACATTGCTTGCTTCACCGCACGATCCGCCTTTTGAACAGAGTTGCTAAAAAAAGTGTTTGGATTATCCTTTTTCCAACTTGTGTCTGAATCCTTACCCATCTATACCTCTTCCCTTCCTGCAAAAAGAATATGTTACGGAAAGCTTAGTATTGTATAATATCCTGAAAGTATGCATGGTTGGGGCTGATAAATGAAATTGCACGTCTTTTCCCGATTAATGGATTCATATTCATCATGTGATTACATTGAATAGGCTCTTCGTAATTGCACTAAGTAAGGTTATTTCAAAGACTTTATAGGAACCGTTCAATAACAAGAAAACAGCCACCTCATTCAGGCGGCTGTTTTCTTGTTGAAATCACTTTACATCTTTCTTGTCACGATTCTCCTTCTTAACCTTAGCGTCCCGCTCTTTTCTGAAATCCGGCTCCTCTCCGAATTCTGTGCCTAAATTAGGATTGGAGAAACGTGTTGGCCGGTCGGTAACCGTGTCGATCTCTTCGCTAGGCTTAAACAACAGACCTAGACATACCAGGGCGCTTAACCCGACAAGACCATAGACCACTCGAGACAAGAGTGCATTTTGACCACCAAATAACGTTGCAACTAAATCAAACTGAAAAAACCCAATCAAACCCCAGTTAATCCCACCGACAATAACTAGAGCTAGCGCGATCCGTGAAATAATACTCATACATTAACTCCTCCTTCGTGATTCGTGCTTATCTTTTACCAAAATCGCTTTTTAATACATTTCTAATAAAGATAGGCACCCACAACTTTAAAGTGATGATGAAAATGAAATAGGATGTGTTTTTGTTTGATTTGGTAAGAAAAAGCGTAACGCCCCAGTTCGTCTGGGCCCTTACGCTTTTTTCGGATGGCTCAAGTAAAATACTCCAACTTCGCATTCGGAAAGTACTTTTCCATATAGCCGTATAGAAAAGATTTTATTTCATCCTCTTCGTCCTTTTGGTAAATATACTTACCAATTCCGTATTTCCCCCATTTGTAACGTCTTTTTTCTTCATCTAGCTCCAGCTTTGTCTTCGGGTAGTTCTTTTCAATCACTCTCTTCGCCGCTTTCGTAAACCGGTGTTGAATGAATTCAAAGGTAATATCATCTCTCGCGTCTTGCGGCAATTCCTCGTCAAGTCGCTCAAACATGTGGTGATAGCCTTCCTGCCAGCCTTCATGAAGGTAAATGGGAGCAACGATAAAGCCTAGCGGATAGCCTGCCCTAGCCACCTTCCCTGCAGCCTCGATTCTTTTGTTTAGAGGTGAAGTACCGGGTTCGAAGTTTTTAATGACATAATCAGCGTTTACGCTAAATCTGAATCGCGTATTGCCATTATGTTTGGCATCAAGTAAATGGTCGACAAAATGAAACTTCGTCACAAAACGTAGCCGACCTAGTTCTGTTTGACCAATGTGTTCAATTGCTCGTTTTAATGAATGCGTCAAATGGTCAATCCCCACAATATCGGATGTACAAGCTGCTTCGAACCGAGTAACCTCAGGTGCACGTTCTTCAATATAACGATCAGCCACTTCGAGGATTTCCTCCACGTTTACGTAAGTTCGAATATAGGGTTTGGTGCCCATCGTCGTTTGCAAATAACAATAATGACAATGCCCCATACACCCTGTCGCGAGAGGGATTGCATATTCGGCTGAAGGCTTGGATGTTTCGAATTTTAACGTTTTTCGAATACCAACAACTAAGGTAGATTTTGCGATACGATATTTTTGAGCATCCGTATCTCCTGGCAAATCTCGAATTTGATTATGCGAAGTCGTATAGCGAATTTCAACTCCCTCTTTTTCAAACTTTTCCTTCAGTTCTTTTCCAAGCGGATATTCCAGTGCATTGGGCTCAAAATAGACAAGCTGTGGTGTGAAGGGTTTATTCATACTTCGCACTACCTAATCCATATTTAGTATCCATTTAATCACCTTTCCCTTTTTATATAGCTTGTCTTAAAAGTGAGAAATTATGAAAACGGACTTTATTTTGGGTGGATGCTCGGATCGGTGCCTGTGCAGAAACAACGGTAAACAATTTACTAGATTGAGTAATTATGTTCGATTGCTATGGTGTTCCATCTGAAAAATCAAATAATTTAATGTCCCCTATTTTGAAAATCCTACCTTACACCCGCTATGGTCGGTTAATCAAACGCATTATCATCACAAACTTTTCATTGACAAGCAGGAAAGAGGTATTATATTATTGATATTGATAATCATTATCAATTAAAGGGGAGCTTTATAATGAAAGCAAAACAGAAAATCTCATTAAGTATTTTATTTATTTCAGCTATGTTACTGCTATTTGGCTGTTCAGCTGATAAATCTACTTCCACTTCTACTGGCACAAAAGACACAAAAACGGAAGAAACAACTTCCGAATACCCGCTAGCAATCAAGCACGCTTTTGGCGAAACTGTAATTGAAGAAAAACCTGAACGCGTTGTTACAATTTCATGGGCAAATCATGACATTGCTCTCGCTCTCGGAGTTGTACCTGTAGGGTTTTCAGCGGCGAATTATGGCGTTCAGGATGACAGCGGACTATTACCTTGGACAGCAGACAAGCTTAAGGAACTCGGTGGAGATAGCCCCGCTATTTTCCAGGATACAGACGGACTTGATTTTGAGGCAATTTCAGATGCAAACCCAGATGTAATTCTTGCAGCATACTCAGGTATTACGCAAGAAGAATATGACACATTAAGTGAAATTGCTCCTGTTGTTGCCTACCAAACGAGCCCTTGGGTAGCTTCATGGCGTGAACAAGTTACATTCAATTCAATGGGTATGGGAATGGAAGAGGAAGGTAAACAACTGATTGCCGATACAGAGAAATTAATTCAAGATAAAGCAAGTGAATTCCCTGTTATTAAAGGTAAAAAAGCAGCATTTGTTAGCATATCAGCTACAGATTTATCTAAATTTTATATTTACACACCAGCAGATTCTCGCGGTGAGTTCCTTACTGAGTTAGGAATGGAATACCCTGAAAGCATTACGAGTCAAATTACTGATCCAACTAGTTTCTATTTAGAATTAAGTGCAGAAAACGCAGACATTTTGAACGATGTTGATCTTTTCGTATCATACGGAGATGATAAAACATTAAAAGCACTGCAAGCTGATCCAATCCTTGGAAAAATTCCAGCAGTTCAAAGAGGATCTGTTGTAATTATTGGAGATAACACGCCACTTGCAGCGGCTGGTACTCCAAACCCGCTTGCAATTGAATATTCAATTGATGAATACTTACATTTACTTTCAGAAGCTGCTAACAAGGTAAAATAATGATCAGTACATCCGTTCCAGGTAATAAGCAGTTACTTATTCCGAAAAATTTTATAAGAGTCCTTGTACTCTCCATTATTTTACTCGGTATATGTGTATTGGCTTCTCTTGCCTTTGGCTCACGTACAGTTGGATGGGATGAACTAATGGCTGGTTTATTCCACCCTGACGTACAGTCCCATGGCGCAAATGTTGTACGCCAAAGAATTGCTAGAACTGTATTCTGTTTAATGTGCGGTGCTGCATTAGGAGTTTCCGGAGCGCTTATGCAATCGGTCACACGTAACCCTATTGCAGATCCAAGCATATTAGGAGTAAACACAGGGGCTTCTCTTTTTGTCGTTTGTGGAATTTCCTTTTTAAATATTAGTTCCGCTAGTCAATATATTTGGCTTGCACTAGCGGGAGCAATCATAACTGCCATTTTTGTATTCGGAATTGGTTCTATGGGGAGTGGCGGTGCCACGCCCCTTAAACTTGTTTTAGCGGGTGCTGCCACAAGTGCAGCATTATCATCTCTCGTAATTGCAATTATGATTCCCCGTTCAAACGTTATGGATCAATTTAGATTTTGGCAGGTAGGCAGTGTTGGATCAGGAAACTGGAGCACGATCTCTACTTTGATTCCTTTTCTTCTTGTAGGATTACTAATAGCGTTATTTTCGGCTCCAGCACTGAATGCATTAGCATTAGGCGATGAAGTTGCTAAAGGTTTAGGTGTACGAACTGGCACGCTTAGACTGATTGCTGCTTTTGGTGGTGTCCTATTATGTGGTGCAGCAACAGCACTAGCAGGTCCTATTGGCTTTATCGGTTTATTGGCCACCCATGTGATTCGACTCCTGATTGGTCCTGATTTACGATATGTTATCCCGATGGCAGCCCTTTCAGGTGCCATTATTTTAACGATATCAGATGTATGCGGTAGGCTTATTGGCAGTCCCGGTGAGCTTGAAGTTGGTATAGTGACAGCATTTATTGGGGCTCCTATTTTAATCTTACTAACTATGAAAACGAAGATGCGTGCGTTATGATGAATGACTCAATGAATCTTATTAGGGTAGGCAGAACAAAGAGACGTCGTCGTTTTATTCTCGTGACTTCCTTACTTGCAATTATTGCCTCCGCACTTGGCTGCGCTATGCTTATGCTAGGAAACACGATTTATCCCATTCAAGATGTCATAGGTGTCCTGCTGGGCGAACAAGTAAAAGGCGCATCATTTGCAGTGGGGACAATCCGTTTTCCACGAATGGTTGCAGGCATTTTTACCGGATTCGCTTTCGGAGTTGCCGGTACAGTATTCCAGACCATGTTTCGAAATCCTTTGGCAAACCCCAATGTCATCGGAATAACAGCTGGTTCAAGTGCAGCAGCTGTTTTTTGCATCATTGTTCTTCAGGCAAGCAATATGGTTGTTTCGATTGCTTCTGTTGTTGGTGGACTTGCTACAGTGATTGTTATTTTTCTATTATCAAAAGGGACTTCTTTTTCAATAGGTAGATTAATATTAATAGGAATTGGTATTCAAGCAATAATGAACGCTGTCATTTCCTATTTATTACTTATTGGTCAAAAACACGATATTCCTACTGCAATGAGATGGCTAAGTGGCAGTCTAAATGGAGCTAAAATGGAGAATCTTTACCCTCTGATCCTGACAGTTCTGATTTTCGCACCTATCATCATCTTACTCGGGAAACGATTGGATATGTTGGAACTGGGAGAGCAGGCAGCCACTTCGCTTGGAATCGATACGGATAAGACAAGACTTGTACTTATTATTAGTTCTGTACTTATCATTGCGTTAGCTACCGCTACAACAGGACCCATCGCATTTGTCGCATTCCTTTCTGGACCTATTGCAAAGAGACTAGTTGGGGTAGGGTTTTCAAACATTATTCCAGCAGGTCTTGTTGGCATCGTTTTAGTCTTAGCATCAGATCTTATTGGGCAATTCGCATTCGTTGCTAGATACCCTGTAGGCGTAATCACAGGGATTCTAGGAGCTCCCTACTTGATCTACTTGTTAACCCGAATGAATCGAAAGGGAGATTTATGATGAAACCGGCACATATATTTCAAGCTGAACAAGTCGTTTCGGGCTATGATAATCAGACCATTGTCCACGGCGTAAGCCTTTTGATCCCGAGCAATAAAATCAGCGTCATTATTGGTGCAAACGGCTGCGGAAAGTCTACGCTTCTTAAAACATTGGCCAGACTTATCAAACCGACATCTGGAGAAATTACACTGGACGGAAAACCGCTCAGCAAAATTCCGCCGAAACAATTGGCGCGCGTTTTAGGACTTCTGCCGCAATCCCCCGTTGTTCCAGAAGGAATATCGGTATCGGATTTAGTTGGACGGGGAAGGTATCCTCACCAGTCCATGTTCTCCGGTTGGACAAAAAAGGATTATGAAGCCGTTGCCGAAGCGATGGACATTATGGACATTACTGAATTCGCAAACCGGAACATTGACGAGCTATCCGGCGGGCAAAGACAACGCGTCTGGATTGCAATGGCGCTGGCGCAACAAACCGATATTTTATTTCTTGATGAACCGACGACTTTTTTGGATATTACGTATCAAGTTGAAATTCTTGACCTGCTGACTGACCTTAACCGAAAACGTGGAACAACGATTGTAATGGTTCTTCATGATATCAACTTGGCCGCACGTTACGCAGACCATATTTTCGCCCTTCGTCAAGGAAAGCTAGTTGCGGAAGGTGAGCCTTCAAAGGTCATTACAATTGAATTGATTAAGGACATTTTTGGGCTTAGTTGCACTGTGATAAAAGACCCTATTTCGGGTTCTCCTTCTGTGATACCAATCGGAAGATATCATGTTAATAGTGAAAGTAGTCTTTAAATAAAGACTACTACTTCTGCTCAGTAATTTTCCACATAGGTCCCATATGTACTTCCCTTTCCGAGTTAGAGAGCATTATTAACGCTTAAAAACTTGCGTTTGCATAATTTAAGCGTGAAACTAATGGCATTTACAGACCCACAGAATAATCTTTTTGTAGATTACTAAAAAGGAATTAACGAGAATAAAGATAAAAAAATAAATGTCTGAGCTCCACAAAAAAATCGGGATACCTTTTTTGCTAGCATAAGACTGTAATCAAACTCGATGAAATTCGAGCTTGATTACAGTCCTTTTTGTTTAAACTAGAAATAGGAAAGTAATGAGGTGATCGGCATCTTCGAAATAAGACTTGAAAAACCTCATTTGCAGCTCATGAGATACACCATATAGAGCATTTCTCTGTAAAGAGGAATGCTTTTAATTTCCCCTACTTTACTCATTAACAACAAAATTTTTATAATAATCAATACAAATGTATTGTAAATCGATAAATAAAATGGTAGCATCTACTAAACAATACTTATAAGAGGTACTCTTCAGGAAACCAGAAACACTATTTTTAAAGTTAGCTGTTGTTCTTATGGGATTTCCAGTTCTAGCTTTATGCATCTTTTTGGTACCTGAGTTAGGTAATATTGCAGCTAAATTGCTTCCAGAGTTTGATTTGATTATCGACTCTAGATGCGATTTGTAAGGCTTTCGAATGTCAGCCTGGGGATGTTTTAAAATACAAAAGTGATGAAGACATTTAAAAATAATTTGACAACTATTAGGGGAGGTATAAGCGTGAACAGTAACAATTTGATTATTAAAAATATCTTTAACCCTCACGAGCTGGAAAGAATGTTTAGAGATGACCCCAAAGCCTTTAAAAAGTCATTCTCATACGCATGGGAACAAAATCCTGATTCGAAGGTTCTTGCTGTTTGGTATGAGAGATTGAATTTCAAGGAAGCGGCACATACAGAAAAAGCTTCCTTGCTTCAAAAAGGTTTCTTATTTATGGGCATTTTAGCCATTCTGGCCGGGATTAGCACTAGAATCATTTTCCATTTTGTCGAACAACAAGCAATTGCCCCAATTAACCTTGCTTTTGGGATTCTTCCCTTTATTGGAGTCTATTTTGTATACAAAAATAAACCTCAAAAAAAGGTTCTTTACACACTTGCATCGTTGTTCCTAATCTCCGTTTTGTATCTTAATATGCTGCCATTAAATAATAATGACAGTACTATCCTTGTTTATTTACACCTTCCCATATTCCTATGGGGATTGATAGGGTTTGCATTTGCAGGAAATGAATATTCAACAGGCAGCACAAGATTAGCCTATCTTAAATTCAATTTGGAACTTTGCATACTCTACGCCAGCATGGCCGTTAGTGGAATGCTGTTAGCAGCATTAACTATGCAGTTATTTAGCTTTGTTGATTTGGATATAGCAGATTTCTATTTCAGAAATATTGTGTTATTCGGTGCTGCCGCTCTCGCTATTGTGGCTACCTACCTGGTGTCAATGAATCTTAAACTTGCTAAGAATATTACACCATATATAGCCAAAATTTTTAGTCCCCTTGTCCTGGCCACTTTGTTGGTCTATCTTATAACGGTTATTTGGGTCGAAAAAA
>CAZWAW010000117.1:0-7673 GCA_964632025.1 uncultured Sporosarcina sp.
GCCGAAGCGTTATTCAATGGAATCACCGAATTAATATAGTTGCATCTGAACTATAATCTTGTTATAATATTTGAGGTAACTTAAATAATATCTGCGTGCATATGCGGTTGACGAACACGGACCGTGTAAGGCATCAGTCTTATAATACAACTCTGTTCCAGATGGTTCAGGGCGAAAGGAGAGAGATTGATGAAAGCAGCAATTCACCCAGCTTATAAAGTATCAACTGTTACTTGTTCATGTGGAAACACATTTGAAACAGGTTCTGTAAGAGAAGACATCCGCATTGAAGTTTGTAATGAATGTCACCCATTCTACACTGGACGCCAGAAATTTGCTCAAGCGGACGGACGTGTCGACCGCTTCAACAAAAAATATGGTCTCAAAGAAGAAGGCCGCGAAGAAGAGTAAGATCTTCTCAATACCCGTCAGGTGCACTAGCGCCGGGCGGGTATTTCTTTTTGGAGAAAAACATGTCTAACACATGTAGGCTTGAAATAAAAGACGTTAAATTCGACTGACTTTAGGGTATGATAGATAATCCAATGATATGTAAAGAAATAATTATATAGAGGCAACTGGAAGGAGATTCACCATGTACGTAACTATGCAAGGCGGTTGGATTGAGGTCATTTGCGGTAGTATGTTTTCAGGGAAATCAGAGGAATTGATTCGACGAATTAGACGTTCGCAGTTTGCCAAACAAAAAATTGCGGTATTCAAACCGGAAATCGATGATCGTTTTAGCGAAGAAGCCGTTGTCAGCCATAATGGGACAACTGTTATCGCGAATCCGATCGCCAGCTCTACCCATATTGAACAGTTTGTTACCGATGATTATGACGTAATCGCAATCGATGAAGCTCAGTTTTTTGACGAGGGTATCGTCGACGTCGTGATGGAATTGGCCAATCGTGGATTCCGTGTAATCGTCGCTGGACTTGACCAAGATTTTCGCGGCGAACCATTCGGACCGATGCCGCGTCTAATGGCTGTGGCTGAACACGTTACGAAATTACAGGCTGTCTGCACGGCGTGTGGCTCGCCCTCTAGCCGAACGCAGCGGCTCATTAACGGCACGCCTGCGGGCTATGATGATCCCATCATTCTAGTCGGTGCTTCAGAAGCATACGAACCAAGATGCCGCAAGCACCACGAAGTACCAAAAGGCGTAACGGCTGTAGCAACTGTAAAAGGATAACAGCAATCGAGCCCGTCCGGCAGAATAGGGCGGGTTTTTTGGTGCATTGCTGCCATAATGTGAAGTGCTCAAATTGAGTCAGTAGCTGGCACAATGCATTTACATCAGTGAAATAACTGTATTTAAACCGTAAATTCCCGTACAATGAACGTACAAAACAGTCCTGAAAAAGAGGTGTCCGCAATGTTTGAAAGGTTACAAGCAGTAGAAGACCGATATGATCATCTGAATGAAATGCTCAGCGATCCCGCGGTAGTAAGTGACATGACGAAGCTCCGTGAGTACTCCATAGAACAATCTGGCTTGCAGGAAAAAGTGGAAGTCTATCGTGACTATAAACATGCAAAAGCTGAACTTAAAAGTGCCAAAGAAATGCTAAATGAATCTCTCGATGATGAAATGAAAGAACTTGTCAAAATGGAAATTTCCGAACTTGAAGACCAAATTGAATCATTCGAAGAAAAACTAAAAGCATTGCTCGTGCCAAAAGATCCGAACGATAACAAAAACGTTATTATGGAAATCCGGGGGGCGGCGGGCGGCGATGAAGCAGCACTGTTCGCTGGCAGCTTATTCCGCATGTACAGTCGTTTCGCGGAAATGAACCATTGGAAAGTCGAAGTATTGGATTCATCTCCGACAGAGCTCGGTGGCTTTAAAGAAATCATTTTCCTGATTAACGGAAAAGGCGCCTATTCGAAATTGAAATATGAAAACGGAGCGCACCGAGTGCAACGGGTCCCGGAAACTGAATCCGGCGGGCGTACGCATACATCGACAGCAACCGTCGCATGCCTTCCAGAAGCGGAAGAAATTGAAATTGTAATCCATGAAAAAGATATTCGAACGGATACCTATTGCTCATCTGGTCCTGGAGGTCAGTCGGTCAACACGACGATGTCCGCCGTCCGATTGACGCATCTTCCAACCGGTATTACCGTATCGATTCAAGATGAAAAATCGCAAATTAAGAATAAAGAAAAAGCGATGAAAGTATTACGCGCACGCGTTTCTGATAAATTCACACGCGAAATCCAAGATGAGTACGATGAAAAAAGGAAATCTGCAGTCGGTACAGGTGACCGTTCTGAGCGGATACGCACATACAACTTCCCGCAAAACAGGGTGACTGATCACCGTATCGGCCTGACAATCCAGAAACTCGATCAAATCATTGAAGGTAAACTCGATGAAGTTATCGACGCGCTTATTATGGAAGAACAGGCATACCGCCTGGAAAGTTTGGATCGCAATGACTGAAAAAATCTATGAAGCTCTCCAACGGGCTTCTTCTTTATTAGAACAAAAAGGCCTTGAACCACATGCTGCACAGCTTCTCATGGAATTCGTTACGCAAAAGTCCAGGGCTTCTTTATTTGCGGATGTACAGGAACAACTTACAGGCGAGCAACACAAAGACTTTTGGGATAAAACCGCTGAACTGCTCGAAGGAAGACCCGTACAATATGTCATTGGTGAAGAAGGTTTCTACGGCTACACCTTTAAAGTAGATGAAAATGTTCTGATCCCTCGCCCAGAAACAGAAGAGCTCGTATACGGCGCGCTTGAACGAAGCCAGAAACTCTTCACTACTAAAAAAATTACCGTAGCAGATATCGGAACTGGTAGCGGTGCGATCGCGGTTTCATTCAAAAAAGAATGGTCTGATGCTCTCGTTACTGCGACGGACATTAGTGAAGGTGCGCTTGCAATCGCGAAGCATAACGCAAAAGCGAACGACGCCGAAATTACTTTCTTGCAAGGTGATCTTACTGCGCCAATTTCGCAGGACAAGTGGGACGTCGTGTTATCCAACCCGCCTTACATCGCGCATGACGAAGCGGCTTTAATGTCAGGTACGGTCCTCGATCACGAACCGCATAATGCATTATTTGCGGATGAAGACGGACTCTACTTTTATCGAAAACTTGCGGAAACGTTACCACCACTTATGAACAAGCCTTCCCTCATCGCAGTCGAAATCGGCTACCTGCAAGGTCCGGCTGTGCATAAGTTATTCGAAAAGGCATTCCCAGAAGCTTTTGTTGAAACGGTAAAAGATATCAATGGCAAGGACCGAATGATATTTTGCGAGACTTGTGAATAAATCCCTCCTACTCTGGCAACAATGCAGAGTAGGAGGGGATAGACATGTTAACAGACTACGAGATTATAAGAAAGAAAACGATAGGTCAAAAATGGTTGCCTTATATTGAATTCATCATCATGCTCATCATTATTCAAGCCTTCATAGCGGTAATTATGACGACGACAGAAGAAGAGGATGCCATACGTTTCAGGTTGCTCGCTCATTCAGATACGCCTGCGGATCAGCAAGTTAAAATAGATATCCAACATGAAATTCAGCCGCTCATCGAAAATGCAGTGAATAAGTCGCGTACGAAAAAAGAACTTGGGGATAACTTGATGGCACTCGAAAGTGAAATCCTCGAAATTGCTAACGCTATGTCAAACGGTGCTCCTATTTCGCTCGAACGCAAAGAAGCGTTGTTTCCACCGAAGCGTTCAGGTCTATTTATTAGCCCACAAGCGACATATGATGCCTATATTTTGACAATTGGTAGTGGGCGTGGGGATAACTGGTGGTGTGCAATGTTCCCTAAAGTCTGTTTTCCAGATAAAAAAGAAGAAGAAGAGCAAAAAGTCACTTTTTTCGTCTGGGAGTGGATAAAAGAGCTATTCGCATAAAGTTACCAACAAACTTTGTGGATAAAGTGATTAAAATGTGTATAAGTGGGGGATTAGCTCATGGAAACAAAAATGGTTTCAGTGGATAACTTTATGGATAACGAAAAAAACTATAAACAGGCTGTGGATATATTAAAAAGTGGGGGTGTCGTCGCATTTCCTACGGAGACAGTATACGGTTTAGGCGCACTTGCAACTGATGCGTTAGCTGTACAAAAAATCTTCGAAGCAAAGGGGAGACCCTCTGACAATCCACTCATCGTACATATTGGTAATAAAGAACAAGTTTTCAACTATGCAACAGGTATTTCCACAGAGGCGGAAAAGCTGATGGATACGTTTTGGCCTGGTCCGCTAACGCTTGTCTTCCACAAAATAGCTGGCGTCATTGCACCGAACGTAACGCCAGGAGTTGAGACGGTGGGTATAAGAATGCCGGATCATCCGGTTGCATTAGGGCTTCTACGCGCACTAGGTGAACCGCTTGCAGCGCCGAGTGCTAATCGAAGTGGTAAACCGAGCCCGACTGAGGCAGCTCATGTACATAAAGATCTTGACGGACTTATTCCACTCATTCTTGACGGGGGAAAAACTGGTGTTGGTGTGGAGTCAACTGTGTTGGATATGACGACCGTTCCGCCCACTATTTTACGGCCAGGAGGGACAACGCAAGAAATGATTGAGAGCATCATTGGACCTGTAAACTCTGAAACGAAGTCACCTGGTGAACAAGCACCGCGTTCCCCGGGGATGAAGTATTTGCACTATGCGCCGGAAGCTCCTCTCTATGTCATCAACTACAACGCGGATAAAATTCGTGCAGCTATTGATAAGCTTCACACTGAAGGCAAGAAGGTCGCGCTCATTGGGCCTGATGAATTGGGTATTTCAGGTGCGGATTGGTACTTTTCGATTGGCTTGGCGGGTAACAATGAAGCAATGGCGACAAATTTATACGGAGCGCTCCGTAAGTGTGATTTGACGGAAGCGGATCTTATTCTAGCTGTTGAAACGGACTTGGCTGGAGTTGGTGCCGCTGTCATGAACAGATTAATGAAAGCGGCCGAAGGAAAACACTATATGCACTGAAGCTACTACGAATGACCTCCTTAAATGCCGCATAAGATGAACCGATGTGGTATTCGGGGAGGTTTTATTTTGGCGGAATTATTTGCGGCTGGTATTACGACCTTAGACGTTTTAGTCATTTATTCGTTCTTGCAAGTAGATAAAGGAAAACTTACATTAGCGCTATGGACGGCTTTTCTAAATATGGCATTCCCGTTTCTTGGATTCATTACAGGAGAGTTGTCTGCACATATATTTACAGTATGGAGCAGTATATTATCAGGCGTAATGCTCGGTTTAATCGGTATACATATGTTGTTACAAAGTGATACGTCGGGCTCTTCAGCGAAACAAGTTTCTCCTTTTGTCATTGCGTTCGCCGTAAGCATCGACGCTTTTTCAGTGAGTGTTTCATTTGGGATGCTTCAGATGGACAAAGTCCTTTTTATCGTTGCATCGGGAGCTTTTACTTTCATCTTTTCCTGTGCCGCGCTCTTATTAAAAGGACGTCTAGGCCTTAAAAATGGGAAAGCACTAAGACTAATTGCGGGATTCGCTTTATTAATAATAGGAGTATTGTCATGCTTTCGTTGAAATTCACTGTTTCTTTATTCGCAAAAATCAGCTATTCTAAAGAGAGAGGGTGATACTAATAAATATTTATTTGATTTGTACTGGAAACACGTGCAGAAGCCCGATGGCGGAGGCGATTCTTCGTTCCAGGGGGATTGACAATGTGTCTGTGCGTTCAGCGGGTGTTTACGCACAAGATGGCTGGCCGATTTCTCTGAACGCGAAAACGCTTATCGAAGAAGCTGACATGCTTTACACGCCTGTTTCAAGAGTTGTTTCAAGTGAGGATTTGAAGTGGGCTGATGTCGTTTTAACTATGACAGAAGGGCATAAAGCTGATCTCATTCATTCCCACCCGGAAGCGAGAAGCAAGACATTTACACTAAAAGGATTTGTGAAACCGGAATCAACTGGAGATGTATACGACCCGTACGGAGGCGATATCGAGACATATCGGCATGTGTTCAATGAGTTGTCGGGAATTATCGATGTGCTTGAACAGAAATTGATGGAGGAATAGTGATGAGAGAAAAAAGGGGAAAAAAGTTCGGATTAAAGAGAAAGCTTATTCTATTTATAACGATCCTTGCGATTGTCACTTACACAACGAGTGCATTATTCATTAATGTCGTACAACCACAATTTTTTTCGAATTTTGAACCGTTCTGGTTCGCGGTGATGACGTATGGAATGGGAATATTTTGGTCGGGTGTGTTAGCGGCACTATTCAGTACAATTTTAACGAAACCTTTGCAAAATCTCGAGGAAGCGGCCAACAAAGTCGCGGACGGGGAAATCGGTACAGATATCAAACTGCCAAACTCGTCTGATGAAATCCGTTCAGTGGCGGAAGCGTTTCAGCATATGGTCCTCAATTTACGCACGATAGTCGGGCAAATTGAGACGAATTATGAAAAGACGGCCAGTACAGTGGACAACTTGTCAGCTGAAACTGGAGCTGCTGCGAGACAAGCGGATGCGGTAGCGTCTACGATCAAGGAGATTGCTCACGGCGCAGAGGAGTCGGCAATCGCGATTCAAGAAACAGCAGAAGCAATCGAAGATGTCCGGCTATTAGCTGTTGAAGTGAGCAACAGAGCGGAAGATTCCTCTGAACGCTCAAAAGAGATGCTTGAGGAACTTGAACGCACGACAGAAGTATTCCGTATGCTTGTCAATGGCATCCGAAATATGTCTTCGCAAAGTGAACTTTCACTTGGCACAATTAGACAACTGGACCATAATGCACAGAAAATCGGTGAAATCGTCCAACTTGTAGGTAACATTGCGGCACAGACAAATTTATTGGCGTTGAATGCATCTATTGAAGCTGCGCGTGCAGGTGAACACGGAAAAGGATTTGCAGTAGTAGCAGAAGAAGTACGTGTGTTGGCTGATGAAAGTGCCAAAGCGGTAAATGGGATTTCGAATCTTGTTGCAACAATCCAGACGGACGTGACGAAAGTTGTGAAAGAAATGGAACAACAAGTGAAAACGGCGGCGACTGAAGCAAATCGTGCCAATGAAACGAGTGAAAATGTCGAAGCAATGACATCCAAAGTGAATGGTATGGCAGATTCCGTCGTTGAAATTACAAAATTCGTCGAACTGCAGTTAACAAATATAGAAACGACCGCACGCCAATCGCAAGAAGTTGCAGCAATCGCAGAACAGACATCCGCTGGTGCGCTTGAAGTCGGGGCAGCAACGGAAGAACAAGTTCAGTCAATTGAACAGGCAGATGCGATGGCGAGTGAACTGAAAAGGCAATCCGAAGAGCTATATAATGTCATTAGTCAGTTTGACCGGACTAAGTAACGAAAAGCGGAAGCAGCCGTTAAGACGCGACAGGCATAAGACGGATCTGCGGAGTGGCGTTCTTTGCCACATAGCTGAGCCGCCTTATGACCCGAGCGTCTGGCTGTTGTAGCTAGACACAATGAAAAGCGGAAGCAGCCAAGAGCAAAGCATAATAATACTAAACACAGCCCAATTTTCGTTTGGGCTGTGTTTTTTTTGTTGAAAAATGATAGAATGAGTTGTGTGTATATTAAGAAAAGAGGGATCCTGTGAAAATCGCGATTTCTTCAGACCATGGCGGAAACAATCTTCGTCATGAAAT
>CAZWAW010000118.1:0-7514 GCA_964632025.1 uncultured Sporosarcina sp.
ATGAAAAAGGAGGAAACAGACATGAAGAAATTTTTACAAAAACGATTGAACAATGAAAAAGGATTAACGCTAGTCGAGCTATTGGCTGTTATTGTTATTTTGGGGATTATTGCGGCAATTGCGGTGCCATCGATTGGTAACATTATTCAAAATACACGTGAGAAAGCAGTAGTTGCGGATGCACAAAATGTTTTTGCCGCAGCAAACATTTATTTTACAGATAAAGGTAGTGCGAATGGCGATACAGTATCATTAACGACAAGTTCAAAAGTTGCTAATGAGGGCTTAGTTCCAAGTTTTTTAAGTGATGCAGGAAAATTGGATACTGCCATTGTTACAAAATTAGCAACTGGAAATACTATTAGCTTCAGTGGCGAAGCCGGAACAAAAGTGGTAGCGGGTACAAGCCTTACAAAAGATCAACTTAATGATTTTAATTTCACTACCGGAGTTACTGATAAAAACTAAAATATCACGAGAAAATTATTAATTATTGAATAGAAATTCTACGAATTTAGGAGCTGTTCCAATGCCCATGTCCATATTCACTCGCCGCAAGCGCACCGAATCCATGACAATTGAAGAAGATGCAGTCCGGTTTGTTCGGCTGAAATCGATTGATCCGCTCGTCATCGATGTTGCGGAGGAAGTTTTGCTTCCTCCGAATGTCGTTGTCGAGGGGAAGATTGTCGATTCCGAAACGCTTGCGACGATATTGGACGGGGCTATTGAACAGTGGGGAATCTCCAAACGATCCGTCCAATTCCTCGCCCCGGATCAATATGTTATTATCCGCAAAGTTCCATACCCCGACGATGTCATGGTGGACGAATTAAAGGGTCATTTCTTCATTGAAATCGGCTCAACACTGTATCTTCCCTTCGATGACCCTGTCTTCGATGTCGTCCCTTACCTACCAAATACCGAAACGAACGAAGCGATTATTATTGCGTCAAAAGAAAGTGTGCTAACCCGTTACGAAGAGGTTCTGAAAGAAGTGAAATTGGATCCCAAAAAGGCTGACATCACACCGCTTGCTTTATATCGTCTTGCGTATAGACAGCATTCATTCACAGGTAAAGAACATGTTCTTTTAGCTGACCTGAAAGACGGTAAACTGACAGTGTCTATTTTTCATGAGCATTTTCCGCTCTTTATGCGACCAGTAGATTTGGAAAACTCGGCGGATTTATCCGTTTTGGCAGATATGAATGTTAAAGCAGGTAATGTCACGCCGTCGACCATTGTTACGGAGTTGGAAAAACTCATTAATTTTTACCGTTATAATATGTGGAACGGTGCTGCTTCCATTACGCATCTTCTCGTGAATGGAGAGTACTCCCAAATGGGTGAACTACTTTCCGGAATCAGAGAACGGCTAAACGTCAAAGCAGACGTATTGGTTAAGGAACCTTTACAACTTGCGACCGGGGAAGAGCTGCCAGCGCGCTTCAACCGAACTATCGGGTTGGCATTGAAAGAGGTGTAGTTATGTTAGTCGATATTAATCTATTGCCTGAAAAAGAGAAAGAGCGGTCGAGGCTCCTCATCGCTGCACTGGCTATTCTAGGTGCAGCTGTTCTTTTATGGTTGGCTTTTTTCATACTTTCTAATAATCTAGCAAAAGAAACAGCAACGCTTGAACAACAGCTGATTGTACTGCAAGAAAGTCAGGAAGAAATCCGTTCTGAGCTTCAGCAAACCGACTCGGGTGACGAGAAAAATCTGCTCGCATCGACTGTAAATTGGGCTGAGGACTACCAATTTGATACGGTTCCTCTTTTACATGAACTTATAAATTTATTACCAGAACGAGGCTTTTTCCAAACGTTTGATTTTACAGGTCCCAATTTGGCGACGGTGACTGTCCAATTCGATACAAAGCCAGACAGCGCATATTATTACACACGATTAAAATCATCACAGTCCATATCAGAGATTCGTCTTGATTCTGTGAAAGTTGATAATGTATTGACTGAAGAAACGAATTTGATAGCTGATGTTCTGCCACGTTATATGGCTACTTATTCAATTTTATTTACCGATCAACGGATTGCGGTCGAGGGGACAGCTGGAGTTGACGAGGCACAAAGTTCGGATGAGGGAGATGATACGGGTGACTAATTTGACGAAACGCCAAAAAGAAACAGCCTTAGTCGTCCTCTCCGTTTTGTTATTCATTTCACTTGCGGCCTATTCCTATTTCATAATGTATGTACCTGTTAAAGAAACAAATGAGCAGATGGAGCTCACGACTTCCAATGAACGAGACGTGTTGTTTGCTCTCCGCAAGCAGTCTGCAGCTAAAGGGCAGACTGATACGACCAGCTCGCAGCCATTGCAGCGTAAGGTTCCGTCAATGCCGTTAGAAGATGCCGTTCTTCTCCAAATTGGCAAAGCGGAAACCAAATCTGGCAGCGTAGTGCAAGACATAACCTTTTCGCAAGGCGAATTTATTATGGAAAGTCCTCTTGAAAATGTTGAAAACGTTAACCAACTGTTGACTGAAGTGGTCCTTCAATCCGATTCGTATACGGGAATTGAAAAATTCGTCGATGAAATTGAGAAAATGGAACGTATTTTTATCATTGATTCAATCAACATCAATGTTCCTGGTGAAATTCGCGATCAGCAATTAGACGAAGGACTGATAGAGATGACGGTGGCATTTTCCGCTTTTTATCGTCCTGATTTAGTGGGCTTACAGCACGAGGTTCCTAAAATTGATGCACCACGGGCTAGTGAAAAAATTGATCCGACACCTTTCAATGATGGCGTGGAAGTAGGGGATACTAAATGACGATTGTAATCACAAGCCTATTCTTCATTTACGGAATCGATTTCGGTTCTTTCTTCAACGTCGTGGATCTATGAGTTGCTAAAAAAAGAAACAATTGTGTCACCGACTTTCCGTTGCACCACTTTTTACAACAACCTGGGGCCTCTGGACCTTGCTCTGATTTTTTAATTGCAATTCTATTGTGAATAGCAGTATAATTTTAAGTAGTTGGTGCGTGGCACTGCGAAGTATCACAACAGTCTGGGAGAAATCAAAACGATTTCTCCTTTTAGGTTTTAAAAGCCGAAAGAGGTGGAACAATTGCCTACACAACAACTCGTTATCTATCTATTAGTGTATATGGTTCCTGCCTTTATAATTTTCGGAATAGGCTGTATGGTGTTGGCGCAAAGCCCTCGAAGTTTGGAACATAAGTTAATGGTGGCATTTAGTTTTACGTATTGTCTGCTGTATCTTGAAGAATTTATGCGTCATTTATTGCCATTGTCTTCTAGTGTTTGGATGACTGGTATGTTTTTTTACCAAATTAGGTTATTAACGACCACCATTTTATTTCATTTTTTTATACATACGACGAAAATGTACGAGCGTTATCGCATTCCATTCTATCCATATCTTTTTTACGTTCCTGTCGTAATCGTCGTCATTTTAACGTTGATGAATGTCGATGTCGTGGATAATATTGAATTTATCCAAACTGGCATTTGGTACTCACCGATTTTTAGTAAAACCTATTATATGAAACTGACCCTTTCAATTGTAATAATTGTTCTTATGATAGTCACTTTATGGAATGGCATGAACCACGCAACTTCGTTCAGAAAACGTAAATCCATTCAGTTTTTACTGGTTGGAATGATAAGTATGCTCATATTGACAATCATTTTGGGTTATCCGAATTATGGTAGATTCTTACCTCCGCATACTTATTTACTATCTGGTATTGTATTTTCCGTTTTCCTATCTATTTCCGTTTTGCGTTTACAGTTATTACCTTCTGTCTCGAGAAGATATAAAGAATTGTTCAACTTAAGTCCGGTGTCCATCATCATTACGAATAATCAGTGGGAAGTATTGGAGTTCAATGACAATGCGGCTATTGAGCTTGGGTCTCAAATTAAAGAAGGTTTCATTTTAATCGATTATTTTAGAATAACAGCGAATAAACAGCAACTCCTTCGACTCAGCGAAAAGTTGGAAAAAGAAGTGACAATCAGAGATTACCCCATTAAAATTATGAACACAGCCGAGGATGAATATTTCTATTTTTCGCTAGATGCATCGCTGGTGATAGTGGATGAGGATGTCTTTTATTATTTGATTTGGCGTAATGTGACCGAGGAATTGGAAAGTAAGCAGCTAGTTCAGCACTTAGCCTATCATGATGCACTTACTAATATTTCTAATCGGGCGTATTTTGTTACTGAAGTAAAGGAGAGATTGAAATCCTTGCCCGTTCAGTCAACGAATGGGACGGCGGTTGTACTGATTGATTTAAATCAATTCAAAGTGATCAATGATACATATGGACATACCGTCGGCGATCAAGTGTTGAAGCAGACAGCATCCATTTTGATGAAAGTAACACGGAAAAGTGACATTGTCGCACGTTTTGGTGGCGATGAGTTCGTCATTTTCCTGGAGGAATACCCAACGGATCAAGCCGTGGATGATTGGGTGGATGTATTACGGGAGGAATTCGCAGCCAATCCGTTTGTTGGAAATGACTTTGTGTTGGAAATTGAGCCAAGTATCGGGGTTGCTTTTTATTCAATTGAGGCAAGCCAATTCGATGAGCTATTTCAATTGGCCGATGTGAGAATGTATGAAGATAAGGAAAAGTCTAGAAGGAAGCGAAGGGCGCTTCAAATAGACCCAGTAGATAAACAGTAGAAGGTGAATTGCATGGGAATTGTTATTGGTGTTTTCTTTTTCCTATACGGTATTGTATTAGGATCATTTTTCAATGTTGTCGGATTACGTGTGCCAAAAAAGGAGTCGATTGTTTCGCCTCCTTCACATTGCACCGTCTGTAATCGGAAATTAGGCGTTCTAGATCTTATTCCAGTCTTTTCTTATTTATTTCTGCAAGGGAAATGCAGGGGGTGTGGTACGAAAATCAGTCCGATTTATCCGGTCATGGAGCTGGTGACGGGAATTTTATTTGTGGTAAGTTACGCGATGCTCGGATTTAGTGGCGAATTAATCATCGCCATTTTGTTCATGTCGCTTCTTGTCATTATTACGGTATCGGACATCGCGTATATGCTCATCCCTGATAAGGTGCTGTTGCCGTTCGCTGTTGTATTGTTTGGGCTTAGGCTGTTCATTCCCCTTGAGCCGTGGTGGGATAGCTTGTTAGGGGCGCTAGTGGGCTTTGGAGTCCTCTATCTTATCGCGGTTGTGTCGAAAGGTGGCATGGGCGGTGGAGACATCAAATTGTTTTTCGTTATCGGTCTTGTGCTGGGTACGGCTAATACACTTTTGACGCTGTTTTTAGCCGCGTTCATCGGGTCTATTGCTGGGCTTATCATGTTAAAACGGACGGGGCAAGGACGAAAAACACCTATCCCATTCGGTCCCTCGAT
Source organism: uncultured Sporosarcina sp. (assembly GCA_964632025.1). GTDB lineage: Bacteria > Bacillota > Bacilli > Bacillales_A > Planococcaceae > Sporosarcina. The sequence goes on from CAZWAW010000118.1 coordinate 5,389, forward strand.
TGCAGTGGCTGCTGTCATTGCTTATTTCTGGGGTGCCGATTTTGTCGGTTGGTATGGCAATCTATTCTATTAAGTCGATAAATTTAGTGGAACAAGGCGACATACGTCTTGTTCTTTTTCATGTCCATTCTGATACGGTTAACTATAAAAGTATCTTGGTTAGGGCTGACTAATGCCCTGAGCATCTAGGTGCTAGATAAACTTAAACGGGGTGGTCAGGAATGAAATTTGGAAAACGCTACTCAAAAGGGACAGTCTTCATGGCGATGCTTCACGGTATCCTCATAGGTGTCGCAGCTGTTGCGGTGATTGGTCTACTACTTATGGGGACCAAAGGGGAAGACGACGGCAAGACGAGCGGCAAAGAGTTACCTACATCGGGTCCGGCAGCTGTTGAAAATTCAGCAAAGCCTGATGAAGAGCCGTTACAATTATTTGCGAAACAGCATGGGGCATTCTCGTCCTCGGAATCTGCAACTCTATTTATTGCAGAAGATCCAACTCTATCGAAAGCGGCCGTCATAAAGGCGGACGATAAATACCTAGTTTGGACCGTTGTTGGGTTGACGGAAAATGAGATTGACTCCAGTGAATCTGAAGGTACGTATCGGAAAACATTCAGGGCGGATACCTCATCTTGCGGGGCAATCGGGGCAGGGAAGTTGCGCGAGGTCCTCACGCAAACAGAATTGGCTAAAATTAATTATTCGGATGAAAATAAGAAGGAAGGGAAAGATGATGATAAGACGAAGGGTTTTTATAAGAATATCACCGCCATTACAGCATTTACAAAGGATTTACGTATCGTCAGATTGCATCTTCTTTCCCATTATTCACATACAGAAAACTGCGTTAAAATCACTTTTTGAGGATTGAAAAGGGGACGAATTTGAGTTTTGAAGATTTCGAGACAATTTTCATAACTCCTTTTATCCAGTATGATTGGTTAAAGGGGGAATTACTAATGAAATTTACTGCTGTTAAACCGATTGTTCTAGCTTCAACATCTCCGCGTCGGAAAGAAATTCTAAGTTTGCTCGGCTTCCCGTTCGCAGTTGTGCCAAGCAATGTGTCTGAGGATCTAGCTTTAGAAAATGATGATTTTGAAGGCTATGCACAGCAACTCGCTGCGATGAAAACGCAAGCAGTAGCGAATGAAGAACGGGGTTCTATTATTATCGGTGCAGATACGATTGTTGTGCATGAAGGAAAACTATATTCGAAACCAGAAAGTAAAGAACAAGCGCAAACATTCTTAAAAGAGCTATCTGGTAAAACGCATACAGTCATAACGGGCGTCGGGATATTTATGGATGATAAGTTACGTACATTTTCCGTGGAGACAAAAGTTACTTTCCGAGAACTTGACGATATGTTGATTAACGCTTATGTAGAATCCGGGGATCCGATGGACAAGGCTGGCGGATACGGTATTCAAACGGCTGGTGCATTATTGGTCGAAAAAATTGAGGGTGATTATTACAATGTTATGGGTTTGCCTATTGCAAAGTTGACGGAATATATGCGGGAGCTAGCCTTTATAGAATTGAAGGGCGGTGTATCGTTCATTGCCAATTGATCTTCAGCCAAAAATGATGATTCGAGACGTACATATAGCGGACAGGCCACGCGAGCGGCTCATCAGGCAAGGTGCGGAAAGTTTATCCAATCAAGAGCTGATTGCAATATTGTTACGCACAGGTACAAAACAGGAATCTGTTCTCGTTCTTGCCAACCGAATTCTATCCTCATTCGATAAAATTCAAGATTTCAAGGACGCTACGATTGAAGAACTGATGCAGGTAAAAGGAGTCGGTAAGGCGAAGGCGGTCCAACTTCTTGCGGCTGCAGAGATTGGCAAGCGGATGTATCGTAAGCATTCAGAGGGGCGATACACGATCAGATCCCCGGAGGATGCGGCTGCCTATTTAATGACGGATATGGCCTCACTCAATCAAGAGCATTTCGTAGTGCTTTTTTTGAATGTGAAAAATGAAATCCTTCATAAGCAAACAATCTTTATCGGTAGTTTGAACTCATCTATAGTTCACCCGCGTGAAATTTTTCGCGAAGCAGTCAAACGTTCAGCGGCGTCAATAATAGTCTCGCACAATCATCCGAGTGGC
>CAZWAW010000119.1:0-7393 GCA_964632025.1 uncultured Sporosarcina sp.
AAGCATCCAGACATCCCGGTAATCGTATAGAAGTCATTCGATCCAAAGCGATCTAAAAGAAACTATACACGTCTAGGGATTGATGAGGTTTTTTACTGGTTATTTTTTAGTTAATCAACAGACGTGTTAAATCAACGTACTTATAAACGGGTTTCTCCAAGTAAATGTTTAAAAGTTTTCTGGCATGCTCAAACTCATCCTAGGAGGTGAGCATGATGGGTGACGCAGTTTCGACTGACAGTTTGATTTTATACATAAAAAAAACATTTCATAATTCCTCTGATTTATTCGTCGAAGAGATGGAATGGCAGAATGGCCCAGCTGTCATCTGTTATTTCACTACAATGACTGAAGGGGCAGAAGTGAACCGACAGCTCGAACTTATCAGGAAAAGGGCAGCGGACGGGCTTAGCGATTGGGGAAGGACTGCAATCTCGTCTGTTCATGCTTTCTCAGTAACTGTACTTACTACAAGTATCAGTTCAGGTTTCGTAGCCGTTATTTTTCCTGAAACAAATTTGTTATTGCAAATCATGATGCCGAAATTTGCTGTTCGTAGCCCTAACGAACCGGAAAATGAACATGTTATCCGCGGTCCGCATGAAGGGTTCGTCGAAGGATTTGATGCGAATATGTCCTTGCTTCGCAAACGGCTTGCGATTCCAAATCTCGTCGTCCAGTCACTGCGGATCGGGAATGATACCCAAACCCTTGTTAATTATATATATATTGAGTCGATAGCGGATGAAAATATTGTCGCAGATGTGAAAAGGCGACTGGAGAGCATCAAGTCGGATAAAATAGTCAGTACAGGTCAAGTAGAGGATTACTTAGAGGATTCCGTATGGTCGCCGTTTCCACAATTTCTGAATACGGAACGACCTGATCGTGTTGTTGCGAATTTACTGGAAGGAAAAATAGCGATTTTTACGAACAATTCACCAACGGCATTGATAGCACCGGTCAATTTTTTTTCTTTTTATGAATCTCCGGATGATTATAATGCACGTGTTATCGTTGGTTCGTTTTATCGGATTCTCCGGATAGTAAGTTTTATGACGGCCATTTTTTTACCTGCGTTTTATATAGCAGTCATTGGTTTTCATTCTGAAATTATTCCACTTGAATTAGGTAAAAAAGTAAGGCTAGCAGTGTATGAAATTCCGTATCGACCTATATTTGAAGCGCTAATTTTAGAATTATTTATCGAGCTCATACGGGAGTCAGCTATTCGTCTTCCCACGCCGATTGGGCAAACGATTGGGATCGTCGGTGGTCTCGTTATTGGTAATGCAATTGTTGATGCTGGACTCGTATCGAATTTCATGGTGATTGTCGTAGCGATGACAGCCATTTCGAGTTTTGTCATTCCTTCTTGGGAAATGAATATGACAATTCGAATTATTCGCTTTCCATTTATGCTTGTGGCTTCGATGTTCGGCTTTTTTGGCATAGCGATTGGTACACTTGTACTTTTCATCCATTTGATGAATGTATCATCATTGAAACAGCCCTATTTTACGCCTATTGTTCCTTTTGATCCGGCTAGATTTAAAGATGTTTTCTTTAGGTCACCGTACGTTCGTCTTAAAAAACAACAGAAAACGTTTACGCATGGTGCAGATAAAGAAGGTGGTGGCGGTTGACGTTTAAATTGTCAAGAACTCAGTTTTTTTTATTTCTGTTCGTTATACAAACAGGCACTGTTTTTCTGTCCTTTCAAACGCCATTCGTTAAAGCAACAGGGCGTGATGCTTGGCTTATTTTCATAGGAGTAGGCATTTTTCATTATGTTCTATTGCTGTTATACGAAAGGAATTATGAATACTTTACGCCAGGACCGGTTGTAGCTTGGTTGTATAAAGGCTACTGGCTTCTTATCATCGTCTCCTTCATTGCTTATATTGATTACACGCTTGCTGTATGGGCATTTCCTGAAACCCCCGAGATTGTCGTCATATCAATCATGGTAGGCATATCATTGTATGCAAACTTGAGTCGATCTGAAACCGTCATTAATCTAACTGTCATCCTCGTCCCGCTGATCCCGATCTTTTATTTCGTTCTATTACTGGCATGGCCTGAATTCGTATGGACCAATTTGTTCCCTGTAGCTAAGATTGAGAGTTCAGATTTGTTGAAAGGAATTCTAGCTTCGCAGTTTACGTTCATTGGTATTGAGCTGTTTTTATTCTTCAGGAAGCATGTAGACAGCAAACAAAAAATTAAAGGGTTACCACTTTTCATATATCAAATGCTATGGATGTTCTTTTTTTTCAGTACGGTCTTGTTCACCCTTCTTTATTTCCCACTAAAGGAAATAGAAAGGATCCCAGAGCCAATCATGTATATTTTGAAATCGCAAACGTTCTCGTTTGTAGAACGGCTTGATTTATTTTTCATTTATATGTGGATGATGTGGAGTGTCATCACGATATCACTATTTGCCTTTACTACGATGTATGTACATCAGCTCCATGCGAAAGGCCATCGGAAAAGAAATACGATTATCTTTCATATCCTGCTCGTCATATTACCGCGGTTCTTAAATTCGAAAGAACGTGTTGATATGATTCAACAATCACTCATCTATTTCCATCTGTTTTTCATAATTGTTGTTCCAACTGTAGTCATACTCATGAACAGGAGGAAAAGGAAATGAAGAGATTACTAATCCTATTGGTGTGTTCACTGTTGCTTGGCGGCTGCTGGGATGAAAAACATTATAAGGATGTAACCAATGTGTCACTTTTTGGGGTAGAAGGTCAGCCGGGGAATATAAAGGCACAATTTGTGTTTCCAATCTTTGAAGATGGGTCTATAAATTATTCAACAACTACAGGAAGCGGTACTACTGTTCTTGCCGCAAAAAATGATACGAATACGATGGAGGGACTTGATGTAGCTGAACTTCAAGTGTTGCTTGTAACAGAGGAATCAGCAAAGTCTGATTTATATAAGTATATCGATGCGTTATACAGAGACCCCCGCAATCGACTTAGTGCTCATATGGCGATAGTCGAAGGGGAACTGGCCCCCTATTTTGAACCTCATGAGAGTATAGGGAAAGATATTTCAACTTATTATTCCGAACTTATCGATACGGCGGTCAGGTATACATTGGTCCCGGAAGTCGATCTTCAAGAAGTGTGTAGGCTTCTTTTTGAAGAAGATATTTCTCTTGCGCTTCCCTATCTTGAAATTGGGAAAGAAACCGGTGTACCCGAAATCGCTGGCACTGCGTTGTTTAATAAAAGGGAATACACTGGGAAAACTTTAGATAAAAAGGAATCGGTTCTTTTAAATTTGCTGAGCAATAAACAGGGCAAGTATTCACGTCTTTCTTATATGTGGAAAAGCGATAAGGGAGAGAGTCCACTTACAGTTGAGGTGATTAGACTTCACAAGGACTGGAAAATTACAGACAACAAGATAGATGCGTCCTATAAGTTTAAACTTAACGTCGAGGAATTTCCACATGACAGTCTAGATAAAAAGAAAACAGTAAAGGAAGTTGAGGATTTCCTTTCAAAGGAACTAACAAAGGATTTTACGAAAGTGATTCATAAACTACAAGAAGCAAAAAGTGATGCCATAGGGTTCGGACGACCAGTCCGTGCATTCCATCTCGGGCTTTGGGAAAAGGGGGATTGGAATGAGACATTTTCCGAACTGTCCATTAGTATCAAGGTGAAAACTGAGATTTTAAGAACCGGTATTTTGAACTAAACTAATAAAAACCCGCAATGCATATTGCGGGTTTTTGGGTTTATACAAATTTCTTTTTCTGAATATAGATCAAGCGTCCCGTAAGTGTCATCGCGCCTACCGTCAATCCGGCAATAAGGCCGACCCAGTAGCCATATGGTCCGAGGTCAGTAAATGTAGCCATCATATAGCCAATGGGTAAACCAAGAACCCAATAGGAGACAATCGCCATGACGAATGTCATATTGACATCCTTATAGCCTCGTAACGAACCTTGGACTGGAGCCTGAATTGCATCAGATAATTGGAACAGCGCAGCGTAGATGAAGAACTGTGTTGCCAATCCGATAATCTGTCCGTCTGTTGTATAAAGGGAAGCAATTGGCGCCCTGAAAACGAGAAGAATCGCAATTGACACAAAGCTAAAAGCAATAGCAAGTCCAACACTGAGATAACTGTACTGTTTAGCATCGCGCATCTGTCCCGCGCCGACAGCTTGGCCGACAAGTATTGTTGCGCCCATCGAAATGCTCAGCGGCAACATATACAACAGCGAAGTGAAATTAAGCGCAATCTGGTGTGCGGAAATAACCGCTGTCGAATAGTTGCTCATCATCAGTGTGACGGCGGAAAAGATACTTGTCTCCACAAATATTGAAATTCCGATTGGTACACCAATGAATAAAATCACTTTCCATTTTTTAAATGAAATCTTTTCCCATCCTTTGAAAAGTGCGTAGTCCTTAAAAGGCTTACGCTTCCACGCGACGGAACAAGCAATGAAGAACACGAGCCAATACGTTATAGCGGATGCATATCCAGCACCAGCACCGCCAAGTTCAGGAAAGCCCCAATTCCCGTAAATGAGTAAATAGTTTATGAAGATGTTAATAGGGGCAGATAATAAAATGATGAACATCGAAACGCGTGTCGCTCCAAGCGCATCGAAAAACGAGCGTAGCACTGTATAAGCAAAGAGGGGGAGTAGGCCGAAGCTCATTCCTGTTAAGTAGTCCGCTGCGACAATGCGTACTTCAGCCTCGAGCGACATTGCTTCTAGTATAGGTGCAACTGCGAATAGAATAATGGCAAAGACGATTGCAGCCAGCGCTACCGATACGTAAAGGCCTTGTTGAACGGAAGGTCGGACTTCCGTGTGGCGGCGTGCTCCGATGTATTGAGCGATGATTGGTGTAAGTCCTATTAAAATACCAGCAAGCCCTGTATAGACGGGTAGCCAAAAAGAAGATCCAATCGTAACGCCGGCAAGATGGTATGTATTATATCGCCCTGTCATAAGAATATCGAAGAACGTCATCATATACAGAGCGACTTGTGTAACAAGGATTGGCAAGACGATTGTTGCCAACCTGAACGGCTTTTTCTTCAGTGGAACTGCAGTTTCCAAATAAATCACCCTTTAATCTACAATTAAACACCATTGTACCACGCTTCGTTTGCTATAATGGCAATGAAGTTCAGTAAAGTTACAATAAATATCTTTATGTAGAAGAGGTGAATGGCTATGAAAAGGCCGGTTATATTATTGACAGGGGGCGGCACAGCAGGGCACGTATCTGTGAATGAAGCCCTAATCCCTGTATTCAGTGAAAAAGGATACGAAATTCATTACATTGGGTCGCATACCGGAATCGAAAATGAATTAATCCGTGATGGTCATCCCGAAGTAATTTATCATGCTATTCAAAGTGGAAAACTAAGACGCTATTTCTCCATGAAAAACTTTACAGATCCATTCCGTGTTGGTGCGGGTGTTCTTCAAGCACTAGCGGTCATCAGGAAAGTCAAACCAGAAATTATTTTCTCCAAAGGTGGTTTCGTATCAGTACCTGTCGTATTGGCAGCGAAAATGGCGAAAGTACCTGTCGTCATCCATGAATCGGACGTAACACCAGGGCTTGCGAACAAAATGGCTTTACCTTTTTCCAATCATATATTTACTGTGTTCGAACAGACACTCAATTATGTACCCGCTGGTAAGGCGACTTGCTCTGGCGCAATCATCAGACCTGAGTTGTTTAATGGCATACGGAAAGAAGGCTTGCGCATAGCGGGCTTGTCAGGTGAGAAACCCGTGCAAATTATCATGGGCGGAAGCCAAGGTTCATCCATACTCAACGATGCTGTTCGAAAAGATTTACCTGCAATTTTGCGTACCTTCGATATTATCCATCTTTGCGGGAAAGGGAATCTGGATGAAACGCTCGAAGGTACACCTGGCTATACACAATTTGAATACGTAACGGAAGGCCTGCCACATTTGCTAGCGGCATCTGACTTTGCGGTTTCAAGAGCAGGGTCAAATGCCATCTTTGAATTACTGGCATTACGTAAACCGATGCTACTTATTCCTCTTTCTGCCGCAAAAAGCAGAGGGGATCAGATTTTGAATGCCTCTCACTTTAAATCGCTCGGACTCGCACATGTATTGAAAGAGGAAAATGTGGGACTACGTCCATTGTCCGAAGAATTTGCTTCTTTTGTAGATGAGAAAGACAGTTTGATTGGGAATATGAAAAAAGTAGCAACTCCCAAAATACCGGAAGATATGGTTGAAATGATCCTGTCACACCGAAAATAACTGGAAAAGACAGTTTACATTTTTTCGGAGGGTTAACGAATGGTTGCAAGTAATGAGAATCCAGTGTATTCTAGTTGACGGTAATAAAGTTAAAGAGTTAACGCTAAACCCTTTCAGTTAAAGTGTTTGCGTGGTAAAATTAACGAGGATAAAAAATATAATCACAATATGCCTTTAGGCAAATGTGGAGGTCATTTTACATGTCGAACAATGCTGACGCTCATCGTTCCCCTTATGCTGCTTTTTCGGGTCCGAACCTTGGGTATATAATGGAAATGTACGAACTGTTCAAAACGTCACCTGAATCTGTAGATGCTGAACTTGCCGAGATGTTCAGCCGTTTTGGTGCGCCTGTAATGAGTAACACAGAACAGGATAAAACCGTTGGGGCAGTAGCTCCTGGCGATTTCGGTAAAGTATTGTCCGCCTATCAGTTGCAAACAGCCATCCGTACATACGGACATCTTGCAGCAGATATCTATCCGCTTAGCGATCGTCCAAAAGATTCAACACGTCTTGAACTTTCCACTTATGGACTTACGGAAAGTGATTTACAAGCAATGCCAGCATCTCTTTTCTTTAAAAATGTACCTGCAAGCGTAGAAAATGGGCTTGAAGCAGTAAATTATTTGAAGTCATTATATACAGGTAAAATCGCCTATGAGTTCGATCATGTCATTGACGAAGATGAAAGAAACTGGATTCAATCCAAAATCGAAAACGGAAATGTTTCGTCTACATTATCTGTAGATGAGAAAAAAGCACTTCTTGAACGATTGACGAAAATTGAAGGATTTGAGAAATTCATCCACCGGACTTTCGTCGGAGCGAAACGGTTCTCCATTGAAGGTCTTGATACACTAGTTGTCTTCCTTGACGAACTTGTTCGTCTATCAGAAGAACAAAAAACGAAAAAAGTATTAATTGGGATGGCTCACCGTGGTCGCCTAAACGTACTGACACATATTTTGAATAAGCCTTATGAAACAATGTTTGCACAATTTGCGGGTGTTCCTGAAGAACCATTCCTTCCAACAGACGGTTCACTTGAAACAACACGCGGTTGGTTCGGCGATGTGAAAT
>CAZWAW010000120.1:0-7358 GCA_964632025.1 uncultured Sporosarcina sp.
CCTGCGCGTCCTGTACGACCGATACGGTGAACATAGCTTTCAGGATCTTGTGGAATGTCAAAGTTGTAAACATGCGTTACTCCTGAAATATCGAGTCCACGTGCCGCAACGTCAGTTGCAACTAGAATATCAACTTTACCTTCTTTAAACTGCTTAAGGACTGACATACGTTTAGCTTGCGTCAAGTCGCCGTGAATTCCTTCAGCAATGTATCCGCGGATACTTAGTGCATGTGAAAGTTCATCAACGCGACGTTTCGTACGTCCGAAGATAATTGCAAGTTCAGGTTGTTGAACATTTAGCAAACGTGAAAGGATGTCGAATTTCTCGCGTTCTTGTGATTTCACGAAGAACTGTTCGATATTTTCAACAGTCATTTCTTTAGACTTGATTTTAACCATTTCCGGATTTTTCATGAACGTTTCCGCAATTTTGCGGATTGGTCCAGGCATTGTAGCCGAGAATAGAAGTGTTTGACGCTCAGACGGTACACTTGCAAGAATTGTGTTGATGTCTTCGATGAAGCCCATGTTCAACATTTCATCCGCTTCGTCTAATACAAGTGTTTGTACGCCGTCTAGTTTCAATGTTTTACGTTTGATATGGTCAAGAATACGTCCTGGCGTACCAACGATAATTTGTGGGTTATTGCGCAACGCACGGATCTGACGTCCGATTTCTTGTCCACCGTAAACAGAAAGAATGCGTACACGTTTGTCAGCACCAATTCTGTAGATTTCTTCAGAAACCTGAATAGCCAATTCGCGTGTTGGAGCAATTACAAGTGCTTGAACTGCAGTGTTTCTGATATCAACCTTTTCAATGATTGGAATACCGAATGCAGCTGTTTTACCAGTACCAGTTTGTGCTTGACCGATAACGTCGCGGCCTTCCATACCAAAACGGACAGTACCTTCTTGGATTGGTGTTGCTTCTTCAAACCCCATTTTAGCTAGTGCGCGTTGTGTTGATTCACTGATGTTTAATTCTGAAAAATTAGTCAAACTTATCAATCTCCTTTGTTTTTTCATTTGACAATTGGTTACATTTGCAAATGAAGGCACGGCAAATTCGAGCCTGTTAAAAGGGAACGTTTCCGATATTTTGCATTCTCTATAGTATAAGTAGAGGTTATGGTTGAAAAGGAAAGCCCGGTCTTTGCCGAGCGGTTCGATCAACGGACTAATCGTCCAACTTATATGAGCAAACCGTTATATTCAAAAAAAAGTACCCTTCACTTCTTGAAGAGTGCTACGTAAATGTATCCAATGTTCATCACAGTATACCATGAGAAATAGCACTTCGCAATCAATCCGCTTAAGTAGTAATAATCAGTTTACTTAACAAAAGCGGAAGCTTCCCGTACCTGTAGTTAACCTTCTCGCATGAACCGAAGCACTTCATTGAACCAATTGTCACAGTCATCGCTGTAACAGATATGATGCTTCCCAACAGGTGATTTTATGAATTCCTTTTTTTCGGAGCCAAGTTTTTTTAGTAAGTGTTCAGCTGTCGTAAATGGCACAATTCCATCTTTCTCACCTTGAACGATACATACAGGTGTTTTAATCAAACCATAATAAGGTTCGACGATGCTCACAATGCGTAAAAATTCGAAGATGGCACGCAGTGGTGTGTTTGCAAACTTGTACTCGTACAGATGATAAAAAGTATTTGGCGGATATTTTGTCAGAAGCGGTTTTGCCAACATAATCCTCAACTCCTTTAGAAGGATGCGAGGACTTATATATTTTGCAGCCGCACTTAACAGGACAAGCTTATCTATTTTATACCGCAACGAAAGATACATCGCAATCAGTCCACCCATCGAAAAGCCGACCACGATTACGTGATCGACTTCTTTCTGTAGCCTTTTAAGTGCAAGTTCAGCTTCCATCAGCCAGGAATCAGCGGACCCTTTTTCAAGATTGAGCGTGATGCCATGGCCAGGCAATGTCGGTATAGCTAACTGCCAGTTTGTTTTCATTTTCAGGAAATTCACAAGCGGTCGTACTTCAAGTGGACCGCCTGTAAAGCCATGTATGAATAGCACGCCCGTTTTCATTTCCCGGCTCCTTTGCCCATCAGATCTTCTAGAATATGTTCAAGTGCCATTCCACGCGAACCTTTTAATAGGACGATTGAATCTTTGCTTGTATATTCCCGGAGTGCTTCCACAATCGGCGCATAATCCTTTTCCGACCATAAAAGACGTGTTTCCATGCCGCCGTTTCGCAATTTATCATGTAGCCATTTCATGCGCGGACCATAGAGCAGAATGCCTTCTAGCTTCATCACAGCCAGTTCATCGGCTAGACTTTCATGATAAACCTGCTCTTCGTCACCCAGTTCTAGCATATCAGCAAGTACAACCCATTTTTCTTTACGTAATCCAGTGTCCTCCATGAAAGCAAGCGCTGCACGCATTGATGTCGGTGCTGCATTATATGCGTCATTAATGAACAATGCTCCATTGTCGACACTAACCGGTTGCATGCGCATATCCGTTAGGGACGCTTGGCGAAGAGATTCACGAATGTCGTTGATACTGATAGCTGCTTCATTCGCAATTAGAATTGCAGCCAGAGCGTTTTTCACTTGATGCGAGCCGTATACAGGGATTGTGAATTCTCCGTCTAGTAAGCCCGTGACTGTAAAGCGACTTCCTTCATCTCCGGATTCAATCTTTTCGAGTGACAATACCGTTTCTTTTTCGTAGCCAAACGAAACAGCTTGAATAGCCGTTAGCTGATCAACAAGTCCTTGCAGGAGCGGTTCGTCGCCGTCATAAAACAACTTTCCACCCTCTTGCAGTCCGTCGATAATTTCGAATTTCGCTTTGGCGATTCCTGCACGTGATCCAAGATCCTGCATATGCGCTTCCCCGATATTCGTAATAACAGCAAAGTGTGGTTGCGCCAATTTCGATAAAAAGGAAATTTCTCCGAACCCACTCATACCCATTTCCAAGATTGCGAACTCGGTATCTTCCTCAAGCGACAATATCGTAAGCGGTAATCCAAGTTCATTATTATAATTGCCTTCCGTTTTTCGCACATTAAAATACGGCGCCAAAACACTTGCGATTAAATCCTTTGTTGACGTTTTTCCATTCGAGCCTGTAATGCCAACGACTTTACACTGGAGAAGCCCTCGATAAACACGCGCCATTTCCTGGAGCGCTAACTCAGGATCCTCAACAAAAATAAGCGGCAAATTTGTAGGCGGATTCGGTTCATCTTTCATCCATAAAGACGCAACTGCACCTTGTTTAATCGCTTGTTCTACATAATTATGGCCGTTTACTTGTTCCCCGCGAAAAGGGATAAATAGATCCCCCGCCGATGCAGTTCGCGAATCAATGGACACACCCGTTGCGAATGCGTCTTCTAAGTTTTGGCCGGCCGCTTGTATCCAATCAGCGATTTCGGTTAACTTCCGTTTCACTTCAAATCACACTCAATCCATCGTATATTGTAATGTTTGTTTTTCTGCATGTCGTTCCAGCGCAAGTTCGATCAGCCCGTTGATTAATTCAGGATACGCTACACCTGTTTTCTGCCAAAGTAGCGGGAACATGCTTGTAGGCGTGAAACCTGGCATTGTATTCACTTCATTGATCAGCACTTCGTTTTCCGCCGTGACAAAGAAGTCTGCACGGACGAGACCCGAACAGTCTAGGACTTTAAAGGCACGGACAGCCATGTCTTCCATCGTCTCTTTAACTTCCTCAGTTACTGCTGCTGGGATGGCTAGCGTTGTGTTGCCATCTGTATATTTCGCTTCATAATCGTAAAATGCAGCGACAGGTTTTATTTCTCCAGACACTGAGCACTTCGGCTCGTCGTTACCCATGACACCCATTTCAATTTCACGTGCAGTTACGCCTTGTTCGACGATTATTTTTCGGTCAAACTTCAGAGCCATATCCACTGCTTCGATTAAACCTTTGCGGTCCGTCGCCATACTGATACCCACACTGGAACCAAGATTCGCAGGTTTCACGAACATCGGCCAGCCCAACTCATCTTCCAGTTTGTCGACTAACTGTTGCTGTTCTTTGACCCATCCAGTACGGATAAAGTGTACATAAGGCACTTGTTTCAATCCTACTTGTGCGAATAACTGTTTCATGACGACTTTGTCCATTCCTGCGGACGATGCAAGTACACCGTTACCGACGTAAGGGACATTCATCACTTCAAAGAACCCTTGAACCGTTCCATCTTCACCATTCGTTCCGTGTAGAAGTGGAAAAATGACGTCCGGCGCACCTGTTCCTCCGTTCAAGAAATCATGGATACTATCCGGTTTATTGCTGCCATCTCCATCAAGACGAAGCTCTTCAATCGTTTTCGCCGGGCATTCAAGTGATTCCCCTTTTCGCCACTCACCATCGTACGTTATATAAATTGGAACTACTTCATATTTATCAAAGTCCACCGCTTGTGTCACTGCACGTGCAGTCGACAGCGACACCTCATGCTCAGCTGATTTCCCACCGTAGACCAACCCTAGTTTTTTCTTCATATTTTCCCCTCACTATCTATTAGTTTCATTCCTTCAGTTTACCATGAACAGCTTACATTCATGATTATTTTATGTAAGTTTTTCAACCAAACAACTTAAGTCCCGTAACTCCCGCAATGATGAAGGATAAAAACAGGAACTTTAGCGCACTTCGCTTTTCACGAAAAAAAACCATGCCAATTAGGACACTGCCCGCCGCACCGATTCCTGCCCAAACGGCATACCCTGTTCCGACGGGTAATTCTTTCATAGCGACTGACAATAAAAAGAAACTGAGTGCTGCTGTTAAAACAGTCAATGCTGTATATTTTTTATTTGAGAATCCTTCCGATAATTTCATCATAATGACGAATGCCACTTCGAAGAGTCCCGCAATGACTAAGATTATCCAAGACATTATTCAGTCTCCCCCTGTCCATCAGCAAGTTTTAGTCCGACGATGCCAACAAGTAGAAGCACAAGAAAAAACAGTTTACCAATGCCTGCCCCTTCATTGAATAGGACAATACCAACAATTGCTGTTCCAGCCGCACCTATCCCCGTAAAAATAGCATATGCAGTGCCAATGGGTATCGTCTCCATTGCTTTCGCGAATAGGAAAAAGCTAACTATGATGAATACCAGCGTTACTATTGAAGGGAGAAGGACTTTGAAGCCCTGCGCTTCTTTTAATCCAATCGCCCAAATGATTTCAGTCATGCCTGCGATCAGTAAATAAATCCATGCCACAAAGAAAATCCCCTCTCACTAACAATGTTAATAGCCCATAATTTTAGCACGTCTGTCTTTCAAGGGGCAACCTCGCAGCAGTCAATACGTCCAATATGAGGCAATGCATCCTTGACTCGGATGAGCTATACTTAAGAATGCTAGATTAGATGAAGATAAGGTGACATAAAATGAAATTAACAAACAAGTCAACTAACCTAAAAGATCCATTTAGCGTGCATGTACAGGAAGTATTGCCATGATTACGTTTCATATATTTGAAAACATAGGCATGACAACCCGGATACTTCCCTTCATCGGACGTACATGTTCGATTCTGATGATGAAGATCGATTAGCTAAGTTCATTGGACAATGATAAAAAAAGAAACCATCGGAACTCCTATTCCGTTATACTATTAAATGTAGAAAGTAATCCTATTTTAGTGGAATTAAGGTGACTATATATGAAAATACCTAATAAACCAGCAGATCGTTTTGACTGGACACTCGCATTTATCCTGCTGCTATTTTTCCTCGTCAGCTTGTTTGCGATTGCTTCAGCTCAGACAACCGGCCAATATGACACAAACTTCGTACCCTCGCAAATTCAATGGTACTTCATCGGATGTGTCATTATAGCCATCACGATGTTTTTGGAACCGGATCAATATAAGAAAGCTGCCTGGATTATTTATGGCGGTGGTCTATTCATTTTAGCTCTGCTCTTCATTCTTCCTGATGGTATGAAATTAGTTGAACCTAGGAATGGAGCGAAAAGCTGGTTCCATATTCCAGGAGTTGGTAGTATTCAGCCCGCAGAGTTTATGAAAACATTTTTCATCATCGGTATGGCCCGTATGATTACGGTACATCACGAAAAGTTCGTTAAGAAAACATTAAAGACCGACTTTTTTTTACTCGGAAAAATAGTTGCCATTTTATTCCTACCATTGTTTTTCATCATGATGCAGACCGATTTAGGAACAGGACTCGTCTTCATCGCGATTACAGCAGTGTTCATTGTGGTCTCTGGTATAACATGGCGAATCATTTTGCCTGTATTCGCAGGTACCGCGACGATTGGGGCCATATTGCTGTGGATGGCACTTTACGCGCAGGATTTTCTTCAGAACAAAATGGGCTTTAAACTTTACCAATTCGAACGCATTTATTCATGGATTGATCCTTATTCCTATTCTTCGAATGAAGGGCGCCATCTTATTACGTCACTCAATGCGATTGGATCAGGAGAAATTTTCGGGAAAGGTTATAAAGGCCGCGAAGTGTACGTTGCAGAAAGCCATACCGATTTCATTTTCACAACGATTGGGGAAGATTGGGGATTCATCGGCGCTAGCTTAGTCATTTGCTTGTACTTTTTCCTCATTTATCACTTGACCAAAATAACGCTTGAGTTGAAAGATCCATTTAGTACGTATATATGCGCAGGTATTATTGGGATGATTACGTTCCACGTCTTCGAAAACATCGGGATGACGATTCAGCTACTCCCGATTACAGGTATTCCACTACCATTCATCAGTTATGGCGGTAGTTCACTGATGGGGAATATGCTCGCGATTGGATTGGTATTCAGTATGAAGTTCCACCATAGGACGTATATGTTTAGTTCGGATGATGACAAATAAAGAAAAGCGCAAGGCACCCTACAAATGAACGCAGCCAAGTTCTGTTTCAACAAGGGGGATGAAGTTCAATCCCTCCCCACTGCTTGCGCCTAGAGTTTAGACACCAACACAAGACAAAAAAGCTTCGACGGAAAAATCCGTCGAAGCTTTTTTTGTCTAGATACTATCACTTTCTTTATTGAGATTGAATTTGTGGGGCTTGTGCAAGTGGCGCAAGGGCTTTCAGCATTTCTAGACGGGATTTCGTCATCGTAGCCGAAACACCCAACTTCGCCAAGTTGGAGATGATTGTTTTCAAATCAACTTCTTTAGCCATCTTTTCCACCTCGACCTTTCTATTAGTTCTAGACGAATACGCATCAGTAAAGTTTCGTTCCATAGATAAAGTTAATCTTCAATCAGAGGGGGTTCTTTATCCCCCACTGATTGTTAGTTTAACCATTCGGGCTTTTACGGGCAGTTGATCCCC
>CAZWAW010000121.1:0-7328 GCA_964632025.1 uncultured Sporosarcina sp.
TAGGCGTACTCATTGGATGGGGACCATTTTAAATCCGGATTTCAGGTATCTATTCCGATTATCCATTACAATTATTTGGTTATGAACTAGAGATTAGATAGGTACCTATTATCTAATCTCTAGTTGTTTTTTATACAATCGGATGAATTGTGTGTCATTGTTTGATGCACAAATATTTTAGAAGTAAAAATTACTTCTCTGTCTGTATTGCACAAGTACCCTCACTTATTTCTTTAGGGATAATTCCTTGTCTTTGGTTTACTATCAAGACTTGTTATCTCATTAAGCTTCTTTTCAAATGAGGAATGATTATTTTTTGAATTGAGAATATTTACGAATATGTAAAAAGTCGCACCGCTAGTAATATGCGGTGCGACTTTTTTATATGAGGGATAGGTTTATTAATATAGCATAATTAATTTAATAATCTTAATCTATTGAATAATTTAAAAAGTGTTTGCAATTGTGGAATGGATAATGTAATATACATCTTGTATACAACAAGTATTTAAGGAGGAATAATAATGAAGATTTTTGAAAGAGTAGAAAACAACAAGGTAAGTAAGGAAATACATGAGAGGTTTAGTAAGGTTGAACCGGCAACAGTAGGCCATCATTTGCATTATGGTTTTATGGATCCGAAGATAAAATCGATGCTCCAAAATGTCAATGTAGTTGGTACTGCATTTACGGTTCGGACAAGTGTCAATGATTCTACTATGGTTCATAAAGCAGTTAGTTTAGCACAGGAAGGTGATTTTTTAGTTATTGATCGAACTGGGGATGTGAAGCATGCTTGTGTTGGCGAAATAGTGGCTTATGCAGCGAATGCTAGGAAGTTAGCAGGGATTATAATAGATGGACCTTGTACAGATATTCAAGCATTAAGAGAGATTGGATTACCGGTCTTTGCAACGGGTTTATCACCAATTACAACGAAACTATATGGGCAAAGTGGAGAAATTAATACAATCATTCAATGTGGTGGGGTAACCGTTCATCCGGGAGACCTAATCGTTGCAGATGATAACGGTGTTCTCGTATTAGCCCAGGACTTAGATTATGAAGAAATCCTAAGGAAAACAGAAGCGAGTGAGCAAAGTGAACCACGTACCAAAAGTTTGTTGGATGGTGGTCAAGTATTAAGTAGTATTACAAGGGCTGATCAGCTTATAGAAGAATACAGATCAAGAGAAGGGAGTGTTGTAAAGTGAAAAAAATAAATTTCATAGGTGTACTTCTTTTATTAATGTTAATTGTAAGCGCTTGCGGGGATAAAGCTGAAGGCACTGACGATGTTATTGAATTAAAGTTGGGTACGAAAATGCCTCAAGATACTGCTGAAGGAAAAGGGTTTGATATTTTTGCTGATTTAGTAAAGAAGAAAAGTGGGGGCAAGCTCATAGTAAAGGTTTACCCCGCTGAACAATTAGGTAAAGGTACGACACAAGTTGATAACATGCTACTTGGTACACAAGATATGTACGCTGAAGGAGCAACTTACTTTTCGGATTTTGACCCTAGAATTGAAGTGAGTAGTGTACCCTTTCTCTTTAGAGATTTTGATCATTATCAGAAATTCAATACTGGGGAAATAGGTCAAGAAATTAATGAGAAATTAATTTCTGAAGGCGTAAGAATATTAAATACAGATAGAAACTTTATACGTGGACCATATCGGGTGCTCTTAACAAAAGAACCAGTGAAAACGGTAGAAGATCTCAAAGGATTAAAACTTCGTTCATTTGAATCTGCATTTTATTCTGCGGCGTATAGTTCTGTTGGAGCTAAGCCGGTAGTGGTTGCATGGACTGAGACATATCTGGGTCTAAAACAAAATCTAGTAGATGGAGTGACTTCACCAATTTCTTTAGTTTGGCCAATGAAGTTTACGGAAGTTGCACAGAATATGACGGTTATAGATGAATATCCACAAGACGTGGTCATCACTATGAACGAAGATCGGTTCTCGAAACTATCAGAGCAAAATCAAAAAATATTAATTGAAGCGGCTAATGAGGCTGGCGAAGAAGCAACAAAAATAACACTAAGTGAAGTAGAAAAACATTTGGAATTAATGAAGGAAGAACATGGTATAGAAATATTTGAAATAAATAGAGCAGATTGGACAGAAGCCTTTTCTGACTATCATTACCAATTGGAAGAGGAAGGGAAAATACCGGAAGGATTTGTTGAACGTATAAAATCTATTGAGTAAAGAAAGGAGACTTTCATTTGAAAAAAGTACTCGATTCGATTGCGAATGTATATCTGATTGTCGCTTTACTCTGTATGGTTGCCTTAATAAGTATACTAACCGCGGAAATAGTTTTAAGGTACTTTTTTAGCCATTCGATGGTTTGGTCGCAAGAACTGTTTTCAATTTTGATTTGCTGGATTACATTTTTAGGTTTTGGGAAGATTGTCGTGGATAGACAGGATATATCAATTACTTATCTTGTACAGAAACTAAGTAAGGAAAAACAACGAATAGTTATGATTATTAATAGTGTGCTATTACTAGTAATATCCAGCCTTATGTTGTTCTATTCTACAAAACTAACAATTAGCCATTTAGAAAAAACAACTACAATTATGAAAGCGGCTTCTGCCTGGTTCTATTCACCATTGGTATTGTTGCTGTTCCTTGTGGTACTTACATCAGCACACCATATTTATTTAGCTTACAAATCTCAATTAGGCTTATTCTCAGCGGAAGAGGTGGAATAAGTAATGGTATTAGCGCTTACTTTGTTTCTTGTTTTTTTATTATTGTTAGCAATAGGCTTTCCAATTTCTTTTGCGATGGCACTTTCAACAATTATAGCGTTAATTATGGGGAACTATACATCGGAAGTATTACCCCTCATGTTAGTGGAAGGAATTAAAGGATATACTTTATTATCTATTCCACTATTTATCCTAGCTGGTAATCTGATGAACTCTTCAGGAATTACTCAGCGTATATTCAATTTTGCTTCGGCTATGATTGGTCATATTCGGGGTGGTTTAGCACAAGTAAATATTGCAGCAAGTGTAATTTTTGCAGGAATCTCTGGAACGGCTGTCGGTGATCAGGCAGGTTTGGGAGCTATTGAACTGAAAGCGATGAGAGAGAAAGGTTACGAAGGACCTTTTAGTGCTGCTCTAACGTTAGCTTCATCAGTTATTGGGGCGATTATACCTCCTAGCGTCTCTCTAATTATTTATGCTTATTTGGCGGAAGTTTCAGTAGAACAAGTCTTCATTGCCGGCGTAATACCTGGTTTGTTAATTGCGCTAACTTTATCAGTATATGTATATGTCGGTGCTGCTCGAGGGACAATAGTTACCCCTCCTCCTGAACCTTTTAAAGTTCAAACTTTGCTACAAACATTTAAAGATGGATTTTTTGCAATACTCGCTCCAGTAGTCATACTTGGTGGAATGTTAGGCGGGGTAGTTACTCCGACTGAAGCAGCTGCAATCGCAGTTGTTTATGCACTGTTTTGTGCAGTTATCTATAAAGAGTTTAAGTGGGAAAATCTAAAGAAAAGTTTTATCGAAAGCGTTGGTTCAACTTCACTAATTATGTTTTTAGTAGGGATTGGAACAGCAATGGGGTGGATAATCTCAGCAGAACAACTGCCTTATCTCCTGTCTGATGTCTTATTGGGGTTAACGGAAAATAAATATTTAATGCTGATGATCATTAATATCATGCTTCTATTCCTAGGAATGATCATGGAAGGAATCCCAATTAAATTAATAATTTTACCGATTTTATTGCCGATTATTGATAGTTTAGGAATAGACCGTGTTCATTTCGGAATAGTAATGTCATTTAATCTACTAATAGGAATGGTAACACCGCCGGTTGGTTTAGGACTCTATGTAATGTCTAGGGTAGGGAAAATGTCGTTTGAAAGTATAGTAAAGGCAATCATTCCAATGTATATTCCCCTATTTATCGCGTTACTATTAATCACTTACTTCCCGCAACTGTCACTTTGGTTACCAAATCTTTTAAGTGGCAAGTAATAAGGGGTAGTTAACACTAAGATGCACATCATTATTTAATAGCCAAACGATATCATGTAGAATAGAAGGAGTGGAATAATATTGAAAATCGCAGTAGTTCAATTAAATTCAAAAGATGACAAGCAAAACAACTTAAATAAGGCAACTGTTTTTATTGAACAAGCAGCTGAAGCTGGGGCAGAACTCGTATCCTTACCAGAGTACTTTAATTTTATGGGTTCAGATTCAGAAAAAAAGAATAATGCTGAACAAATTCCGAATGGAGAAACTACAAACTTATTAAATGGGCTTGCTACAAAGCATGGGATTTATATTCACGTCGGTAGTATCCTCGAGAAATATACTGAAGAAAAGTCTTACAATACAAGTTTTATAATCGGACCGGATGGGAAGATATTAGATATATATCGAAAAATCCATCTTTTTGATATTGAAATTGAAGATATGCCGGCTTATAAAGAATCGAATACAATTAAGGCTGGGGAATCGCCTGTATTGATTGACTTGCCATTTGGAAAAGCAGGATTGAGTATTTGCTATGATTTAAGATTTACTGAATTATATCGAAATTATGCATTTAACGGTGCGAAAATATTATTTATACCTGCCGCATTTACGCTATATACCGGTATGCTACATTGGGAAGTATTATTACGCGCCCGCGCAATTGAAAACCAATGTTACGTAATTGCCGCTGCACAATTTGGTAGTACCGAACTGGGTAAGGCTTGCTACGGCAACAGTATGATAATCGATCCCTGGGGAACAGTTATTGCGAGATCACCAGAAAGCGAGGGGTTCATAATAGCGGAAATTGACGAATCGAACGTAAAAAGGGCTAGAGAAAGTATTCCATGTTTAACTCACAGAAGACCGGAAGTATACTAACTATTTTAGAAATGTAGGTGGAAGAAGTTTCAAGGAAAATGTATCTGAGTGATATTGCATATCTTAAGATTAAAGACTTAATCATACGTGATGAGCTTAGTGGTCCAATTGTATCCGAAAGTGAATTAGCAACATTATTAAATATGAGTAGAACTCCAATCAGGGAAGCGTTGAATAGACTACAGAATGATGAATTTTTAGAGGTTTACCCCAAACGTGGAATTTACATTAAAGAAATGACAGTGAGCGAAACAAACGATTTAATGAATGTCAGACTAGCAATTGAACTATTTTCTATGGATAAAATTGGAGACGTATTCCAGAATCATGACTTAGATTATCTAGAAAATAAAGTTGTTGAACAAGAAGTAGCCATGGGAAATGAAGATGTATTTAACTTCATTAAACTAGATTTAGAATATCATGAATACTTATTGAAAGTTACCGGTAACCAATACTTTGTTAAAACATTAAACAATGTTAATGACCGTATTTATCACCATGGTATGAAAATGTTCAAACGAGATTTGTCCCGTATACAGATGTCAATTGATGATCACAAGGTTATAAATAGACATTTGAAGAATCGGGATTTTACAGAAGCTCGTCATGCTTTGGAACAGCACATACAGACAGGAAAGAAACAATACCTAACTAGATAATGGTTAGTCCCCCTCAACTAATTTTAGGTCTTTCATGACGTTAGAGACAAATACCAATAGAGCATTTCTTCAAAGTCTGTGGCAACGTTATTTTATGAGTGGTAAGGGCTAAAGAAATGCTCTTTACTCATTTTTATAAAAATGAGTTAGTCCTAAGGGTATTCGGTCAGTTGTGTAGAGACTTGTTTTTAGAATGAATGAAGGCGGTTTTAAAAATGGAGATAGCTGTCGTTATTCAATCTATCGCCGTCATTTCATTAATGATTATAATTGGTGCTTTACTAGCCAAAACATTCGTGTTCAGTGAAGATACAAGAAGTGTTTTTATTAGTTTAATCGTTAATGTAGCAATGCCTTGTATTATTTTATCAAGTATATTCAATGTCCAAATGGATGAAAATACATTTAATACAATTATTTTTGTGTTTTTCTTATCTATATTAATAAACGTGATGGGAATTGCACTCGGGTGGTTACTCGCATTTGTTTTTTATCGTAACTCAACTAAAAAGAAAGAAATGGCATTGCTATCCGGACTTGGTAATACTGGTTTTATAGGAATTCCTTTATGCGCTATTCTTCTAGGTCCTGAAGGTGCGCTATACGCCGCGATTTTTGATGCAGGCGTTGACTTTACGATTTGGACGGTCGGCGTTTTTATGCTACAAAAGAACAACTTTTTCACAGTGAAAACATTGAAGTCAATGGTGAATATTCCAATCGTAGCGATAGCCGTCGGATTAACAGCTTCATATTTTCATTTTAATCCTCCAGTTCTCCTAAAAAGTCTTGTTGACCAGTTGGCTGCACTTGCTGCACCGTTGGCCATGTTTTACATAGGGATTTTGGTTATGGCCTTACATGAATCTAAGGTAAAGCAAGCGAATGGTTCGAAAGTATTGCTACCCATATTCGTAAAGTTAATTATTCTCCCTGGATTAGTTGCACTATTAATAGGCTATCTGAGTTTAGAAATGACAATTGTAAAAGCAGTACTTATACAATCAATGATGCCAACTCTTACTTTGGCATCGATATTATTTGCGAAATACTCGGCAGATGAAGAAATTGGTGCAATAACGACTGTTTTATCGACCTTGTTTGCATTAATAACAATTCCACTAATGATTTATTTAATGAATTCTGCTTTGCTGGTTGGTCCACAACAGTAGATTCAATTCTGAAGAGTACAGTGTAAGGTATCTATTTAACATAATAGGCACTAAATTTTAGTCGATACTATCAATTCGTATAATAAGCCAGATGAACTTTTATATTTTTTACATGAAGTAAATGGCGACTAGGGAATTGTAAAACATTTTTAAATTTCAGGTACCTGGACGAAAATAAAAAGAGTGACCATGATAAAGATTTATTTGTGCATGAACAATGATCGTAATAAAAGGTCCCATCCAGAATTCGTATCTGGATGGGATCTTTTTAATGTGTGTTCTTTCGCACTAGCAAAATATTAATTTCCCTAATCGGATGGCTGCTATCTTGTTGCTCAACCTGATTAAGCAATTCATCAGTAGATACCCCATTGCTACGAAGCGTTTCAATCAGAAAGGCATGCTCAGGCGCCTATAGTAGTTGAAGTAAAGATTCCCTTAATACTTTGGTTTTGGGGTGGCAATTACAAATTGCAGAGTTCTTGGAAAGTGTTCAACGAATCTCGAGAAATATCCAACCAAAAAAGGAAAGTGTCCAACCAATCCTAGAAAGTGTCCAACCATTCTAGAAAAGCATCCAATCATC
>CAZWAW010000122.1:0-6890 GCA_964632025.1 uncultured Sporosarcina sp.
AAAAAGGTGGCATGGATAATTTGGCGGGACAAGGGAAACCATTATCGCAGGAGTACTTTTCGGGTGATACCTTTCAACACTTCCAACGAATCGCTAAAGATGCCGGCTATAAACCACATTGGTTAAATCTACAGCATGAAATTCGCGATGAATTAATCGCAATTACAGCTATTCAACGTGCAGATGCTGCAGCAGACTTTGAATCGCGGATAGAAAGGTTAAACGAAAAGATATATGAATACAATAAATCTTGTCCCCCTCCTATGCAGAAAGGATCAGTGTCGCTTGGCAATATTGAAGCTGCGATTGAACGATGGAAATAAAGTAATAAGAAAAGGGGAGTGACGGTGAATCGTAGTAATAAGTTCATATTTCTGGTAGCATGTTGCATTTTATTGATATCGGGGTGTTTTCAATCAACACAGAAAGGAGAAACAATACCAACGATGATTTTGCCACCTGAAAAAGGGGAAGTAGTTAAGCCATCCAAAGTTATAGTATCAACAATAGATGAAATGATTGACCAAATGACACTGGAAGAAAAGGTCGGGCAGTTACTAGTAATTGGTGTGGAAGGCACCTCGTTTTCTAATGAGATGGATAACCTCATCAGAAATTATCATGTAGGTGGTGTTATTATTATGGGGAGAAATGTAGCGACAACAACTGAAATGCTACAGCTTATTAATGACATTAAAAAAGCTAATAAACCCAATAAAAATCCTTTATTTCTTTCTGTTGATGAAGAAGGAGGACGTGTTTCTAGATTGCCCATTGGTATTCCTAAACTACCTACGAGTGAGAAAATCGGAAAACTCAATGATGAATCATTGAATTATCGTACTGGCGTCTATTTAGCTAAGGTGCTTAACGAATTCGGTTATAATATGAACTTTGCACCTGTATTAGATGTTAATAGCAACTCAAGAAATCCAGTTATCGGGGATCGCTCATTTGGATCAGATCCTACTCAAGTTGCTCAGCTAGGCATATCGACGATGCACGGAATGATGGACAATGGCATTATTTCTGTCGTTAAACATTTCCCTGGACACGGTGATACGGTAGTTGATTCACATAAGGCGTTGCCGAAAGTGGAAACAACTTTGGAAACACTTCGTAGTGTAGAGCTAGTTCCATTTCAAAAGGCAATTGAAGAAGGCGCTGACGTTGTTATGGTTGCTCATATTTTATTTCCCGTACTCGATCCTGATTACCCATCCTCAATGTCAAAAGCTATTATCACGGGATTACTTCGCGACGAAATGCAATTTGAAGGTGTCGTCATAACGGATGACCTGACGATGGGAGCAATCGTGAGTAACTATGCAATACCGGAGGCGGCTGTTCAGTCCTTCATCGCAGGGAGTGACTTACTACTTGTAGTTAGTGATTATGAAGTTCAACTAAACACATTCAATGCGCTCATAAAAGCTATTGAAACAGGAGTAATCACAGAACAACGACTGAATGAAAGTGTAAAGCGAATTTTAACGCTTAAAGTGAAATATAGTGTATCAGATGAAGTGCGTGAAAAAGTTGATGTGGATAAAATCAATGAAATGTACGACAAGCTCCAGTTGAAATAAATGAATCTTACCGCGCTCTCATCCGTATAATAAGATACTAGAAAAGCTAGGGAGGTTTATTATATGGAGAATAAAGGGTTAAAAGTGTTGGTTCATGCCAGTGCTTTCTTCATGCCGTTTTTGGTGCCTTTTATCATTTATCTAGTTATTGATGATTTAGAGGTCAAAAGGATGGCGATACAAGCAATCTTATTCCAACTGGTCATGGGGGCACTGATTGTTGTTTCTACGATTCTTATTATCGTAATTGTCGGTATTCCAATGCTAATTGGATTTGGTTTAATGTGGTTGATTGTTCCAATCATAGCAATCGTCAAATCACTAAATGACGAAAAGTACAATTATCCGATTGTAGGTAGATGGATTTAATAATGTTATCAATAAAAAAAAGGCGTGTTTCGTAGTTATTTCATACGAAATACGCCTTTTTTTCTGCATTGATAGGTAAATGACAGGGCTTCTTTAAAATCCGATTAGATTTCCCTTTTTAAGGCACCTACGCTCAATTTTTATGGATTATTATTTTAGTTTATCGTTTAAAATACTATCCTCTAGAACGGAAAACTTATCTCCATATACCTTCATAATATGTAAGTTCCCCCATGCACATAGCGAATCTAATATGCCCTCTAAACTTAAACCATATTCACTCAATTCATATTCTACTTTCGGTGGAACCTGGTTGTAAGCAATCCGGTTAATAACGCCATCTGCTTCTAGTTCACGTAATTGTTGCGTGAGCATTTTTTGTGTGATGTCAGGCATAAGACGTTTCAATTCATTCGTCCGTTTCTTACCATGTGTTAAATGGCAAAGAATTACACATTTCCATTTGCCACCGATTACTTCTAATGTCGCTTCGACGGATATATTATACTTCTTTTTTGTCATGCTAATCCTCCTTACTATAGGTACCGAAAAGTACCTATAGTACTTCTTGGTACCTATAGTACTTTAAAGTGCGTACTTTTCTTTTTGATCCCTGTGACTCATACTAACATTTGCAGGTGAATTGCACGAGGTATTTATTGTACTCTATGTAAATTCAATCATACAACATCGGAAAAGAAAGGATGAAAAAAATGACTTTAGATAAAAAGAGAAGTAT
The DNA here is from genome assembly GCA_964632025.1 of uncultured Sporosarcina sp. Taxonomy (GTDB): domain Bacteria; phylum Bacillota; class Bacilli; order Bacillales_A; family Planococcaceae; genus Sporosarcina. The sequence continues at coordinate 2,698 of CAZWAW010000122.1, forward strand.
GTTTGCACTACTTGCATTAGCTGTTAGTGCATTCGCAATCGGAACAACAGAATTTATTAGTGTTGGGCTGTTGCCTCTGATTTCCCAAGACTTAGATATATCAGTGACAACGGCGGGGCTAACTGTATCCCTATATGCGTTAGGTGTAATGATAGGTGCTCCGATTTTAACATCACTCACATCAAGAATGCCACGGAAAACATTGTTATTATGGATTATGATAGTCTTTATCATAGGAAACGGGATTGCGGCGGGTGCAACAAGTGTTACCATTTTGCTTGTGGCCCGTGTCATTTCAGCGTTTGCACATGGTGTGTTTATGTCAATTGGATCGACGATTGCTGCTGATTTAGTTCCTGAAAATCGCAGAGCAAGCGCGATTTCAATCATGTTTACAGGACTTACTGTTGCTACGATTACAGGAGTTCCTTTTGGGACATTTATTGGTCAACAGTTTGGTTGGCGCTTTGCCTTTGTGGCGATCGTAGTCATAGGGATTATAGGGTTTATTGCGAATAGTATTCTTGTTCCATCCGATTTACGTCAAAGTACTCCGACAACGATTCGAGACCAAGTTAAGCTCATAACAAATAGTCGGATATTGCTAGTATTGACCATTACAGCATTGGGATACGGAGGAACATTTGTTGTATTCACGTACTTATCTCCGTTGCTTCAGACGATAACAGGATTTAAACAAGGAACAATAGTGATCATCTTACTTGTTTACGGTATTGCGATTGCAATTGGTAATATGATTGGTGGGAAGCTGTCAAATAAAAACCCGATTGGTTCACTGTTCTATATGTTTATTGCTCAAGCGATTGTGCTTTTCATATTAACATTTACGGCACCATTTAAGGTCGTTGGTTTAGTAACAATACTTTTCATGGGTTTGTTTGCATTTATGAACGTTTCGGGACTTCAAGTGTATGTCGTCATGTTAGCTGAACGTTTTGTCCCGAGTGCAGTAGATGTTGCTTCCGCTATGAACATAGCTGCATTTAATGCGGGGATCGCGATGGGGGCCTACGTAGGTGGAGTGGTAACTGATTCGATTGGGCTCATTCACACGGCTTGGATCGGGGGAGCAATGGTATTGATTGCAGCCATATTAACGGGCGTCAGTCGGGCGCTTGAAAGAAAAGATCAGCAAAGGATTAATCTATCCTGAAGGGGGTTGATTGGAACCGTACAATCCGCAACGCAACTTTAATTAAAAAATAGGAGGAAATTAATTAATGAAAAACCTACAATCGACAACAACGTTGCATAACGGTACGAAAATGCCTTGGCTAGGTCTAGGGGTATTTAAGGTGGAAGAGGGTCAAGAATTAATAAATGCGGTGAAAACTGCGATTACACATGGCTATCGCAGTATCGATACAGCGTCGATTTACGGCAATGAAGTTGGCGTAGGACAAGGTGTTCGTGAAGCGCTTGAGGTAACAGGTATTGCGAGAGAAGATTTATTTATCACATCAAAAGTTTGGAATTCAGAGTTGGGCTACGCATCAACAATTGCAGCTTATGAAGAGAGCTTAACGAAACTAGGTTTAGATTATTTAGATTTATACCTTATTCACTGGCCAGTAGCAGGTAAATATAAAGAGGCATGGAGAGCGCTAGAAACACTTTATATAGAAGGACGTGTTAAAGCAATTGGCGTAAGTAATTTCCAAATTCATCATCTTGAAGATTTGATGAAGGATGCGGAAATTAAACCAATGGTGAACCAAGTGGAGTACCATCCACGTTTGACGCAAAAAGAACTGCAAGCATTTTGTCAGCAACAAGATATTCAGTTGGAAGCATGGTCCCCACTCATGCAGGGAGAATTGCTCGATAATACAGACCTTCAAGAAATCGCCGATAAATATGGTAAATCCATTGCCCAAGTTATTTTACGATGGGATTTACAAAATGGCGTTATTACAATTCCGAAATCAACGAATGAGCATCGTATTGCTGAAAATGCAACCGTGTTTGATTTTGAATTAACGACGGATGATATGAAACGCATCGATAGCTTGGATCAGAATCACCGAGTTGGTCCAGATCCGGATAACTTTGATTTTTAAATAGAGAAAAACTCCTATCTTAATGAAGATAGGAGTTTTGTGTTGTACAGTAGAATTCAATAGAAGAAATTGAAAACTTGATGGACGGATAATCTGTACCATGCATAACTGAGCCAATCTATTGAAGGAAAGGCTCGTTTAGTAAGAGGGGTAGTTCTAGTTACGTAATACGCTCAATAACCCCCTTTTCTGTTACTTTCGATTGCTATACGATTTTAAGATTTGATCGGATTGTTGCATGATTTGAAGGGCATTGTCGATGGATTGCTGTGTTTTATTTGTCCGGGATTTCTCTTTCATGGTTTCCAAATTGTAGAGAATTGCAGGTAATTTAGCGCTTGGCGCAACATACAACGTGTCATCGTTTATGAAGGAGCTACCTGGCAGGTGGTAACGCATGCCGAGTAGATTGTTTTCGTAATGAAACAAATCGTGACCCATCATCTGCGCGTCATGCTCAATGCCAAGTAAATTCAACAGTGTAGGCATCAGGTCAATTTGACCGCCTAAGTGGCTAATTGTTTCCCTAGTGAAAAGTCCGCCTCCCGAAAAAATGACCGGCACTATAAAACGATCTTGTAAGTTGTAGGGATGGCCGAGTAAATCTAAAAGGATAGCCTCATCGTCTTTAGTGACAGGAGCCCCGTGAACACCTGAATGATCTCCGTAGAGTAGAATCAACGAATTGTCATATAAGCCTGTTTCTTTCAACGTATCAATGAATACCCCAATCTGCTCGTCTGTATAGCGGACTGATTGAAGATAATTGCCGATATATGTGTTGGTATAACTGTCCGGTAACATCAGATATTGAAGATCTTCGGGCATTTCAAATGGTGTATGGCTTGTCAGTGTAATGATGTTTGAGTAAATTTTTTCATGTTTTTTTAATTGTCCGGGAAGTTGTTTAGAAGCAAAATCGAACAGTACTTCATCTGCTGGCCCAAATCCTATTTCTTGTTCTGATGGAATTTCTATATCGGTATAAACGTAGTCAAAACCGAGTGCTGGATAGAGTTTTTCGCGGCTCCAATAGGCAATGTCATCTGCATGATAAGTTGCTGTACCATAGCCATTCCATTTCAACGTTCGAGGTAGAGAAGGGACTGGCTCTCCATTAATAACATTGACAGTCGGATCCATACCCTCGGGGTAAATGGACGTGTGCATAAGCCATTCTGCATCAGAAGTGTTGCCTGCCCCGATTTGCTGGTACACGTTATCGAAATACGCACTATCTTTCAATAAGGCATTTAAATTCGGTGTGATTTCTTGGTCGTTCACTTTTCTATTGATCACAAAACCTTGCAATGACTCGACTTGAATGACGAATACATGACGATCCTTAGCAATACCGTAGGAATCATGCTCATTTGCGGGAACGAAGTCATTCCCTTTGAGTTTTTCAATGTCTTGTTCTGATAAATTAACATCAGAAGCTAGTGCGATGCCAAAGCTGCGCGTGAAAACTTGCACTGCTTGCGATTGTAAATAGCCGTTCTCTTTTGCAAAATAAGAAACGTCAATAAGTGGTTGCCTAAAAGCTAGTAGTGTAGTAATAAGACCAATACTTCCAAATAGAATCGCTATTTGTCTAGTTACCCTAACTGAAGATTTTATTTTTTTGGCATTAAAGTAATATGCAATTGGGAGGATAAGTAGTAGGTCCAGGAAAAAGAGGAAATCATAGGGCTTGCTTAGAAGACCGACTGTTCCTCCTACAGAATTCGATTGATAAAGTTGCTGTAAATCATAATAGGATGGAATTGTTGAAAAGTAACGTGTGTAGTAAATAATTGCGATAAATAATACAGACAATATCGTATTGAATACGAAGATGCCTGTCCACGTCCGTTTCTTTACGAAGAGAACGATGAGGGAAAGTAAGAATGCCCATAGTGGAAATTCAATGAGTGCAATATGAAAGACAGATTTATTATGAAAAACGACGACACGAAATGCGATGATTTTGATGAAGAGTAACACTAAAATCAAGGTAGTTGGATGGATTATAATAGGTTTTGCTTTTTTGATGAACAATTTCATATTGAGCACCCCTAAATAGAACTGTCTATTAATAGAGTGTAACAAAGATATTTTTTGATGTGAAAT
>CAZWAW010000123.1:0-6831 GCA_964632025.1 uncultured Sporosarcina sp.
CGATTAACGGTAAAAGTGTGTAGGGATGCGACAAAGTCGCATCCCTACACATCCAGACATCCAGACATCCAGACATCCAGACATCCAGATAATGGTATAGTAGTCGTTCAATCCAAGCAATCCAAATGCACCTATTCACGTAGCCCCCGGTGTGTGATCAAGATATTTGCTGGTTACTTGGTTAATCAACAGACGTGGTATTTCAATTAAAAAGGACTGTTACTACACCGTAATTGGTGGAGTAACAGTCCTTTTAGTACGTTATTCTTTTTTAGCGTTATAACAAACGAGAACAGAGCCCGTTTTCGCTTCTCCAAAAATGTGTAACGGAGATGGATTTCCTTCTACGTCCTTTTTAAAACGGATTGTCCGATGTAGCAATTGTTCCTGCTCGATTGTCCGATCGACATCATCAAGCTTCAAGTCCAATCGCCCCATATTGGACGCAATTTCACCTGATAGGGCAACGCCTGCTGGAATGTAAATTTCAACTGTACCGCTCATTGTTTTTGCTTCAATTTTCTCTGCAGCCGGATCTGTCGTTGTAACCACGACATGTCCGTTTAATGATTGTGCCTCTACATCTTTCACAGCACCATCGATGTACACGCGCCCGTTCAGCGTTTCTGCTTCAATTGTAGTAGCAGTCACACCGTTCAGACCGATTGAGCCATTAACAGTTTCGAACTCTCCGTTTTTGAACGTCAATCCAGCAATCTCGATTTTCCCGTTTGCAGTCTTCACTTTTACCTTGTCAGCCGTTGCATCTTTCATTTTAAATGAGCCGTTCAGTAAACGTGCGGAAATTCTCGCATAATCCTTTTTCGGGATGAATAATTCAACATTTACTTGAACCATTTTCAAATCGCTTGAAATTCTTATTTTCCCTTCGTCATTAACGAACAGTAACTTATCAAGAAAATCTTTTTTCGCTTTTTCTTCTGATTCACTATTATAGGTTTTCACCGTGAAATCTGCTCGTACTTCCTCTATTTCACCGGTATGGATTGTCACTTTACCGTTGTCGATATCGATGATGACTTCGTCGATTTCGGTTGCTGGCTTAGTTATTGTATGGTCGAACGTAACTGTATTGCCAAATGGCGAGTCAAAGTCGAATGATTTCACTTTTTGAACAGCCGTCTGCATGAATTGCATGAATCTGTCTCCAACATTCGTAAAATCCTTAGTCAAATCTTCAAGAAATTCATCCATAGAAGGCTGATCTTGATCCTTGTCCTCGATAATAGGCTCAGCCTTTTCAAATGGATCTACTTTTTCTTGTTGTTTTGGTTCACTATATTGTTCTTCCAATTCTTGCGACTCTACAGTGGCCTTTTTAGCCTCAGCATTTTTTTCCACTTGGCCCGTTTTCCCTAATGTTTCTAGAAGTGTCAATGCTTCCTCGGTCGTGATCGTACCGTTTTCCAGCATTGCTAAAATCCGTTTCCGTTCATTTTGCATCATTACGCCTCCTAGTAGTGTGGTGATCCGGATTACTCCGTTATTTTATGACTAACTATATATACGAGTGGATGTGGAAAAGGTTTCATTTCGAAACTTTTTCTGCATCTTCAATCATCATTTCCATTCGGTTCCGTTCACGCTCAAGAACTGGTTTTAAATAATAACCTGTATATGAAACTGTGGATTCTGCCACCTTTTCAGGAGTACCTGTTGCGATAATTTGCCCGCCTTTATCACCACCTTCAGGCCCTATGTCGATAATGTAATCGACAGTTTTAATGACATCCAGGTTATGCTCGATAACGAGTACCGTATTCCCCGTATCGACAAGGCGTTGCAGAACGATAAGTAATTTGGCAATATCATGGACATGAAGGCCCGTCGTCGGTTCGTCAAGAATATAAAACGACTTTCCATTCGAGCGTTTGTGCAGTTCAGAAGCAAGTTTCACCCGTTGTGCTTCCCCGCCTGACAGTGTTGTTGCCGGCTGGCCTAGATTAATATAACCTAGCCCAACATCAACAATCGTCTGGAGCTTACGGCTAATTTTAGGGATATTTTCAAAAAACACGAGTGCATCATCAACTGTCATAGCAAGGACATCTGCAATATTTTTACCTTTGTAGGTCACTTCTAGTGTTTCCCTATTATATCGTTTCCCATGACAAACCTCACAAGGTACATAGACGTCCGGTAAAAAATGCATTTCGATTTTAATAATTCCATCGCCACGACACGCTTCACAACGACCACCCTTAACGTTAAAACTGAAGCGCCCTTTTTTATAACCGCGGACTTTAGCTTCATTCGTAGAAGCAAACATATCCCGTACATCATCAAACATGCCCGTATAGGTCGCTGGATTGGATCTCGGTGTCCGTCCAATTGGGGATTGGTCGATTTCAATGACCTTTTCAAGCTCTTCAAGCCCTATAACAGATTTATATTGGCCCGGTTTCTGCTTAGAACGATTCAATTTCTGGGCGAGCACTTTGTAAAGTACTTGATTGATAAGCGTGCTTTTCCCCGATCCTGAAACACCTGTCACAGCTATGAATTGGCCCAGTGGAATATCGACATTTACATTTTTTAAATTATTTTCAGATGCCCCTTTAATGACGATTTTTCGTCCATCTAGCTTACGTCTTTCCAATGGAAGTGGGATAAATTTCTTGCCGCTCAAATATTGACCTGTTAGTGATTTAGGATCTTTCATTACGTGTTCAGGTGTACCTGCAGAAACGATTTCTCCCCCTGCGACACCAGCGCCAGGTCCGATATCAATTAAATAATCGGCAGCCATCATCGTATCTTCATCATGCTCAACAACAATCAATGTATTGCCGATATCGCGCATACTTTTCAACGTACCGATGAGCCGATCATTATCCCGCTGATGAAGTCCAATAGATGGTTCATCTAAAATATAAAGAACGCCCGTCAGTCTTGAACCAATTTGCGTTGCCAATCGAATTCGCTGTGCTTCCCCGCCAGATAGCGTTCCAGCCGCCCTCGATAACGACAAATAATCGAGTCCAACATTTATAAGGAATCCGAGACGCTCTTCGATTTCACGTAATATAAGCTTTGCAATTTGTGTATCTTTTTCTGATAGCACAAGATTTTTGAAAAACTGGTCTGCCTCAGTAATGGACAATTCCGTCACTTTTCCAACATGGACTCCATTCACTTTTACCGCGAGCGACTCTTCCTTTAACCGGTACCCAGCACATGTTGGACACGGCCGCTGTGACATATACTTTTCCATCTGTTCCCGGATATAATCTGAAGAAGTTTCTTTATAGCGGCGTTCTACATTTGCCAAAACACCTTCGAAGTAGATATTACTATCCCGCGTGCCCCCAAATTCGTTTGTGTAACGGAATCGAATTTTTACATCTTTTGAGCCATTTAATATTTTATCAAGTTCATCGTCTGGCAATTCATTTACCGGTACATCCATAGATATACCAAAATGATCCGCGACAGTTTTTAAGAGTTCCGGATAGTATTGTGAACTTGTCGGTTCCCACGGCGCAATCGCATGATCTTTTAACGATAGCGTTGGGTCTGGCATGATTAAATCCGGGTCTACTTCTTGCTTTGTCCCCAGCCCATCACATTCCTGACAAGCGCCAAACGGACTGTTGAATGAAAACATTCTTGGTTCAAGTTCACCAATTGAAAAACCGCATAATGGGCAAGCATGATGTTCACTAAACAAGAGTTCTTCGCCGTCCATGACGTCAACCAACACAGTTCCATCCGCGAGACGAAGAGCTGATTCAAGTGAGTCGCTCAGGCGTGCCGCAATATCTTCCTTCATAACAATCCGGTCGATGACAACTTCTATTGTATGCTTCTTGTTTTTGTTTAATTCAATATTGTCGTCGAGGTCTATAATTTCACCGTTAACACGAATTCGTACATACCCTTGTTTCTTAATATCTTCGATTAATTTCACATGCGTTCCTTTACGACCCGAAACAATCGGTGCCAGAACTTGAATACGCGCACGGTCCGGTAATTTCATAAGGCGGTCAACCATTTGCTCAATTGTTTGAGACGAAATTTCCGTTCCGTGAATTGGGCAGATTGGTTTACCTACACGTGCATAAAGAAGACGAAGATAGTCGTATATTTCCGTCGCAGTTCCGACGGTCGAGCGGGGATTGCGGCTTGTCGTCTTTTGGTCAATTGAAATTGCCGGCGATAGTCCTTCAATAACATCTACATCCGGCTTGTCCATCTGACCTAGAAACTGTCTTGCATAAGAAGACAATGATTCAACATATCTCCGCTGTCCTTCCGCGTAAATTGTATCGAATGCGAGCGAAGATTTCCCCGACCCCGAAAGTCCTGTCATGACGACCAATTTGTCACGTGGAATATTTATGTTAATGTTTTTTAAATTATTCGCACGTGCGCCTTGTATAATGATTTCTTTATTCTTCATAAAAACCCTACCTTTCAGCCTTCAATTCCATGATTGTATCCCTTAGTTCAGCAGCACGTTCGAAGTCGAGTGCTTTCGCCGCCTCTTTCATCTCTTTTTCCAAAGTGACTAGAAGTGTTGCTTTTTCGTCTTTTGTCAATTTCTTGCCCTGTGTTACTTTTTCTAAATAGGAAATAGCTTCTTCTGATACTGCGGTTGCGCGAATCACATCACGGATTTCCTTTTTAATTGTCGTCGGCGTTATGCCATGCTCTTCGTTATATTTTCGTTGAATATCCCTACGTCGCTCCGTTTCACCAATTGCTTTCGCCATGGAGTCCGTCATCCTATCTGCGTACAAAATGACATGTCCATTGGAGTTACGGGCAGCGCGGCCCATCGTCTGAATAAGTGCTCGCTCAGAACGAAGGAATCCTTCCTTATCCGCATCTAGAATCACAACAAGCGATACTTCCGGAATGTCTATCCCTTCCCTTAGGAGGTTAATCCCTACAAGGACATCATATGTGCCTATTCGCAGTTCTCGTAACGTTTCAATTCGTTCAAGTGTTTTAATATCAGAATGAAGGTATTGAACTTTTATACCAATTTCCTTCAAGTAATCGGTCAAGTCTTCGGACATTTTCTTTGTTAACGTCGTAATTAGAACTCGTTCGTTCTTTTTCGTCCGTTCTCTTATTTGACCTATCAAATCGTCAATCTGTCCTTCAATCGGACGGATTTCAATCGTCGGATCTAATAGGCCAGTCGGGCGGATAATCTGTTGAACCATTTCGGGTGTATGCTCGATTTCATAAGGACCTGGTGTCGCAGAAACATAAATCGCTTCGTGGACATGGTCTTCGAATTCTTGGAATGTCAGCGGTCTGTTGTCGAGTGCTGAAGGCAGACGGAAACCATGGTCAACAAGGACGTTTTTTCGTGCCTGGTCACCGTTATACATACCGCGTATTTGTGGCAGCGAGACATGACTTTCATCTACTATGACTAGGAAATCATCTGGGAAATAGTCGAGCAGCGTATATGGTATTGCTCCAGCAGGACGGAGCGTTAAATGACGAGAATAGTTTTCGATACCCGAACAGAAGCCCATTTCCCGCATCATTTCAAGATCATAGCGCGTCCGCTGTTCAAGACGCTGCGCTTCCAATAGTTTGTCCTGGGCACGAAATTCTTTCAAACGTTCTTCTAATTCTATCTCAATGTTTTCAATTGCCTTGACCATCTTTTCTTCACCGGTGACAAAGTGAGATGCGGGGAATATGGCGACGTGTTCACGTTCGCCAAGAATTTCACCTGTCAATGAATCCACTTCGCGAATCCGTTCGATTTCATCACCGAAAAACTCGATACGTAAGCAATGTTCATCCTGGGATGCTGGTAAAAGTTCAACAACATCGCCGCGTACCCGGAACGTACCCCGAGTGAAACTTATATCATTCCGTTCGTATTGAACATCTACAAATCTACGTAGCAGTTCATTGCGTCCGATTTCCATACCTGGACGAAGCGATACAACATGTGCGCTGTATTCTTCTGGGGAACCTAGACCATAAATACAGGAGACAGATGCCACAATGAGCACGTCATTCCTTTCAAATAAGGAAGATGTGGCAGAGTGACGCAATTTATCAATTTCGTCATTGATGCTTGAGTCTTTTTCAATGAAGGTGTCGGTATGCGCAATATACGCTTCTGGCTGATAATAATCATAGAAACTGACAAAGTATTCAACAGCATTGTCAGGAAAAAATTCTTTAAATTCACTATATAATTGACCCGCTAATGTTTTGTTGTGAGCGATAACGAGAGTCGGTTTGTTAATTTCCGTTAAGACATTTGAAACGGTGAATGTTTTCCCAGTCCCGGTTGCACCGAGCAAAGTTTGGTGCTTCTCACCTCGGTTATGTCCTTCTAATAGTTGTGCGATTGCAGACGGCTGATCGCCTTGTGGTGTATAAGGGGCTTGCAAATTGAATTTTCCGATCATCGGAAAAACCTCCTCTATCAGTTACTTCTATCTTATCACTTTACCCATCTTTTGACGAGCAAAAAGCGAACGTACGTTTTTTCGACTAATTTCCCATGTTTGTTGATTAACCATTTAGTTACATAAAGTACTGGTGAGAAGGGCTTGATGACCTTCATTTTCACTGGACTATTTCCGGCCCGCTTACGGCTAACTATTCATGTCAGATTTACTGAGGGATCCTAGTGTGGCTACAATGTCCAAGTGAAAAATGCAGTTGTTTGGAAGAAAAGAGCAGATGACATTCTATAGAAAGTGTAAGTTCCCGAAGATGCAATTTGGGGCACTCTTGCACGTTTAATAATGTACTTTTTGCTTACCTTTAACAAAGAGTATGCATCTAATCATGTGATGCTTAATAGAAGTCATTCAATCCGGC
>CAZWAW010000124.1:0-6800 GCA_964632025.1 uncultured Sporosarcina sp.
TTTTTCGACAATGTGTTCAATGTGTTGAATAAAAAATGTGGATTTATCTGGTTCTGCAAGCTTCTAAATTGACTCTCCTTCAACAACAACTTACTTTGCTGAAGCTCATGCTCGAGCTGGGCCTTTTGTTGAATTTCTACTATTAAATCATTAATATTTATCCGCATCTCATCAAAGGTCTGTGCTAAAAAGGCAATCTCATCATTGGATTGCACTTCAATCTGTTGATTAAAACGACCTTGCGACAATGCGTTAGCGGCTTTCGTGAGCTGATGAATCGGCCGCGTAATACTAAGTGAAAACCAGTAGGTAGCCAAAAGTAACACGACAGTAATCAATAGCAATAGCCAGATTCCTAGCTTTTCCAGCTCCTCCGATTGCTTGATAATACCTCGATAAAATCGGTTAGAGGTCTTCAACTCTCGGTCTAAAATCGTCAAGGTCATTTCAGATATGTACATAGAAATACGATTTGCTTCATTAAATTCGTTGGTCGACCCCTCTATTTCTTGCTCCTCTGAAAACATAACAGAGCGATTCGTCGTCTCAATAAGGCTATCGATTAAATGAATATAATTAGTTACTGAAAATGCATTTTCCACGTTTCTCAGCTCTGCTACATCCTGTTGCACCGCTTCAATAACGACTATGCTTTTCTCAATCTGTTGCTTATGATCAGATGTTGGGTCGAGCAAATAGTTATTTAAATTGGTAATTAGTTGTTGGCTAGCAGTTGTCACTTCATTCATCCGCAAATAGCGTTGTAAAATATCATTGGATTGTTCCTGCGTCTTCTGATTATAGTGCGTAAGTGCCAACCAAATAATCCCCATAATCAGCAACACAACGGAAACGAGTATCCAAATTTTTTTTTGAATCGTCATCATGGTGCTTCACCTTCCGCCTTAACCATGCGTGTTTCGGTGAGATAACCATTTGAATCGAGTGGGACAGTCTCGCCTGAAATCCACTGCATCAACCGCTTCACACTTTCACTGCCCATCTCTTCTGGCTTTTGCTCCAAAATCCCATCGAGCTTACCTTGCTCTAAGAGAACAGTTGAACCTACCCCGTCATCGAAGGTATAAATATAATACGGCTCTACCTGGGTACGTCTTCCGATTTCTTGAATCATCGGACCAGCATAATTTGCATTGATGGCTATAAATGCAGAGGCTCGCGGCACTTCATTCATCAGCTGTTGTGTCGTCGCCATTACTTGTTCCTTTGCATCTGCCGTCCCTCTAACAATCATTTCGATTTCCGGGTACCTACTTAATACATCCCGAATACCAGCTATACGTTCTTTTTGGTAATGTGCTTGCTCTTGATCACCAAGAATAATCACTTCTCCTGACGTGCCCATTTCTTTTATCAATTGACGAGCAACCATTTCTCCTGCCCCAAACTGATCCGAACCAACATATGTTTTTCGCAAGCTCTCTTCCACCGGCACATCATTCACGACGGTAATGACTGGAATCCCATAAAAAGCTGCCTTAACCTTTGTTAGCTCTTTAAATTCTTCATTATCTAGTCCCTGCACGATAATTCCATCCACTTTTGAATGAATCGCAACTTCCATTGTCTTCAAAAAATCATCTTGGTTGTTTCCATAGCTTCCCCATACTTCAAGCTGTACATTTTCTTCCTGTGCCCGCTTCAATGCCCCTTGGCCGACCTTATTCCAAAATGGAGTATCAAGCTCTTGTGTAATAAGTACGAGACGAATCGATTCCGTGACAAAGGGAAGGTTAGCAGGCCTATCACTAGTTGAACGAAGCGCCTTAGTTGCGGACACAATAGTCAAATAGCTAAAAATCATAATGAGTACGACAAGTATAAATACAAATTTTTTCCGCATATTCCTTACCCTTTCCTTAAGCTTGTTTCTTTCATCTTATCACCTGGCAAGGAATTAACAATGACTTACAAAACGACATCAGGCACCCAATAAATAGGATGCCTAGTTATACTGCTATTCTCTTTTAAGCCCTTTGCTTACGTGTCATAACGTCAAAGATTACTGCTCCAGCTAAAACACCACCGCGAATCATATATTGATAGGAAATTCCTACTCCAAGTAAGTTCATCCCACTCGATAACGAGGCCATCACGATGGCTCCGATAATAGCACCTGTTACTTTACCGACCCCACCTGCAGACGATACTCCACCTACATATGCCGCCGCAATCGCGTCAAGCTCAAAGAGAGTTCCAGCTGTGGTCGTTGCCGATTGAAGTCGAGATGTAAATAGAATTCCAGATAACGCTGCGAGCATCCCCATAGAACCGAAGACGATATATGTAATCTTTTGTACATTGATCCCACTTAAATGCGCGGCCTCCGGATTACTACCGACTGCATAAATGTGACGACCGAGTACTGTTTTAGTCGTTAAGAAGTGATAGATTAGGACAACGATTATTATAATGACAACCGTCCAAGAGAATCCGTTATAGCCTGCTAAAATCCAAGTAATGTAAGCGATAATCGCTGATATTAAAACAAGCTTTACGCTAAAGATTCCCTTAGACATTACATCAAAGCCATACGTCAGCTTGTTGCGACGATTGGAGATTTCATTGTAAATATAAAATAGGACTCCGGCAAATCCTACTAATAACGTCAGTAGATGCAAGCCATTAATTTGCATAATCGATGGAATAAATCCGTTCCCGATTGCATTGAATTGTTCATCCCTAACAATAATCGTTCCCGTTTTTTCTGTGACCTGAAGGAGCGCACCACGGAAAATTAACATCCCAGCTAGCGTAGCAACAAATGATGGAATTCCAATTTTAGCAACTAATACCCCGTTAAATAACCCAATGATTGCACCTAATAGTAAAATTACCGGGATAGTGATCCATACCGATATGCCCATCTGCGTCAAGAAAATGGCGGTAATCGCGCCTAGAAATCCTGCTAAAAAACCAACCGATAAATCAATATGGCGGATGACGATAACAAGGGTCATCCCAACTGCCAAAACCGCAATATAACCAGCAGAATCCAGTAAGTTACTAATGTTTCGTGAAGACATAAACAAACCATTCGTCATAATCGTAAATGTTAACAAAATAACGATTAACGCAATATACATCCCGTAATCTCGAATATTGGCTTTGACGAGCGCTTTAGTTTCTTTATAAAATTCCATTGTTATCCCCCCTATTGCGTCGCAAGTTCCATAATCGTTTCTTGTGTCGCTTCCTTCATCGTCAATTCTCCTTTTATGGCACCGTTCGCCATAACATAGATACGATCACTCATCCCTAGTACCTCACCAAGTTCAGAGGAAATCATAATAATACTCATACCTTCGTCAATCAGCTGATTCATAATCGTATAAATTTCAAATTTTGCCCCAACATCAATTCCTCTTGTTGGTTCATCTAAGATCAAGATCTTAGGTCCAGTAAACAACCATTTCCCAAGCGAGACTTTTTGCTGGTTTCCACCACTCAGTTTGCCAACTATTTGCTCTAGTGAACTTGCTTTAATATACAACGAGTCTTTGTACTCTTTGCCGACCTTCACTTCTTCATTTAAATTGAGAATCCCCTTCTTCGAAATCCCTTTCAGATGTGCGGCCGAGACATTGCTCTTAATATCCTGTAATAAAAATAAGCCGTCTCCTTTTCGATCCTCCGTTACATACGCAATACCAGCCTTAATCGCATCGCTTGTATGCTTCAGCACTTTTGGTTCCCCTTGAATCTCCAGATTTCCTTGTAGCTTATAGTTTTTTGGATTCCCAAAAATACTAAGGGCAAGCTCTGTACGACCGGACCCCATCAGACCCGCGATCCCAATAATTTCGCCTTTTTTCACGTGAAGATCGATGTTTTTCACAACATTTCTTCCTAGTTGCGTGTCATACGCAGACCAATTAGCCAATTTAAGGACCGTATCCCCGATTTTCTTATCCGGATGTTTCGGGTAAATGTCTTCGATTTCACGCCCTACCATGTTTTTGATAATGACATTTTCCGCTACTTCCCCTTTATTTGCATCTAGCGTACAAATCGTCTTTCCATCCCGTAAAATCGTTACTTTATCCGCTATCTCGATAACTTCCTTCAACTTATGGGAAATCATAATGCAGCTAATTCCTTGGCTTTTTAGTTCCTTTAGGAGTTTCAACAAATTTTCACTGTCATCTTCATTCAGTGCTGCCGTCGGCTCATCTAAAATCAGCAAATTTACATCTTTACTTAATGCTTTGGCAATTTCAACAAGCTGTTGTTTTCCCACACTTAATTCCCTAATCAATGTTTCCGGTGTCACTTTCAACTTTACTTTTTTCAGTATTTGCGTAGCTTGAACGATCGTTTGATTCCAATCAACGAATGGACCTTTCTTCACTTCGTTGCCAGCAAATATATTTTCATAGACAGCCAAATCAGGAAAAAGTGCCAACTCTTGATAAATGATGCCAATACCAGCCTTCACACTATCGCTAATCTCCTTGAACTGTTGAACTTGATCTTCAAAAACAATATCTCCATCGTATGTGCCATATGGATAGACTCCACTCAACACCTTCATCAGTGTCGATTTCCCTGCACCATTCTCACCGACCAAACAATGAATTTCTCCTTTTCTCACCTTGAAATTCACGTTCGATAGGGCCTTGACCCCCGGGAACTCTTTAGATATGTCATTCATCTCTAAAATATAGTCGCTCATTCCATCGCCTCCCTAACCCAAACAAAATAGAAATGGAGAAATAGTGATAGATTACGCTATCACTATTTTTCCTTTTCCAATGTGACACTTTTACTTTAAGCCTGTGAATTCACTTGCCTCATAGTATTCAGAATCAATTAGCTCAGATTTCACGTTATCTTTATTCACCACGATGACGTTCGTTTGTTTCGCTTTAACTTCAATTGAACCATTATCATAAGAACCTGTTGTTTCTGGTGTCTTGCCATCTAAGATTTCAACTGCCATTCCCATCGCATCTTTTACTAATGCACGAACGTCTTTGAACACCGTCATCGATTGTTTTCCGTCGATGATGTATTGAATAGATGCCTTCTCTGCATCTTGCCCTGTCACAAAGTAGCTTGAAATTGCACTATCAGAGGCAAATACGTCTGCAATTGACCGAGCAGTTCCATCATTCGGAGCCAGAACTGCAACATCACCTTTTAGGTCATCGCCCGCAGCTGTTAAATGTGTTTGCGCTTTGTTTTTCGCTTCGTTTGCATCCCAGTTCGTGGTAATTTGACCAATAATTTTCCCTAGTTGGTCGCGCGAAAGATCCGATGAATCTTTTAACGCCTCTGCCTCACTTGAGTTGGCAACTTTAAAGGTACCATCTGCAATTTTCGGTTGAAGCACTTTCCAAGCTCCTTCGAAGAATAAGAATGCGTTGTTATCTGAAGCTGCTCCTGCATATAGGTAAAGCGGAACGTCAGACCCCTGTGCATTGTCTACTAAATACTGTGCTTGTGCAGCACCTACTGCTAAACTATCGAATGTTACATAATAATCCACTGCATCCGTATCTGTAATTAAACGGTCATATGCTATAACAGTTACACCCTCTTTTTTCGCCGCTTCTACCGCAGATGCAGCAGCCGCACCATCATGAGGAGTGATAATTAATACCTTGATGCCTTTATTTAATAATGCCTCTACATTTTCTTTCTCTTTCGCTGAAGACCCTTGACTAAATAGAATTTCCGTCGAATAATCTGAATCTGCTAATGCATCCTTGAAACGTTGCTCATCCTGTACCCATCGAGGTTCATCCTTCGTCGGCAACACAATTCCTACATCAACCGAACTACCTCCACCGCCATTACATCCAGCAGCTACGAGCACGAACACTAACAAAATCCCCAAAAATGTTAATCCCTTGAATTTCTTAATCATTTTTTTACCCCTCTCTTTTTGAATGAACAGTATTTACTACTTAATCATAAACTCAGAAAATTCAATATGAAAGCGCTAACAATAGTACTATTTCAACATTTACTATACTTTTTTAGCTTTTTGGGAAGAGATGAGAGATTGCTGCAAGCTACTGAAGAAATAGTGGTATCATTCATCATATTGAGTTGTCTGTTTTCAATCAAAAAAAAAGAGGAAAGAATAAATACTTCCTCTTTTTCTAGAATATATGACTAGGATTTATACTAGTTTTTTTATTCAATTCAACCAACGATCCTTACTAAACATAATGTGGGTTAAGGTGAGATTTCTTATATGGAGGGCAACAAGTTAATAGAGAGCTTGAAAGCTAGCTAACAAACCTGCCCGCAACCGGCTTTGATATAGAGTATGTCGTGTATTTCCACCTTCTATTGGAGTCGCGTAATAACAAGGTGTGCTGAAACAGGCCTTGTTCCACCTGCGAGAGGTGTGATGGTTAGTGCTGTGGAATTGCCAGTAGGATTTCTTACAGTGAGTATTGAATTGTTGACTGTCGTTTGCACAAGAGCCATTCCTACTATCTGAGAAGTTCCAGTCGCTCGCCCTACCACCGTATTGGCTAGATCAGCGCCATTGAGAGTTAGAATCAATTGTCCTGCTTCAGACACACTCACCTGGAATAAAATCTTATAAGTACCTATTGCGGCTAAGGTAAATGAATCGGAGGTAGTTCGGACAATATCCGACCCACTAGTAGGTCCATCTTGCGGAAAACCCACGTCTGTACCTGAAGCAACTGTTGCTGCATTATCATTAGGCATCAACGCAAAAAAGTCTGCAAAAGCTAGTACTCCGCCTACTGCCCCAGTTGCTCCCGCTGGTCCTGCCACTCCCTGCGGTCCTTCTG
>CAZWAW010000125.1:0-6756 GCA_964632025.1 uncultured Sporosarcina sp.
TGCTATTACAACAACCCTTTACCGTTACGGTGGGCTTTCATTTCGTCATTTAATTTATCGAAGAACTCTTCGTTTGTTTTTGTCAAACGCAATTTCTTCATGAAACGTTCTGTGAAGTCATGCGAATCGGAAAATGTTTTGCGAATCGCCCATAGCTTTTCAAGTTGGTCAGCTGGAATAAGTAATTCTTCTTTCCGTGTACCTGAGCGACGGATGTCGAGCGCTGGGAAGATCCGTCGTTCCGCAAGATTGCGGTCAAGATGCAATTCCATATTGCCTGTTCCTTTGAATTCTTCATAGATGACTTCATCCATGCGTGAACCTGTGTCGATCAAAGCCGTCGCAAGAATGGTCAAGCTACCGCCTTCTTCGAGATTACGTGCTGCACCGAAAAATCGTTTTGGTCGATGGAATGCGGCCGGGTCGATACCGCCTGACAGTGTACGTCCGCTTGACGGAATAACCAGGTTGTATGCACGCGCAAGCCGTGTGATGGAATCCATGAGAATGATAACGTCCCGTTTATGTTCTACGAGTCGCATCGCCCGTTCCAATACAAGTTCCGCCACTTTAACGTGGTTTTCCGGCAATTCATCGAATGTTGAACTGACGACGTCAGCCTTCACAGAGCGTTCGATATCCGTCACTTCTTCAGGTCGTTCATCAATCAGAAGGACGATTAGTTCCGCATCAGGATGATTTAGTGTAATTGAATTCGCAATTTCCTTCAACAGCAATGTTTTTCCCGCTTTTGGCGGAGCGGCAATTAATCCACGCTGACCGAAACCAACTGGCGAGATAAGATCCATAATACGTGTCGATAATTTTAGTGGATCCGTTTCAAGTTTGATATGACGGTCTGGATAAAGCGGTGTAAGCGCAGGGAAGTGTACACGTTCACGTGCTACTTCTGGATCTTCTCCATTGACAGCTTCCACTTGTAGAAGACCATAATAACGTTCTGATTCTTTTGGTGGCCGAACTTTCCCACTTACTTTATCACCGTTTCGAAGATCAAAACGTCGGATTTGTGAAGCGGATATATAAATATCTTCCGAACTTGGTGAGTAGTTGATTGGACGAAGGAAGCCGTAGCCCTCCGATTGGATGATTTCAAGGACACCTTCCATAAAGAAGAAGCCTTCCTTTTCAGCTCTTGATTTCAAGATAGCAAAAATAAGTTCTTTTTTTGTCAACTTGCTGTAATAAGCAATTTTATATTCTTTTGCATGGGCATATAACTCTTTTAAAATCATACTCTCCAATGCTGATATCGTTAACACTGTCATCTTTTGGCACCACTCTTTAGGTTAATGGGAAAATTTTTTGAGGTTAATCTAGGAAGGTATTTCATAATGATATATCCAGAAGGTCCACTTCAGACGAGGACCTCCCGGATATATACAGGTACTTCCTATACAAGCGAAGATGCCCGGTTTATGGCCGGGCGATGAGCTCTATCAGTCTTGCATGACAAGCAGAGGTTTTTTCTCCATGCTGTGACGGCCTTCAACAAAACGAATTGTGCCGGACTTCGAACGCATAACTAATGAATGCGTTTCACAGTAACCACCTTTAAATTGTACGCCGCGAAGAAGTTCTCCGTCTGTTACGCCAGTTGCAGCGAATATCGCGTCGTCTCCTTTGACAAGGTCGTCCATGTAAAGTACTTTGTCGACGTCGATTCCCATCTTAATGCAACGTTCGCGTTCTGCATCATTCGAAGGAACGAGTCTACCCTGGATTTCACCACCAAGGCATTTAAGTCCAACTGCAGCGATAACGCCTTCTGGTGCTCCGCCAAGTCCAAATAAAATGTCTACTCCGGTTTCATCAAAAGCAGTGTTGATAGCTGCTGCAACATCACCATCATTGATAAGCTTAATGCGTGCGCCTGAAGCCCGAATTTCCTCGATGATAGCGGCGTGACGCTCCCTGTTAAGAACAGTCGCAACAATGTCACCGATATCTTTGTTTTTAGCTTTAGCAACAGCCATAAGGTTTTCAGTTACGGATGCATCGATATCGATTTTACCAACTGCTTCAGGACCGACAGCGATTTTGTTCATATACATATCTGGTGCGTTCAAAAGATTGCCTTTATCCGCAATAGCAATAACTGCAAGTGCGTTCCAGCCGCCTGCTGCGACAATATTTGTTCCTTCAAGCGGGTCAACAGCGACGTCCACTTCGGGACCATTTCCAGTCCCTAGTTTTTCACCAATATAAAGCATCGGTGCTTCGTCCATTTCCCCTTCACCAATTACGACAATTCCTTGCATCGGAATTGTATCGAATACCGTACGCATTGCTGTTGTTGCAGCGTCATCCGCCTCATTTTTCAATCCGCGTCCCATCCAACGTGAAGCTGATACTGCCGCTGCTTCTGTAACACGAACTAACTCCATAGATAAACTGCGTTCCATTTATGTTCCTCCTGGTATACGGTTAGTTCCCGTAAGTTTTGCCACTCTGACTAATTATAGCATATTTTTTTCTGGTGCTGGGTCGTTCATTCGCCCACGATTGCTTCTTTCGAAATCGATACTTTGCGGATATCCGCTCCAATTCCCTGAAGTTTTTCGATGAGAGAACTATACCCGCGCTCGATGTGCTGAATTTCTTGCACTTCAGTCACTCCGTCGGCAATGAGTCCCGCAATAACGAGTGCGGCACCTGCGCGAAGATCCGAAGCGCGTACTGTTGCTGCCTGAAGCGGCGTCGGTCCAGCCAGAATCGCTGATCGCCCTTCGACGCGTGCATCAGCATTCATTCTTGTGAGCTCGTCGATATGTTTAAATCTAGCCGAGTAAACCGTATCTGTAATGACGGAAGGTCCGGTTGCTTGCGTTAACAACACTGAAAATGGTTGTTGAAGATCCGTTGGAAAACCTGGATAGACAAGTGTTTTCACATCGACGGCTTGTAATTTACGTGCCTTTGGAATGAAGATTTGTTCTTCACCTTCAACAACATCAACGCCCATTTCGCGAAGTTTCGCTGTAAGCGCCTCAACGTGGAATGGGATGACATTTTCGATTGTGACACCATCACCCGCTGCAGCAGCCATAATCATGAAAGTACCCGCTTCAATTCGATCCGGAATAATTGTGTGCCTTGTGCCGTGAAGTTTTTCCACGCCATCTATACGAATGACATTCGTTCCTGCGCCCTTAATTTTCGCGCCCATATTGGACAGCAGTGTAGCGACGTCAATGATTTCAGGTTCCTTCGCTGCATTCTCAATTGTCGTACGACCCGTTGCGAGAACTGCTGCGAGCATGATATTAATGGTTGCGCCAACACTAATGACGTCCAAATAGATTTTTGCACCACGTAATTCTTCCGCGCGCAAATAAATGGCGCCGTGTTCGTTGGTCACTTTTGCGCCGAGCGCTTCGAAACCTTTGATATGCTGATCGATTGGGCGTGGCCCCAGATGACAACCACCAGGCAAACCGATAACTGCATGTTTGAATCTACCAAGCATCGCGCCCATCATATAGTAAGATGCACGAAGCTTCTTTACATTGCCGTTCGGAAGTGGCATCGATATCATTTCTGTTGGATCAATCGTCATCGTTCCTTTATTAAATTCAACTTTCCCACCAATGTCTTCCAGTAGCGCCTGAAGGGTACCAACATCCGAAATTTCTGGCAACCCTTCAATTATAACGGGGGAATCAGCCAGAATTGAAGCAGGGATAAGTGCAACCGCACTGTTTTTGGCACCACTCACTTTAATTGACCCTTGCAATGGTTTGCCGCCTGTTATTTTATAAACGTCCATATGACTCTCCTTCGATGCCTTACTTGTTCTTTCTAGTTTCCCAGTCCGCAAGAAATGCTTCGATTCCTTTATCCGTAAGTGGATGCTTGAATAGCTGCGTCAACACATTGAAAGGTGTCGTTGCAATGTCTGCACCACTAAGCGCTGCGTCTGTAATATGCTGTGGGCTGCGGATAGATGCAGCAATAATTTCTGTTTTGATATTGTGGATTGAGAAGATATCTGCAATCGTAGAGACTAACGCCATGCCATCTTGTCCAATGTCATCGAGTCTGCCGAGGAATGGGGAAACATATGTCGCTCCTGCACGTGCTGCAAGAAGTGCCTGATTTGCACTGAAGATAAGTGTTACGTTTGTTTTGATGCCTTCTTGTGAGAAGACCGAGCAAGCTTTCAATCCTTCAGGTGTCATTGGCAATTTCACCGTAATATTTGGTGCAATTTTCGCCAATTCGCGTCCTTCTTTAATCATGCCTTCAGCATCAAGTGCGATGACTTCTGCACTGACTGAACCAGGGACAAGTGCTGCAATTTCCCGTAATCGATCATGGAAAGGTACATCTTCTTTTGCGACAAGAGAAGGATTTGTTGTAACTCCTGATAGTATGCCCCAAGTGTGTGCTTCTTTGATTTCTTCAAAATTTGCTGTATCGATGAAAAATTTCATGAATAAATTCCCCCTTATAATGGATGTATATCTATATTTAAGATTTTATGGAAAGCTCTCTTAAAATAAGGAGAATGCATCACTATTGATGCTTCTCCTCTTTATGTTATATATGTTGAATTAAAGAAACCCATTGAATTCGCTACAGCTTAGTTCAAATAGGTATTCATTTGTTCAATATATATTGTTTAGTATAATTAAGCTTTTTGTGAACTACCGAATTCGCGCATTTTACCGATAACCGTTAATTTGATGGCATCGCGCATTGGCGTCAAAAATTTACGTGGATCGTAGGCTTCAGCGTCTGCCGCAAGTATTTCACGAACAGCTTTTGTTCCTTGTATTTGATTTTCTGTATTGACGTTAATTTTAGCCGTTCCGAATGAAATAGATTTTTGGATATCTTTTGTCGGGATACCTGTTCCACCGTGCAGGACAAGTGGTAAATCCGATTGACTTGATATTTCTTCCATTTCTTTAAATCCAAGGTTTGGCTCGCCTTTATATGGTCCGTGGACCGATCCTAGTGCAGGTGCAAGACAGTCGATTCCTGTTTTGTCCACAAGCTCTTTACATTCTGCAGGGTTCGCATAAATGACGCCTTCAGCAATAATATCGTCTTCCTGGCCTCCAACGACCCCAAGTTCTGCTTCTACAGAAACTCCCCGTTCATGTGCATAATCAACTACACTTTTCGTGATTTCAATGTTTTCCGCAAGTGGTTTCGATGAAGCATCGATCATAACGGAAGTGAAACCCGCTTCAATCGCTTCTTTACATTTTTCGAAGCTTGAACCATGATCCAGGTGAATTGCAACAGGAACTGTGATCTGATAA
The DNA here is from genome assembly GCA_964632025.1 of uncultured Sporosarcina sp. Lineage (GTDB taxonomy): Bacteria > Bacillota > Bacilli > Bacillales_A > Planococcaceae > Sporosarcina. The sequence continues at coordinate 5,295 of CAZWAW010000125.1, forward strand.
TCGTGCATAAGACCTTTCACCATGTTGACAACCGTTGTGAAACCGCCCATATAACGTGCTGCACCTTCAGATACACCCAGAATGACTGGTGATTGCTCTTCTTGTGCCGCTAGCAAAATTGCTTGCGTATATTCAAGGTTGTTTATATTAAACTGACCTATTGCGTATCCTTCTTTTTTCCCTTTGATCATCATTTCTTTCATGGAAACAAGTGCCATGCGAATTCCTCCTTAGGATCTTGAAAAGAATAGTGTGATTATTGTATACCACCAATATCATAACAAAAACAGCCAGTGTTTACCACTGCCTGCTTTGCTAGTTTTCAAACATTGCATTCACTGCATCACGGACTTCATAAATATCAAACGGCTTAGTAAAATATTTCACAGCCCCAGTTTTCAGCGCATCTTCCGTTAATTCAATTTCGCCATATGCAGTCATCATGATGACTGGTATCTCTGGCCAGCCAATTTTTAATCTTTTTAAAACCTCTAATCCATCTATGCCTGGCATTTTCATGTCAAGTAGGACACAGCCTGGCACTTCTCGTTCCACCGCTTGAAGCGCTTCTAATCCATTTGCCGCGAGCGTTGTTTTAAACCCTTCCCGGCGGAATACCTCATCCAGCAAGAGCCGAATCCCCTTTTGATCATCGACAATTAAAAGACTTTTCAATCCCCATTCCCTCTTTCTGTAATCCCATGTTGTATACCTACTTATTTGACAAATATCGCAGATACCCTTCTTTTTTGACAAAACTTTGTCTTTTGCTTTCCAGGCTGCCTCTTCCTATAATTAGGTGGAGGTGATAATTTTGAAAATGTTGACAACACAAATCAGCGGACTTCTTCAGCGTATTGTTGGAAGCGGTGAAGAGTCTATTGAGGAGACAGCCCGCCTTCTCGCGCAGGCAACAATTGCCGAAGGTCGTATTATTATTGCGGGCTTCGGTGAAATGGAGGCAGTTACTGCAACCGCCTGTCACGGCGCTGAACCCATTAACGGCGCCGTTCGTTATGAATTTGGGATGGACATTACAACAGCCGACCGGGTTTGGCTATTAACGCGTTCTGCGATGGATGGGCCTGCACTCAAACTGGCACAGCAACTTGCTGGAAGCTTCATTCCTTTTGCTGCACTCGCCGCTGAAAAGTCGGGTAACGGCAACGAACTGGAAGATTTATCCTATACATATCTATCGACCGGCCTTACCCGAGGTTTATTACCTGGCGACGGCGGCGAACGGATTGTTCAGCCGCATGCGCTCAGTGCGTTGTTTGTTTATGAAGCTGTGAAGATTGCGTATGATGAAATGATTTTAGACGAGGATTGAGATAAGTAAAAGCTGCACATAAGCGGGGTTTCCCGTTTATGTGCAGCTTTTTTTAGGGCTGGTAAGTGATGGTTATGTTCGGTTGGGTGACGGATATGCTCGGGTGCACGGCATATTTGATCGGTTAGC
>CAZWAW010000126.1:0-6516 GCA_964632025.1 uncultured Sporosarcina sp.
TGCCATTTCAGTTGCAATGACATGTTCTGCTACAACAGAAGCTGCGGGTACCGCACAAGGGTCAGAGCGTTCGATAGTTGCAACAAACGGTTCTTTCGTATCTATATCAACACTTTCAAGCGGTTTGTACAAGGTAGGGATCGGTTTCATAACGCCCCTGACAACAATCGGCATACCCGTTGTCATTCCGCCTTCAAGGCCACCCAAGCGGTTTGATTTACGGAAATAGCCTTGTTCTTCACTCCAGGCGATTTCGTCATGTACTTTACTGCCTGGCATTTTTGCCATTTCAAATCCGAGTCCAATCTCAACGCCTTTAAACGCATTGATGCTCATCATTGCTCCTGCAAGTTTACCGTCCATCTTCCGATCAAATTGAACATAGCTCCCGATTCCAGGTGGACATCCTTCAATGATCACTTCTACGACGCCCCCAACCGTATCTCCACGGCCTTTCGCATCATCGATGGCTTGGACCATCAGTTTCGAAGCCTCAGGGTCTGCACAGTAGACAGGGTCGTTCTCGATGATGCCACGGAGCTCTTCCGTCCCTTTTTCTGCATATGTATCTGGATTTGTTGTGAATCCTCCAATTTCTGTTACATGTGCGACAGTTTCGATACCAAGTTCGCGAAGGAACTGTTTTGCGACCGCACCAATTGCCACGCGCATCGTTGTCTCACGGGCGGAGGATCGTTCTAAAACGTTGCGAAGATCCCGATGACCATATTTCATACCTCCTACAAGATCTGCATGGCCTGGTCTTGGACGCGTTATTTGTCGTTTCACATCTTCTGGCTTCACATCGTCTGCAAGAGGCTCAACCCCCATAATCGTTGTCCAATGTTTCCAATCATCGTTAACAACCGTCAACGTAACCGGTGAACCAAGTGTTTTACCATGGCGGACACCTGATGAAATAACAACTTGATCTTTTTCAATTTGCATACGCCTTCCTCGTCCATGTCCACCTTGACGTCTCGAAAGTTCCCCATTTATCATTTCAGCAGTCAATTCCATTTGGGCAGGCAGCCCTTCAATGATTGCTGTTAATTGCGGACCGTGTGATTCACCAGCTGTGAAATACCTCATTCCATTTCCTCCTCCGACGAATGGATTAACATTCGTTTTATAGCACTCTACCAAAGTAAGATGCTTTTGACTATATGTTTATATTAAAAATATCCGGAAAGATATCCGGATATTTTAAATTTTCCTATAAAAGAACGTGTCTTCTGATTCTAATCCGTATTTTGAAGGATTGAAAATCTGTTCAGTACTTCCCACAAAAAGAATTCCGCCCGGTTTCAGCGACTTTGAGAAATTAGTGTAAATCTGATCTTTTGCTTCTTCAGTGAAATAAATCATTACATTGCGACAGACAATCAAATCGAATCCGGTATCGTACCGGTCTTCCAACAAGTTTTGCTGCTTAAATGTCACGGTTTTTTTGATGTCATCCTTCACCTGATAAAAATGACCTTCATTGATAAAGTACTGTTTCACGATTGGGGGAGGCACTTCCTTCAAAGCTCTTTCAGGGTATAAACCGACTTTTGCCCGCTCAATGACGCCTAAATCGAGATCTGTCGCCAAGATTGATATATCGCGCAGTGACACATGGGATAATAAAACAAGTGCTAAAGAATAGGGTTCTTCACCTGTAGAACAGGCAGCACTCCAAATCTTCAGTTTTTTATTTTTGGCAAGGAGCTTTGGGAAAATCTTTTTTTCCAGCACGTCCCATCGCTGGGCATTGCGGTAGAATTCAGAAACGTTGATGGTCATCCGATCAAGGAATTCCTCAAGTAGCTCTTTGTCATTATGTATAGCTTCATAATAATCTATAAAATTACGGTATCCTCTTTTTTCATATAGAGAAGTGAGCCTTCTTTTCATCTGTGCTTCTTTATAAAGCGACAGATCGATGCCCGTCTTTTTCTTGATGTTTCCAATAAATACAGCATAATCCGGCAATCCGAGTCCCTCCGTTCATATATTCTTACTATTATAACGGATTGGAGCCCATTTCGAAAGAACAAAAACAGCCGCGCGAAATTCGCACGGCTGTTTAAGGTAATTAATTGATCCAGTTGTTCATTGATTTGTCATAAGTTACAAGTTCTTCTTCCTTGAAGAAAAGACCGATTTCACGAACAGCTGATTCTGGAGCATCTGAACCGTGAATGATGTTTTTGCCAACAGTAACAGCGAAGTCACCACGGATTGTTCCAGGTGCTGATTCTTTCGGGTTCGTTGCGCCTGTCATTAGACGACCAACTGAGATGACGTTTTCGCCTTCCCAAACCATTGCGAATACAGGACCTGATGTGATGAAATCAACAAGCTCGCCGAAAAAAGGACGCTCTTTGTGTTCGCCGTAGTGTTGCTCAGCAAGTTCTTGTGAAATTGTCATAAGCTTAGCGCCTACAAGTTGGAAACCTTTACTTTCGAAACGACCCACGATTTCTCCGATTAGATTACGTTGTACGCCGTCTGGTTTAACCATTAAAAATGTTCTTTCCATATTTAACACTCCTTCTTATATATGTATCAGGATTTCTCCTTTTCGATCGTACCACCCGATGCCTGATTTTTCAACTGTTAATGCATTAATACTTACGTCTGCCAATGAAAGCAGAAATTTGCATGAATGCCTTTTTAGCATTTGCATCACCATTAGGAAGCGCGCTTATTTCATCCATTGCTTTTTGCAAATACAAATCACTTACAGCTTGCGCCATCTGAATGGCCTCTGTACCGCGAATATAGGTCAACATTTCTTCACGATCTGATTCCGTTAAAGTCCCGTCAAACGACCGCTTCATATAAGGTTGGAAATTCACATCGTCTTTTATGTATAGGATGGGTAATGTCAGATGACCATTCAACAGATCACTGCCTGCCGGTTTTCCAAGTTCTTCATCCGTCGATGTAATGTCAAGAATGTCATCGACAATTTGAAAAGCCATGCCCGCAAAATAACCGAAGCGACGCAATTTCCTTACATTCGCAGGGTCCGCTCCTGAAACAAGAGCACCGAGCTCACAACTGGATGACAGCAGAAGTGCGGTCTTTCGTTTAATGCGGCGCAAATAATCCCGTATCGTCTGATTGGTTTTTCGCTGATGATCAATTTGGATGACTTCACCTTTACAAATTTCAAGCATAGTCTCTGCAAGTAGCTGATGAACAGCAGGAATTTCAATCTCGCCTATCGATGTAAGTGCACGTGAAAAGATGAAGTCCCCCGTGTACATGGCAATTCTGTTATCCCAGCGCGCCCTCACAGTTTCAAGGCCACGACGCATATCTGAATCATCGATAACATCATCATGAACAAGAGATGCCATGTGAACAAGTTCAAGTGAGACAGCAACCTTTGCCACATCCTCCAACGAATAGTTGCCAAACTTGGATGACAGGATAACAAAAATAGGTCGAATCCTTTTTCCACCCGCACGAAGCAGGTGAAGTGATGCTTGCCGAATGATGGGGGAAGATGAATTGAGGGATCGTTCAAGTTCCTTTTCTATATAGGCGAGATCCTTTCGGAAATCACCATAAAGCGACAATAACTTCAATTTCTCCAAAACGATTACCTTCCCCTGCTGTCTTTATTGTTTATATCCCACGTGGCCAGCCGCGGCGCCACCGCTGTATGACTTAAAGGACACTCCAGTGAAGCCTGCCTCCGTGAATAGCTGAGCAAGTTGTTTCATACCCGGAAAATCATCCGCCGATTCTTGAAGCCATGAATATTCTTTGTAACTCTTCGCAAATATTTTCCCAAGAATGGGCATGATGAATTTGAAATAAAATCGGAATAACTGTCTGTAGCCTGGAAGTTCAGATTGCGAAGTTTCTAGACATGCAATCATTCCACCTGGCTTTAAGACACGGTTCATTTCTTTTAAAACTGTTAAATAATCCGGTACGTTACGCAACCCGAAACCAATTGTCACAAAATCGAACGAATCGTCAGGGAACGGTAATTCCATCGCATTCCCTTGTACAAGCGTAATAGTTGGATATGCTGCAACTTTCGGTCGGCCGGCTTCTAACATACCTTCACTGAAGTCGAGTCCTGTCACTTGCCCCGTTGCGCCTGTTGCCTCTGCAATGGCGATTGTCCAATCAGCAGTACCGCAACAGACATCCAGCGCACGAGCGCCTTCATGGACGTTCATGCGTGACATGATGTCATCACGCCATTTCTTATGTTGGTTGAAGCTGATCACGGAATTCATCTTATCGTAATCAACGGATATTTTTTCAAAAACGGTATGGACTTTCTGTTCTTTTGATATCGACAAGAGTTAAACCTCTTTTCTTCAATTCAGTTTACCAATTAACGGTGTCACCAGATTACGGATTTTCCGCTGTAAAGAAGGCTGAAGATAATCAGCTGCATCAAGCGCTTTCTGCATTTCAGCATGAAGCTGAAAAATCGCATGATCCGCATCAGCAGCATTCATTGTGCGGCGAGAACGCTTATTCGAAATAGAATTGCACTCAGCATTCCCCTCATCAAACCATAGAAGCGACAATGCTGCACTGGCAAGCGGGACATATTGTGCAAAGCCGAATGTATATAAAAAATCAGTTATACATCCCGCTTCGATGATTCTAACTGTTTCAATCAACCTTTCAGGTCCATCCGGTAATTGGTCGTGAAAAATTGTCTTCGTCTCGTTGATTTGTCCGATTGTTTCAGACAAGGAACGGATGAAACCAAATTCAGGCAAAGATGCGAGTAGCCGATAATGGATTCCGCTGAAATAATCCCCCGACAAAACAGTAAGTTGCTGTTGCTTTGATGTAGCATCATACACATTAATCGAATCATGTGCATCAAAAGCAGCATGAACAGCACCAACTGCTATTGACGCCGTATGTAAACGATTGTTCCATCTTTCCCCGTTCAACATTGGCAACAGGAGAATAAAAGCTTTTACAGCATCGATTGTTATTCGACCTACATCCCTATCCACAATCGGCTCGCGAATTGCATTTTCTACTTCACCTATATAATTTTCGATATGCAGTTTAATTTTTTGGGTTTCCATCGTCGAATCTCCATTCAAAGACGTCTACGGAAAAGTGTGTCAAACACGAATTAGTCTTTCCCTTCGCTTGACAAGACACCGTATGCGGTATGAACGTCAGCTTTGCCACGTATTTTCATTGCTGACGTATGATCCGTAAATTGTGCGATCATCACTTCACCACGGTCTAATTTTTCCGTATGATGAAACTTCGTATCGTTTCCTCGTGTCAGACCGATTACGTTCACGCCGTCTTCTTTCGCTTTTATAACGATATAGTCGGTTTGTGTCATTTTCACCTCTCCTGTCTATTCTTTTATGGTCTTATCATATCATAGAAAAGGTGTTACTCGCAAAGGCTTCAAGACATCCTAATAAGTGATAGAATCTCGGCCCGTTTCACATCGTCCTGTTCGTAAATACCACGTGCAACCGTGGTCACTGTCTTCGCGCCTGGTTTCTTGATGCCTCGCATTGTCATACACAGATGTTCCGCTTCGATTACAACGTATACACCTATTGGATTTAGCATTTCCATCATCGCTTCCGCAACTGTGGATGTGATACGTTCTTGAAGTTGTGGTCTTCTGGCAGTCGTTTCGACAGCTCTCGCCAATTTACTTAGGCCAGCAACAACACCATCACGCGGTATGTATGCAATATGTGCATTCCCAAAAAACGGCACAAGGTGATGTTCACACATCGAGTAGAACGGTATGTCTTTTACAAGTACAACTTCATCGTGATTTTCATGGAACACTGTTTTAAAATAATCCTTAGGGTCTTTATTCAACCCTTCAAATACTTCGGCGTACATCTTTGCGACACGCTTCGGAGTATCTATCAGCCCTTCGCGCTCAGGATCTTCACCGACTGCTTCAAGAATCATTGAAACTGCCTTCTCTATTTTCTCATAATCGACAACATTCATCATTCGAAACCTCCTAATCGGAAATAAAGCTATTCCAACAAAAATAGTAGCATACTCGCCCATTTCCGTACAGTTCGTTCACTCTACTTGCGGTGCCAGCTGCTGCTACAATTCGAAAATCGTGAATTATGTCAGTAACTGGCACCGCTAATGGAAAGAAGTCCGCCCCAAGTATCTAATGAATTAGATACGACGGACGGACTTCTATGTAAACTTAAGGATTATTTTACCGCGTCTTTAAGCGCTTTACCTGCTTTGAAAGCTGGTACCTTGCTTGCAGCGATATCGATTTCTTCCCCAGATTGCGGGTTACGTCCTTTACGAGCTGCGCGCTCACGCACTTCGAAGTTACCGAAACCGATCAATTGTACTTTCTCACCACTTGCAAGAGTAGATTGGATCGTATCGAATACAGCTTCGACAGCTTTTGTAGCATCTTTCTTAGTTAGTTCTGCTGCTTCAGCTACAGAGGTAATCAATTCTGTTTTATTCACACCATTCACCTCCTCTCAAAGGGCATTAGCTAGCTTCTAATAC
>CAZWAW010000127.1:0-5225 GCA_964632025.1 uncultured Sporosarcina sp.
AATACTTGAGGTAGAAGATTTGATTAATCAATCCAAAAGCATTGCCATTCAAGATATAGAAAATCATTTGCTGCGAAAACGAAATAAGGATTATTATTATCTGGAAATGCGAGAGGATCAACTGGAACTCCTAAAACATATGATGAAAATCGTTGCTGTTTTTTCTTCATCCAGCCTAGACCTCAAACAGAAAGAAATGTTTGCAGAGTTCTTGGAGAATTTAAGTCGGAACGTTCATTCGGGAGATACAACGGACATTTCATTAAATGAGTTAGAGGAATTAAATGCCTTGATCCGCAAGATGGAGTTACCGAAGACAAGAGAAGAATTTGAAGTACGGGCGAATCTATTTTATTTGATTTTTGAAATGAAAAACTACTTAAACATAAAGAAAAAACTTTTTGCGAAAAGAAGTCGATAGGGGAAGAAGCCTCTGAGATAGGATATTCAGATGATTCATCACGATTTAATAAAGTACAACGAACTGTCTTAGAGTTTATTCTCAAAAATACTGGAATTAAGTCTTTTCAGGCTTGTATTCGTCGTGCACAGCAGGTAAACATAACGCCAGTTCACGGAAGTATTTAACTCCATTACTTAATAAGAACCGGCTGCCATGTAAAGGCGGCCGGTTCTTCAACTAAGCGTCCGTTAGTAATCCGTTTCCCAAAAAGAAATGTCATGTCAGTTTCTTACTCTCCTGTAGCAGTTTAGATTTTCCCGTTTGCTCCCAAGCTTCCACAGTTTCATACGCTTGCTTGGGTGAATACCCTTTGCCCACGAGTACCCCCATCAAGATAAACTCTTGAAAAATGTGTGTTAAATGAATACCCTTTTTCACATCTTCTTGTGCCTTTCCCACTAAATACTCTGTGTATCTAATCCAATCGTCAGGATTTTTTTTGGTATTTGGTTCATTTTGCACATGACCATTCGTCCGATTTTCCGTGTAGAGAAAGTTATATTTTGCAGCATGCTTAAGTTCATCAGTTAATATTTCAAATACTAAATCTCGATTATGACGATCTGGCAGACCTTTTCGTATATCTCTATACTTTTCTACCGCTTTTAACTCGCCAAAAAGAGCTTGCTGAATTCCGTCTACATAGGATGCTGGTTTCTTAAAACCCTCTTCAGTTATGTCCATTACATCTTGGCCTGTGAAATCTTTATACATTTTCTTAAACATTAAATTATGTCTAATCTCATCATCTCGAATGGATGCAATTATTTCTTTATCTGCCTGCGTCGGTGCAATAGATATTAAGTACTCATAAAAAAGCCGGTCTTCCTTTTCTCCTTGAACTGCCTCAAAGATCAATGTTAATGACTTTTGAAATGCTTCTGGATCGTATCCTTGATACGTATAGTTCCCTAAGTAGTACACCTTTGTCCCCCTACCATCATTTTTTCTTTCTTATCGTGCTATCATACGGGATGAATAATGAATTGGTAACTGAAAAATAAATTATTTTTTTCACACTGTTAACCTCCAATCACTTACAAATTATGTGTTTATTCTATTCTATGTTTTTTTCGTGAAAAGATTTTACTATGTTTAAAAGGTAGTACGACCATTATATGCAAGTAGAGTTGTAGGTGCTTATTCGGGCGAAAAAGGGAAAAGCGTAGATCCACTTTTCCCTTTTACTATCTTTCTTTAATGTATTTGATTTACTTTAAAACGAGTTTTTGGGGTACCTATGCAACAAGCAACAACGAACAATTCACCCAATTGTATAAAACCGCATAGAGGATTAGATATTGGAGTAAATACCTAATCCAATCCTTATAAATATGTAATTGTAGTGGATTATTGGAATAGTGTCGTGCACAGGAGCCTGAAATTTTAACCACAGAGCGACACAAGCAGGTCTAAGTGCCTTAGAGTCCTGTTCATTGGATTATCCAAGAATTTGCTTGACGCCCGATGTAAAAGCTACAAAAGGATTTCAATGCGTCATTGAGAAGCTGTTTAGCATATTCCTAGAACCTTCAAGTGCTATTGCTGAGCTTGCATTGCCAATTTGGCTTGAACAGGTTGAGACAACCAGAATTTAATGTAAATATAATAACCGCATGGTGAAGGAACATTTATGAGTAGATTTTAAAAGGCATAACTTAATTCATGAAGTTGCTTTATTCCTGTAGGAATGTTAAAAAAGTGTCAAGTTAAAGAACGAAACATTTTGACTATATAACCATATACTAGCTTAGAATTTGGAATGGAGGAGAGTTTTTGACTTCTAGTATGCAAAACGGTTTTGGAAGCAGTCCTATGGGAATGGATTTAACTAGTGACGCTCATTTAATAGAAGACGTTTCAAGAGCTATTATTTTAGAAGTTCAAGCTTATTATTTTTATCAAAGATTAGTTGAATTAACTCCCAATGAACAGTTCCGACAGATTATTTTCAGAATACAGCGAGATGAAATGAGGCATTATCATTGGTTTACAATGATTTTGAGGATGATGGGTGGACAACAACCACAAATTCCTTTTGGGGAAATACCAAGAGATTTTAAAGAAGGTGTCCAAAAAGCAATTCAAAAAGAATTAGAAGCTTCTTCTTATTATCAGGATATTTCGTCAAGGGCAACAACTCATCATGTTCAAATGCACTTCATGCATGCCTCACATGATGAACAACGACATGCAACTTGGTTTCAAGATATGTTAATGATGGACAATAAGGAAATGAATCATTCGAGTTCAGGAGAAATTCCCGAAGGTGTAAAAGTAGCTGGAAATCCCGCTTTCCCATTAGGAAGTAAAGCTATTATAAATGCTGACCATATGCCTAATATGAAGGGTGCTGAAGCTACAATTGTAGGTGCTTATGATACAACTGTGTATATGGTAAATTATATTTCTACTACAGGAGAAAAAGTTACAAATCATAAGTGGTTAATAGAAAGTGAACTGTCAACAAAATAATAATTGATGATTTTGGGGTGCCTTTGCAATAAACAACAGGTTTTATAAATCACTGGCATACTTTATGAATTAAAATGAATAATTTTTGCGGTCTTGAAGTCGTCCTCCATCGTGAGTGCGGCTTCTTTTCCTGTGGATGGATATAGATGAGAGTGAGTGTTAAGTGTGGTTGCTGCGTCACTATGTCTTAGACGAGCCGCTACCACAGATATGATGATCCCTTTGTTGATTAAATAAGATGCGTGTGAGTGGCGGAAGTAAGTGAATGGCGTCAGGCTCTCGTTGAGTTCTGAATTAATCTAGAACCTGGCATTCATTCTTCACGTTCCGTGTTAGAAAATTTCACCCAAGGTTATAAGGGGACCATGGTATGCGATGGGTATTCACTTGCAAAACGTGACATTTGCCAACTGCCGGGCGCATGTCCGACGTTATTGGTTGAAAGCCGACAGCCGACAGCAAAAACGGATAAACTGGCGTGAGTAATTGCGATAAATAATATCGGTTGGAGCGGAAGTTCAAACACTTTTTATCGCCTCTGCGGAATCGGCATGTCTTCCCACGAATAATCTGGGCTAGTTGCAATCCATAACGTATCTCCCATGATATCCATATCCCAAACGATGGAATCCTTTGCATCAAACACTTTTTCGGGTTTTCGTTCATCTTTCGTGTTGATGGCATAAATAGATCCAGTCCTATGTGTGATTCCGAATAATTTCTTTCCTTTTTTAATAAATTTAACGACCGCTTCATCAACTTTAATTTTTCTCCAATTTCCCTCTTGAAGATCTCGGGTCCAAATTCCACTTTGCGTGGTAATGAATAGCCTATTATTAATCACTTTCATATCATCAGGTTCATCATTACTATTCGGCATGGTTATCTCGTTCCATCCATCATTTGTCTTTTGCAAGATCTTCCTTTCCTCTGTGAGTCCTACCAAATCACCATTATCCGATATTTGAACCACATAAAGTGGTTTAGGAACAATAGCTTGTTCCCAACTCTTCCCTTGATTGATCGTATAGTAAACCTTTCCATTTGATAGCACAGCTATATGGTTGTTAGTTGAATAATCGATGTTCTCAATCGCGTGGTCTAACGACAGGATTTTCGTTCCTTTACTGTTTGGTGTAATACCTACCCATAATTCTGTTTCCATTGCTGCATATAATTGGTCATTCATATCAAACCACGCGTGTGTTACATAATTAGTAGCTTGGAGTACTGTCCATGTTTCGCCATTGTTATGGCTCCATTCAATAAAAGGTTGCTTGGTTGTACTAAATTGTGTTGGCTTTTTGTCTCCCCATACCACTAAATTGTTGTTTCCAGCGACAACCCCCATAATCGCCATCCCTTTTTTGGTTAGGTTTTCGGTGCCACTACGTTTGGATAGTAATCCTCCGCCGTATGGTAATTTATGAATGGCACTGACCACTTCTCCGTTTTTGGCATTGAAAGAAATTCGAGTAAAACGGCTATCTCGATCATTTCCAAGCACTGTTAGAATGGGCAGACCATCGATATTATCAAGTGTAAAATGATATCCTGTTGCCCAATCTTTTCCTGGGTTTAGTCCATATTTATCCTTTGCTAGTTGGACAACATCAGAGCTATCCAACTTAATCTCATCGTAGGATATTGTTGGGTCCGGAGATTGCTTATCCGGTCTAAACATGGAAATTTTCTTTTCTGAGATACCAATTAGTGCAAAATCATCTGTACCTGGCACGATAAAGAACATAGACCATATAAAGCGTTTCCCTGTATCTCCTCTCGAGCCTCCCTTCGTTTCATCCACACTGTTTATTCTTGTTAGTGTTGCGTTTACATTCCATTCTTTTGCTCGCTGCAATCCAATCTCAATCGCTTCTTTTAGCGTAATTTCACCATCTGAAGCGATTCCTTCGCGACCAATCAGATTTACAAAAACTAAAAAAAGTATTAACAAACATGAGACTTTTTTTAAGAAACTCAAAATTACCACCATCCTATGAGTAATGTGCCTATTTAGGATGGAGTAAATACTTCGTTATATACCCTTTTAGATCCAATATAAAAAACCCGCCCAGTTTGATATGAAAAGCACTCAAAATAGCATGTATCTAGAAATATCTTATTAAATAAAATTGAAAATAACCTTAAAAAGAGTACTACCGCTTTATGCGATTAAGAATCGTCTTAAAATTTCATTTTTTATTCCGATATAATTCTTGACTCTAACGGTAAGTAGACAGTTATTGAAGTTTTTAAAGTCAGTAAATTTCACTGTATTCAGAAC
>CAZWAW010000127.1:5325-6499 GCA_964632025.1 uncultured Sporosarcina sp.
AACAACAACTTACAATTCACACAATCGTATAAGAATGCAAAAAAGATTAGATTTTGAGTAAATACCTAATCCAGGCCTTATAAATATGTAATTGTAGTGGATTTACAGAATATTATCACGAACAGGTACCAAACATTACATCTGGAATAGAGATATGCTTGTTACAAGCTAAAATGAAAGAGGTATTATCATGCAATATATAGTTTTCGATTTAGAGGCAACGATGTCACATACAACAGATATGCCACAGTATATAATTGAAATTGGAGCTGCCAAAGTCTCGGATGTCGAAGGTGAATTAAAAATCATTGATACGTTTCAGTCTTACGTAAAACCCCCACAAATGGATTTACTTGATAAAAGAACATTGAAATTTGTAGGGGTAACTACTGATCAGTTCATTGATTCGCCGAACATGGTAGAGGTAATTCAAAGATTTCGTAAGTGGATAGGCGAGGAAGATTACTATCTTTGTAGTTGGAGCAATAGCGACCTTCGACTCCTTGTCAATCACTATGCGAAGGAAAGATTTGATTTATCGTGGGTAAAAAACTTTAATGATATACAAAGACCTATATGTGTTGATGTTTTTCAAGAAAACAGACAAATTTCACTGAAAGAAGCATTAACGATGAGTGGAATTGAACAAGATGGAGAACTTCACTCTGCTGGTGATGATGCGGTTAACACAGCAAAACTTCTTGTGAAAAATATAAAAGATATCGTAGCCACTACATCTGAAGATCCGTTTACTCAAATAATTTGCGCTCTGTATAAGAATTGTTCCATATGTGGTAAAACTACAAGGCATAATGACCTTCACTTGAATGAAAAAGGCAAGAAGACTAATAGATGTAATGCTTGTTGGGAAAGAATAAACGAAGAAAATCTAGCGAAAGAGTTAGAGGGAAAAGCCGATATAAAAGTACAATAAATCGGGTGCCTGTGCGCCACACAAAGACAAGCAATTCACACGTCTGAATTAATACACAAAAAAAGCAGACGTTCTCCAATTTTCCTGATTTTTATTCTATTATTATACAATTGTAGTGAATTAACTAATGAGTTCTGCGCACAGGTACCTGAGAAATTTACCTGTTTAGGAAGTCTTGGAATCTTTAAGTCAACTTATTTAGGTGGTATACCTCACCCGAATAACGAACAAATCTAGCGA
>CAZWAW010000128.1:0-6379 GCA_964632025.1 uncultured Sporosarcina sp.
GCCTCGATATATGATCGGCGGCAAACTTATATGCTCGGTCACTCACTAATTCTTTAAACTAAAAATCCCTTCGCCTGATAAAATTCACAGCGAAGGGATTTTTACATTCTATTAAGCTACAGAAACCTTTTTACTATCGTCGTCCTTCTCCCGTGTCATCCACTGGAGTGCGACCATTACCACGAACAAAACTAACCCGACAATGTCGGTAATCGTTTCTGGGAAAATAAGAAGCATTCCTGTCGCTAAAGCGAACAGGCGCTCAATCCAATTACATTTTCGATACCAGAAGCCAATCATTCCTGCACCAATCGCAATCATCCCAATAATGGCGGTGAAAACGACCCATAAAATCTCTGGGACTGAGGCGCCCATCATAAGCATCGCAGGATTGAATACGAACATGTATGGAATGATAAATGCCGCAATAGCGAGCTTCGCAGATGTGACACCTGTTTTAATCGGATCTCCGCCTGATATACCAGCTGCTGCGAATGCTGCAAGGGCAACAGGTGGTGTGATGTCTGCGATAATACCAAAATAGAATACAAATAGATGCGCCGACACAGCGACAACGATCGGAACAGCAGCGCCAGGAGTATCAAGCATAAGTAGCGTGATAATCGCAGGAGCGGCAATTGTTGACGTTATGACATAGTTCGCTGTTGTCGGTGAACCCATGCCCAAAACGATTGCAGCAAGCATTGTAAAGAACAGTGTCAGGAAGATGTTCCCACCTGCAGCTGAAATCAGTCCAGTAGCAAGGCTTAAGCCTAAACCTGTCTTCACAACAACACCAACGATAATACCGGCACAAGCTGTTGCTGCCGCGACACCAAGCGCTGTACGCGCACCATCAACCAATGCTTCAATCATGTCTTTAAATCCAAGACGCGTTGACTTATCGAACGAGCTGACGATAATCGTTAAGACGATTCCAAGCAGTGCTGCTTTCATCGTAGGAATACCAATTAATAAAAAGACGATAATACCGATAATCGGTAAAAGTAAATAAATTTTCTTTAATGTCTTTTTACGGTCAGGAATTTGGTCTTCCGTCATTCCTTTGAGGCCTACACGCTTCGCTTCAAAGTGTGTCATAATCCAAACTCCCGTAAAATAAAGCAGTGCTGGAATTGCTGCGGCTTTTGCAATTTGCCAGTACGTAACGCCACCTATGAATTCAACCATAAGGAAAGCGGCTGCTCCCATAATCGGAGGCATAATTTGCCCGCCCGTCGACGCTGCCGCTTCAACACCGCCAGCAAATTCCTTTTTATAACCGAGTTTCTTCATCATTGGAATTGTATATGAACCTGATCCAACAACGTTTGCAACCGAACTTCCTGAAATTGTACCTTGTAAAGCACTCGAGAAGATGGCAACTTTAGCCGGTCCCCCGACTAAACGACCTGCCAATACAACCGCAAGATCGTTGAAATAAGCTCCGACCCCAGTTTTGACAAGGAATGCTCCAAATAACAAGAACACGAAGATGAATGTGGAAGATACACTAATTGGCGTACCTAAAATTCCATCTGTCGTGAAAAACATCAATTGAACGACACTTTTCAGATCTTGTCCACGGTGTGCAAGGAATCCAGGGAAATACGGTCCGAAAAATGCATAGACTAAAAACACAGCTGAGATAATTGTAATCGGCATTCCAACCGCTCGTCTCGCGGCCTCCATGGTCAAAAGGATAGCTAGGACCCCTACAATTATATCAAGTGTCGATACACGACCAACACGTAACACCAGATCACCAATGAGTAGCGGCCAATAAAGTCCCACTCCAATAGCAAGAAGCGCCAAAATCATGTCGTAAAATGGAACCTTATTTCGTTCTCCTTTAATTTTCTTCTTCGCTGGAAACAGAATAAAGATTAAAGATAATGCAAACCCTAAGTGAATTGAACGTTGGATGTACGCCGTGAAAGGAGTTCCAATCGCTGTATACAATTGAAATATGGAAAATGCCAGTAAACCAAAAAATACGATTTTCTTAAATATGCCTGTAACATCACGTGTATTCGATTCTGGGTCATACTTTTGAAGAATTTCCAGTTGCTCTTCTTCTGACAGCATTTTAAACTCTTCTGTTTGCGTTTCCAGCTCTAGTTCATCGTTCCGCTTTGTTTCTTTTTCCATTCATATTAACCCCTTTAAGCATTTGATAGAAGGATAGTTTCGCGACACGAAATGTGTAGGATTTCCCCCTCACCAACTGTTTCTTTAAATTTAGTTCATTGCCTAAGTATCGAAAAGCTAATTCTGCATCTACATCCCCAATTAACATGACAAATGAATCTATAACATTATCATCGTATGTAAGCGTATACACACCGTCCTGTACAGTAAAAGTTTCCCCTTCTTCTGCGTAGCCCGGTAAACCAATTGCGAGATCCTCATATTGCATCGATAGCAGTCGTATTTTTTGATTAGTAGTCACTTCATAGAATTCAAGGACGTCTGTCAAATGAATAGAGTGAACGTATCTGATTTGAAAGTTGGTCTTACTTTTTAAAGGGACATAATAGACCCTAGGGTTCTCCACACGATGTTCAGTAAACGTAAACGCTGATTTTATTGGAATAAAAAAAAGAATAGCAACTGTACAAATGAAAAAAAGAATAAGCGGAACGACTTTTTTGGAACCCATCCGCCTCTTCCTTTCGTTTCTAGTTTACTAGAATAATTAAAGAGAATAGGACGGCTGAAGCTTAACGCTTCACCGCCCCGCTTACATAACAACTTATTTTTTATTTACTTCATCAAAGTACTTCTGTGCGCCAGGGTGAACCGGAATTCCGATTCCATCAAGACCTTTTTCAGCTTTTATCAATTTCCCTTTTGCGTGTTGCAATTTAGACGCATTGTCATATATTGCTTTTGTAATTTCATAGCCCAATTCTTCAGGAACTTCATTTTGAATAACAAGCATCGCACCAACTGATACTGCTGATGTTTCATTTGCCATACCATATGTGCCTGCTGGAATCATCTCTTTAGCGTAGTAAGGATACTTTTTAATCAATTCGTCTGCTTTTGCATCTTCAACTGGAACAACGAATACTGACGCGACTGCGTTCAAGCCTTCAACTGCTCCTGTAGGTGTACCAGCTGTGATGAATGCAGCATCGATTTGACCAGCTTGTAGACTTTCTTGTGATTCACCAAAATCAAGGCTTTGCGGCTTAATGTCATCCATTGTTAGTCCATGGATTTCTAGAAGTTGTTCCGCGTTCGCATACGTACCAGAACCTGGTGCGCCAACGGAAACTTTCTTCCCTTTCAAATCTTCATACGTTTTAATACCGTTCTTTTCAAGTGTTATCAATTGAACAGTTTCAGGGTAAAGTGCACCAATAGCTGATACATTATCAATTACTTCGCCATCAAACATAAGCTCACCTTTAGAAGCGTAGTAAGCAATATCTGTTTGAACGAATGCAATGTCAGCTTCACCATCTTGAAGTGATGTCATATTTGCTGCAGATGCTTGTGAAACCTCTGCCGTTGTTTTAATACCTGTCGCTTCTGAAATGTAATCCGCGAATGATCCCCCAAGCGGATAGTACGTCCCTTGTGTTCCTCCAGTTAAGATACTAAGAAACTTGTAATCTTCTTTACTCTTACCAGTGTCAGCCTCTTTCTCTGAAGTCCCTGTATCGCCTGAGTTACATGCTGATAGTACTAGTAATGCAATCATCGTAATAAATGCAAACAATCGTAATTGCTTTTTCTTCATTTTATTTCATCCCCTTAAGTGTGATAATTCTCCATAATCCTAAAACACATCTTACCATGAATAGTCACAACTTTGTCAACAACATTAATAATTAATCAGATATTTGCAAGCGTTTACAACAATTCCCACTGCTCCCCTTCATTAATTCCACAAAAATAACCGAAAGGACAACTCCTTTCGGTTACTCATACTAAGTCACTAAATTTTCGCACCTTTTACTTTCGTTTCAGGCATCGTATCCTCAGGTGGAATGTCTTCAAATGTTTCGCCCGCTTCTTGAAGATCGCGCGTTCTATGTGCGATTCTCGAAGCTGCACAAGCAGCAACACTGGCAACCAGGTCATCTAGAAACGTATGGATTGCTTGACCTTTTTTCGTGTCTAGCTCGTTAATGATACCCATTTTATTTTTATCGAGATGACCGAATGTCGTTACCGCAATAGAACCATATGTAAACACGGCACCCAGTGCGATTGTTTCATCAACCCCAAATAGACCTTCGTCAGACTCAACAATTTGTTGTAATGGCGCGGACAGTTTCCCCTGTTCTGCCAACTCGTCTAATTCAATTCCCACAAGAATCGCATGCTGAAGTTCCCGTTTTCGGAGCACGCCTTCAATAGATTCAATGCAGTGAGCCATTGTCAGACCATCGTTATACGGGTATTGCAGTTCATAGACGATTTCAGCAATGGCTTCCAGTGTCACACCGCGCCGTTTCAAGGCTGCTTTCGTCGCTTCTGTCACAACTTTTGAATGAACAATTTTTGTATCATCATGCATTTCTGTCCAACCCCTTTTTATAGTTAGTATATAAACAGAACACAACCATTATACCGGACCTTTACGTTATGATACAATTTCAATATACACGCAATTTAAGGAGGCAACCAGAGTGAAATACGGAAAAATAGAAGACATAACAATTTACAGTAAAGCACTTGATGAGGAAATGCAGTTGCTCATTCATTTGCCTCACAACTTTTCGCCTCTCTATAAATATTCGGTACTTATTGCATCTGATGGTAAAGATTATTTCCAGTTCGGGCGTATAGGACGGGTCGTTGACGAATTGATTGACGCCGAAGAAATTGAAAATGTTATTGTGGTAGGTGTTCCTTATAAGAGTGTCAAAGAACGCAGGCGCATGTATCATCCCGATGGTGACCGACGTGAAGCCTATACCCGTTTCCTGGCTCATGAACTTGTACCGTATATTGACGACAATTATCCCACTTATCAGATCGGAGCAGGCAGAGCTCTTATCGGCGATTCCTTGGCAGCGACGATTTCTCTTTTAACCGCATCCAAGTATCCCAATATATTCGGGAAAGTGATTCTGCATTCCCCTTATGTCGATGATTTAGTACTTGAAAAGGTCGAAGCTTCACAAGACCCTTCTCGTTTCTCAATTTATCATGTGATTGGGAAGGAAGAAACCCAAGTTAATACGCAAATTGACGGCGTTCAAGACTTCCTTACGCCAAACCGGACATTAAACAAATTAATCGAAAGAAAAGGTTTCCCTTATTTCTATGATGAATTCAATGGAGACCATACCTGGAAGCACTGGCAGCCCGATGTACGCCGCGCAATTCAAATGGTTTTTGGTCATTAATTCAGACAAAACGGACATATTTCCAGGTATTCTGCTATAATCAAATTTATAAAGCTAAAACAATTATTCTAGGAGGTTTTTATTATGAAATATGGTGTTGTTGCATTCCCATCAAAGAAACTTCAGGACTTGGCAAACGCTTACAGAAAAAGATATGATCCGCATTACGCACTAATTACGCCACATTTAACGGTTAAAGGTGTATTCGAAGCGAATGATCAAGAAATTGAAGAAGTTGCAAAGGCCATTAAAGAAGTAACTAAAAAACACGGTCCATTTGAATTAAACGTTGCAAAAGTGGGCACATTCGCTCCAATCACGAATACAATCTATTTTAAAGCTATTCTTAACGATGAATTAGCTGCATTGCATAAAGACCTGAACAATGATTTCTTCGGTGAAAAACCTGAATTTGCATTCGTTCCCCACGTGACGATTGCACAAAAACTTTCTTCTGGCGAACACGATGATATCATTGGTCAACTGAAAATGATTGGTGTCGATCATACTGAAACAATTGACCGCTTACACCTCACTTATCAGCTTGAAGACGGCTCTTGGACGGTATATGAAACATTCCGCCTTGACGAGGAAAACTGAGCATTGTTTGAAGTAAGATTTGCGACTTCTGACCTTGAACAAGAAGATGCATTTTCTGTCAGAAGGAAAGTGTTCGTGGAAGAACAAGGCGTACCACTAGACCTTGAACTAGATCATTTCGATAAAACTGCAGCACATTTCGTCGTTTATTCATCAGAATCTCCAATCGGCGCAGGCCGTTTCAGGGAAATCAACGATGGAATTGGGAAAGTAGAACGTGTCTGCATTTTAGGAGAATTTCGGGGGAAACATCTCGGAAATCTTATCATGCATGCACTTGAAGAGCATGCTAAAACAACAGGCATGAACAAAATTATTTTGAATGCACAATCATATGCTGTCCCTTTCTATGAAAAGTTAGGGTATGTCATTACTTCACCCGAATTTATGGATGCGGATATTCCGCATCG
>CAZWAW010000129.1:0-6141 GCA_964632025.1 uncultured Sporosarcina sp.
ACATGCGTAACACCTTCCAGGAAAAAGGTTGCATTGTGTATCTTTGAATTTATTTGTTTACTGAAAATACATAGCTCTCACCTCATTTTCTGGAGGTGGGGGCTTTTTTATTGGTGTTTAAAAAGGAGGCAAGTAGTCACAACTTTGAAGAAGATGGGGTCTGATTAGGAATTCGACGCGTAAACAGATGTAACAAACGGTTTGATTGGTGAAATTAATAGTGTTGCCAGGTCGAAAGGACAACTAATAGGGCAGATACAAAATATCCTCGCCAAACATAAGATATTTTCAAAACGGATTCAGGCAGAGCATGTCACTGTTGGGATAAGGTGAAGTCTTTTATTAAAACATAAAAAGGGAGAATAACAAATGAGATTATATCGTAATTTATTTACTATTATCATGGCATTGATGCTAGTTTTTACACAGCTGCCTTTTGTTTCCGCGGCAACAACCAATCAAGTTGTTGAAAAAGAAAGCGGACAACAGCAGACATTACAACAGATACTAGAGACGACAACGGATACACTATGGAATTCAGCGAACAGCAGATTATCACTAAATTATGATTTACTACTAGCTTATATGCAAACGGAACTGATTTCAAAAGGAGAACTACAGAAAAAAGTTCCCGTCATTGCAACTGATACACTTACGAATGTAACAAACACTGCAGCGGCATTAGTAGCCGTTCAGTCGAATCCGTATGCGTATCATGAAAAGAACTATGGTGGAATACTGAGTAGCTCGCAAGTGGGAGAAGGGTATTTCTCCCTTAATTCTGATAATGATAAAATGGCTGAGGGGTTTATTAAGGCCTTATTTGCTCTTGAGTTGATGAGTGCGGATTATAACCGTGAAACTGCACTGAACTATTTACTGAGTGACAATGTACTTCAAACGGTAAATGGTGTTACTAGTGTAAAAGGGGATTCAAATGGGTTACTAAGTGGATTAGCCATCAGCGTTTTAATTGGTTATCAAGATGAAAGTGAAGTAGCTAGACAGAGGATTAACGAACTACTAGAATACGTGAAAAAAAGAGAACGCCATTTTGCAGCTGCTCTTGGGCTTTATGTTGATAATTTATATGCGTTAGGTGAAAATCCTCTGGATGCTAAGTGGAACATCATGTATGAGGGGAAATCACTCCCATTAGAAGATGCATACCGACAATTGATTATTGCAACTGGCATTAAAAATGGCCTTCATGCAGCAAGTAAGGAATCAACAAGTAGCTGGAGCTTGCTTGGATTAGCTTCTCTTACGAAAGGGAAGTCACTTATTCAACAGGCGAAACAACAGTTTACTTCGCAAGAATTCGACTTTTCACCGAAAACTATTGAAGTGTCGAATGTTAAACATCAATTCCTTGCTCAAGGTGTCCCGTTTAAGCCAACGTTTATTATAAAAGATGAATACGGAACGCCGAGAAAAGCTAAGGTTGTTTTACAATCTTCAAATCCCTCTGTCTTAACGATTAATGAGAAAAACGAACTAATTGGGTTAGTCGCAGGAGACGCAATTGTAACAGCCTCTATTGAGGGGTATCCGGGCGTTCGAACAGTTTTATCATTTATCGTTACGGAAGATGCCAGTACGAATGTTCTCTTAGAGCAGATTGCTTCTGCTATTGATTATTTGGATAGACAAGCTAATTTGAGCTCATTTCATGATGCGACTGCTTTAAAAACGTTTGGTTATCCAAAAAGTAAACTGGAACGCGTCATCAATGTTTATGGTCTCTCTAATCCATACAATGAAGCAAGAAACATTTTATCCATAGTAGCGGCTGGAAATGACCCGAAAGATTACAATGGAAATGATCGGGTTGCCTTCATGCATGTAGAATTATTAAAAGAAGAAGAACTTACTGCTGAAAAAGCTGCCCATATTATATTGGCACAGCATGTGATTGGAGAAACACCTGATCAGAGAACAATTGACTTTTTGCTTCAAGGTTTAACAGAAAAAGACGGTCAACTGTTTGTTCAATACAACAATAAGCCTTACATATCAGAGACTGCTTCCGTTTTGTTGGCGCTTGCGATTGTAAATGGCTTAGAAGATATCCCTGAAGTGATACAGGAGAAACAACTAGAAAAAACCGTGGATTTTTTAACGAATGAAACAGAAGTAACGAATGAAGAGAATGAGCAAGTTCCATCTACTCTGATTGCGGATGGGAATACTCAAGTAGAAGAAAAGCTTGAAGATGTACAAGAGGATAATAAGGGTTTAGAAGAATTATATGCGGATAATCAAAGTGAAGAAGATGCTACGCTTGAAGAGGAAATTCTAGAGTTAGAAAATAAATTAGAACCATCTAAGCTTAACAATACAAGAAATGACCTAGAACAAGCGGAAGCAAAAGTATTTGCCTTTTTCAAAGAAAACTATAAAAATGGTAATTTTGCATCTGAAAAAGAAAAAAATGCCGTTGCGGTACTCAACTATTTAAGCATTAAAAATAAAACAGCCTATGAAAATTTTAACGCGGTTGCTTTAGCTAATGTCGTTTTAGATGCACAGGTCAACAATAGCGCTTTCACAAATGGTTCAATTCCTGGTCTTTCTGGATTGACACCAGAGTCGACGGGAATGGGGCTTAATGCAGTCAGTTCTATATTTACAAATAAAAATGCGTATTTGCAGTTAAAAGAAAAAAATGAACAAAAAGCGACAACAATTGTATTTGATTTGCCGGAAAAAGCTAAGATTAACGAAATGCTTTCCCTAAAGGCAGAACTACTTGATCAGAATGGTCAAGCAATCGATGCGACGATTACATGGACTGTTGACGGAAAGTTAGTGACAGATAGTTATACCCCGACAACGTCTGGAGTAATCGTTGTCCGCGCCGAGGCAGCAGGGATTTCTGCTGAGAAATCGATTGAAGTCATTGATTATCAAAAAGTATTTTCGTTTACGATTGAGCCAATTGAAAATGCGTTGATAGATATAGATATCTCTCTTAATGCCAAGATTGAAGATAGTGCAGGACAAATAGTTACAGATGAGCCAATCATTTGGGGAGTAGAGCCGAGTAAGGGAGCTATGATTAACGGTTCGGTTGTGCGCTTTAGTGAACCGGGTCAATATACAATTACGGCATCTGCCGGTGGTGTGCGAAAAGCGCTTGACCTGACAGTAGATTTAAACCCAGACTCGATTTATACACAAGTCGTTCAAGCAACAGAGAAGATGAAGCAGTATTTAGAGAATAGACGTCAGTATGATTACGTATCAGCCTTAGCTTATCGTAATGTTGTCAATGCACCTGAAAAAAGTCAAGAGCAAATGCGTGTTAAAGGGCATTTACGTGAATATGGCAACCACGATAACAAATTTGCTCTTTACTATGCAAAAAATATCTTTTTAGCTGTTGCGGCGAATGAAGATCCGCGTCAATTTAAGGCGTATAAAGGAAAGACGATAGATTTAGTAACGCCACTTATTAAAGCACAAGATTCCGATGGGCATTTTACGATGGCGCCAAACTTTGATAAATCATCTGTATCAACACAAGCACTTTCAATCATTGCGCTTGACTTGATTAAAGAACCGTATGAGAAAGAAAAAGCGGTAAGGGATTTACTGCGTGGTTTAAACGGTCCAATTTCTGAAGGGGCGTATAAAGAGACGGAACTACGTGCACTTTCACTTATTGCACTTTCGAAACATCGAAATATTGACGGTGTGGAGAAACAAATTGAAAACAATTTAAACTATATTAAAGCTAAACAAAATGATGATGGCGGATTTGATTATGGTGGTTATTCAAACAGTCCATTTGCGATCGGAACAATTATTCAAGGGTTAATGGCTGTTGGAGAAAATCCATATGAAGCGAAATGGAAAAAGAATGGGATGACGATGGTTGAAGTTCTCCTAAAACAGCAAATTAAAAATGGTGGCTTCAAATTCGGAGATGGATTTGATGGTGATTTTTCATTTGACGAGTTAAAAGCAACGGAAGGTGGATTCGGTGCACTCGCAGATTTATATACAAAAACATCGATGTATAATGAAGCGGGAATTATTTTGGATCCACTTCCGGGTCAAAATGATAAAGATGTTAAGCCCTTTATTGAAATTTCTGACCTTGATTTAAAACAGGATCAACCGCTTTTGACTATGAAAGTGAAGGTATTTGACAATATTGATGGGGAATTAACACCTACTGTTAAAGTGAATGATAAGCCTATTTATTCTGTTTCCAATACGTATAAAGCAGTTGTGGCAAACGGAGAAAATATAGTAACGGTAACATCTATAAATTCCAGTGGAAACGAAAGTACAGAAAGGATTCCAGTTCTTTTTCAAAGTGCTAAAGTAATCCCAGTGCCTCAAGTGACTATAAATGTAGTAGGGGTTAATGGAACAAGCATGTATTCGGAGCCGGTCATTATTGAGGATGGGGATACTGCTTATTCTGTTTTAGTTAAAGCCATTGGTAAAAAGAGTATCCAATCAAGCCCGCATAAAGATGGTGTTTATATTGTAGGAATAAGTGGTCTGAAAGAATTGGATCATGGTAAAGACAGTGGTTGGATGTACCGCGTGAATGGAGTCTTTCCTTCGGTATACGCTGGTGCAATAACACTTAACGATGGGGATAAACTGGATTGGATATACACCACAAATCTAGGTCAAGATATCGGTGCTTACTTCCCGCCAAACAGTGTAGGCGGCGGAGAAGAAAAACCGAAACCAGAGGTGCAAGAAATACCAGTTAAATCCAAGGAACCGTTTGTTTTAGATAAAGAATTTCAAAAAGATGTTTCTGCACCTGTGATTGTAACCTTTGACAAGGAGAATAAGGAATTACCAAGAATTACGGCGTCTCGTGGAAATGTACTATTAGAGATTCCGCAAGGCACAAAAGTGACAACAGAATGGAACGGAAAACTTCAATTACCGACAATCCTAAATCCTAGTGAACTTGATCTAAAACAAATCAACAACATCTTGGGGCTGCATAATAAACAGATTTCAAAAGTGGACTTCCGATTAAAAGTTGGTGGAGTTAAAACGATTACATTCGATCGACATGTGACTTTGACGTTGAAAGATAAAGGCGATTCTGAAGCTGGTTTTATTGGTGAAAGTGGTGAGTTCAAACTTATTAAAAAATACCCATCCGTTGATGCAACAGATGAGGTCTATGCTTATACGAGTAAAAATGACCTGATCATTAAGACAAATCACTTTACAGAATTTGTGACTTTTAAGTCGACATCAATTGATAGACTAACTGAATTTACTGATGTTACCGATGGGTGGGCAAAAGAGTTTATCGAAACAGCAGTTCAAACGGGGCTTATCAAAGGGTATTCCGATGGAACATTCCAGCCGAATAAAAGCTTAACGCGTGCCCAAGCAGCATCAATTATCGTTCGTGGATTGGAATTGACAATAGATAAATCATCGTCGTTCAAAGACATCGGTAGCTATGCGAAAGAAACGCAAGCGGAAATTGCGGCTGCTTATCAGCATGGCATTGTCATGGGGCAACAAGGGAATTTCAATCCATCAGGAGAAGTGACGCGTGCACAACTTGCGCTAATGCTACACCGTGCGTATACGCAAAAAACAGGTAAGGAATATGTCGCGAAGCAAACGACTCCATATCCTGATTTAGGAAGCTACGATAAAGAAACGGTCAATGCGATTTCGATGCTTCATGAATTGAAAATTGCAACGGGTTCCGATGGGAAGTACAAGCCTGCTACGTCGACAACGCGTGCGCAAGCGGCCAAAATGTTTGTTAATTTCTTTGAGACATTAGAATAATCAACGGGCTACCTTGCATTTCTTTATAGAAATGCAAGGTTTTTTCTATGGAATAATTAACGTAAATAGGTTTGAATTCGGGTGTACTTTGTCTGAATAAAGGAAGAGTGCATAGAATGTAGAATGATTTGTCCGTTCAATTAAACTAAGGGTTCTCCGCGTATACTCCCATTTTATTAGTATTTATATACTATGTTATAATGATATTTCAATAGTTATTAATATTTCAACATTGCGTTTACTTTGTTTCCAATTTATAATAAAAAAGGACATAAAAAGTGAATAGTATATATTTTGGTTCTTTGTTTAACAGCAAAGATTAATAAGGAATCAGGTGAGAATCCT
>CAZWAW010000130.1:0-6029 GCA_964632025.1 uncultured Sporosarcina sp.
TTATCTTACTGTATGTTGTATACGGTATGGCTATAAATATTTTCATCTATGTCGGGTATATCCGATCAATTCCCAAGGAGTTGGAAGAGGCTGCCATTATCGATGGATGCAATACATGGCAAGTATTTTGGAAAGTCATCTTCCCGCTATTAATGCCGATTAATGCGACGATTGGTATTTTGACATGTTTATGGGCGTGGAATGATTTTTTGTTGCCGTTAATTATATTAAGTGATTCGGCTCACGCCACACTCCCACTTGTTCAATATGTGTTCCAATCAGAATTTGGGACTGATTACAACTTAGCCTTCGCCTCTTATTTAATGGCATTGGCACCGATGGTTGTTGTCTATCTGTTTGCACAAAAATGGATCATTGGCGGCGTTGTACAAGGGTCGGTTAAGTAAACCTATAATATAATTTTGGAGCTGAATTTTCATATGGCGATACATTTTGATTCGAAGAAAAAAACATTTCATTTACAAGCAAAAGATACTAGCTATGTCATGGGAATTGTACGTGACGGCTATTTACTCCACCTGTACTGGGGAAGAAAAATAAACGACTTTAACCATTCAAATGAAATTCAACTCGTAGACCGTGGATTCTCTGGAAATCCATACAAGGAAGATCGTACATTTTCGCTGGATACGTTACCGCAGGAATACCCACAATTCGGGAATACGGACTATCGCAAGCCAGCTTATCAGGTCCAGTTTGAAAACGGCTCGACAATTAGTGATTTACGCTATGAGTCGCATGTAATCCGAAAAGGAAAACCCGCATTACCAGGTCTTCCGGCTACTTATGTGGAAGACGATAATGAAGCGGAAACGTTAGAAATTGTCATGCGTGATACAGAAACAAATTTAAAAGTTGTGCTCTGTTATACCGTTTTCGAACAGTTTAATGTCATTACGCGATCTGTAAAATTCTTAAACGAAGGACCAGTGTCACTCAAATTATTACGTGCTTTAAGCGTCAGCGTTGATTTTAGGGATGCGGATTTCGATTTTATGCATCTTCATGGTGGTCATGTCAAAGAAAATCATATCGAGCGTCAACCACTTAGACATGGTGTTCAATCTATTGAAAGTGTAAGAGGCGCAAGCAGTCACCAACATAATCCATTCATGGCATTGCTGAGAAAAGGTGCTGACGAGCATACAGGTGATGTATATGCGTTCAGTTTTGTTTATAGTGGAAATTTCCTTGCCCAAGCAGAAGTCGATCAATTTAACAATACAAGAGCAACGATGGGTATCAACCCATTCGACTTTAATTGGAAACTTGAACCAGGAGAGGCGTTCCAAACGCCTGAAGCAGTTATGGTATATTCAGCGACTGGGCTTGGAGGTATGTCGAGAACGTTTCATGAGTTATACAGAACTAGGTTAACGAGGGGGATGTATAAGGAGAAAGAACGTCCGATTCTCGTAAATAATTGGGAAGCAACTTACTTCGAGTTTAACGCTGAAAAAATTCTTGATATTGCCAAAACGGGTCAGGAGCTTGGAATTGAGCTAGTCGTTTTGGATGACGGTTGGTTTGAAAAAAGAAATAGTGACCACTCATCACTTGGTGATTGGTTCGTAGACACAGAGAAGCTGCCGAGCGGACTGGATGATTTGGCTGGTCAAGTGACGGAAATGGGTATGAAGTTCGGTCTGTGGTTTGAGCCGGAAATGATTTCAGTTGACAGTGATCTCTACCGCGAGCGTCCCGACTGGTGTCTGCATGTTCCGGGGCGAAACCGATCCGAAAGCCGAAATCAGCTAGTCCTTGATTTTTCGAGGGCGGATGTTTGTGAGGAAATCACGAAACGTGTATGTGCAATATTGGTAAATGTGCCTATTTCTTATGTGAAATGGGACATGAACCGCTCTATGACGGAAATTGGTTCTGCATTACTTCCAGCTGAGAGGCAAAGAGAAACGGCTCACCGTTACATGCTTGGACTGTATAAAGTCATGGAGACCATCACTTCTCGTTTCCCTGAAATTCTATTTGAAAGTTGCTCTGGTGGTGGTGGGCGTTTTGACCCTGGTATGCTTTACTATATGCCTCAAACATGGACAAGCGACAATACAGATGCAATTTCACGCTTGAAAATTCAATACGGTACAAGTATGGTTTACCCAATTATTTCTATGGGTGCGCATGTATCAGCCGTTCCGAATCATCAAGTTGACCGGATAACATCACTCGCTATGCGTGGAGATGTTGCGATGTCAGGAAATCTAGGCTATGAGCTTGATTTAACGAAGCTGACGGAAGCTGAAAAGATTGCGGTTAAAGCACAAGTCGTACGATATAAAGAAATTCGCAAGCTTATCCAGTTTGGTGAATTTTATCGTTTGAAGAGTCCTTTTGAAGGTAATGAGACGGCTTGGCTGTTTGTCAATAAAGATAAAACAGAAGTCATCGTGTACTTGTTCCGTGAGCTTGCGGAGGCGAATGCAGTCATTGGAAGTGTACGCTTGGCTGGCATTGATACAACGAAGAAGTATGAATTGCTTGGAACGGATAAAGTGTATGGTGGCGATGAACTCACTTTTGCGGGGTTAAGCATTCCAATCGAAATGAAGGGCGACTTCCAAAGTCATGTATGGCATTTTAAAGCGTTATAAGTAAGAAAAAAACGATGAGTATTCCCTGTTCAATGAAATAGGGCTCATCGTTTTCTTTCTATCTAGGTTGAATAACGTATTCAATACTACAACTTAATACATAAAAGTGGGGGATTGAAGTGGTTACAAATCATCAAGAACGAATCATTAAGGCGGGACAGGCTCTACAAGTGGCAAGTGAAATAGTGAAAGATACGCCATACCGACTGGGCTATCACATCATGGCTCCTGCTCACTGGATTAATGATCCGAATGGATTAATTCAATGGAAGGGAGACTACCATGTATTCTTTCAGCATCATCCATTTGGTTCGAGGGGGGGACCAATGCACTGGGGACATGTGAAAAGTAAAGATCTTGTACATTGGGAACATCTCCCCATTGCACTCGCACCAGGAGATGAGTTTGATAAAAGTGGGTGCTTTTCAGGAAGTGCCATTGAACATGAAGGACAATTGCTCCTTTTCTATACAGGGCATAACAATTTGAATGAAGATGGCTCTGATTTTTTTGAAGTACAATGTATTGCAAAAAGTAATGACGGAATTCATTTCGAAAAGCTGGCGAGTAATCCAAGTATTTCAAAACCACCAGAGCATGGTTCGCCGCATTTTAGAGACCCAAAAGTTTGGAAACACGAAGATACATGGTATATGGTGCTGGGGAATCAAGTCGACGAGTTAGGCAATGTACTTTTATATGAATCCAATGATTTGTCTACGTGGGTCTATCAAGGCGTCATCGCACAGAGTGAAGGGGAAATGGGCTATATGTTTGAATGCCCGGACTTTTTCGAACTTGAAGGAAAGCATGTACTGCTTTTCTCACCCCAAGGAATTGAGCCAGAAGGGGATTTATATCAGAATCTGTATCAGAACGGGACTTATATTGGTGATTTTGATTATAAGACAAAACAGTTTTCGCATGGTCAATTTACTGAGCTTGATAAGGGCTTTGATTTTTATGCAGGACAAACCTTACTCGATGATCGTGGAAGACGAATTTTGTTAGGTTGGATGAGCATGTGGGAAACTACAATGCCAGAACAAGAACATGGTTGGGCTGGGGCCCTAACATTACCGAGAGAGTTGAAGTTCAATGATTATGGTGAACTTTCAATGATCCCAATTGAGGAACTGCAAAAATTAAGAACGGTAAAAAATGTGGTTGAGCCAACAATGATTAAAAAGAACGTTCGATTATCAGCTATTAAAGGTGATCAGCTTGAAATTATTGCTGAGTTTTCATTAAAGAATAGCTCAGCTGAAAAATTCGGACTTAATATTCGATGCTCAGCAGATGGGAAGCAGAAAACAGAGATTTTTTATCATGCGGCTGAAGGTAAAGTTGGGATTGACCGTAATCATTCAGGGCATGGAGAGGGTGGAATTAGACAGAGTATCATTCATGGCCGAGACCGTGAAACTCTCAAACTACATCTGTTTATAGACCGATCTTCTCTTGAACTATTTGTCAATGATGGCGAAACAGTGATGACTGCCCGTATCTATCCAGATCAAACGAGCATCTCTGTTGAATTATTCAGTGATAGCGGAGAAACAAAAATGATTCATCTCGAAGCGTGGGAATTGAAGAATAGTTGGAGGGATACTTCTAATTGACGAGTGGCCTAGTGTTTCAATCGTATTGATCATACTTCTATCGGTTTACCAAGAAATGAAGGACTTTTCCTTGATAAATAAAAAGCATACTGAATAATGAGCTCCCTCCTAACAAACATAATTTATTGTGGGCGGCTAAAGTATTTTATCTTCTAAAAGAAAAGGATAACGATCATCTTCAACATTTAGCCGAAAGATTGGAACTGACGGAAATAGAGGTAAGCGAATGGACAATGGACAGATGCAGGAGAGAAAATGTTTCTTCCTTACGACCAAATATATAAAATTAATGCACAGGATGATAGCTTTTTGCAAAAGGGGCATTGGGATTTAGAAAATACTCCGAAGGATAAATTTCCTTTGTTGTTGAATTACCATCCGCTAACACGATTTAAGTAGCAAGTATGTAAACAAGCAGATACTGTCTTGGCTCATTTTCTATTGGGAGACGAACAAGATTTCGAAACAATTAAAAACTCCTATGATTATTTTAATGAAACGGCTCGACTGGATTTGGATAATACACATGGAAATACAAAAGATGGTCTTCATATGGCGAATATGGGGGGAACTTGGCTTGCCATCGTTTATGGATTTGCTGGTTTACGAGTGAAAGAAGGGGGCCTTTCATTAGGACCCTCACTTCCAAGTGAATGGAATTCACTTGATTTTCATTTGCAATATCAGGGTAGGCTACTAAAAATCCATATGGAAAGAACTGCGGTAACCTATTTAGTAATGGAGGGAGAGGGGTTAACTATCTCTCACAACGGAGAGTCTATTAATCTTGAATGTGGAAAAGAAGTGAAGGTTCAGTAACCTATAATCATGCATTAATCGTTTCAAAAAAGCCAAAGGAATAAATTCCTTTTGGCGTTTTTGCTTTACTTCGTTATACTGAAATCATTTAAGTACAAGCTATATTGCAGAATTAATGTGGTACTATTGTTTTGGACACAATAATCTAAAGTGAAAATGCTTTTTGAAAAAGAAAGAGGTGTTTTGATGATCAATCAATTACGTAAAATTTATTCTTCACTCCTTGTATATTCAGAGGGACATGATAACTTAGACTCTACATATAAGTGGTTTGTGACAGGTGAAAATGAGATTATTGGTATCAATGAGGAAGAATTAACTTCCAAAGATGTATCATTATTAGCTACTTTTTTATTACCATACAATATAAATTTACCAATACCTACTGATGAAGAACAAAAATGGAGAAATGCTATACATTCGACTGAATCAAGTGCTAACTTTGAAATAAAAAATCCCTATCGTTTTATCTACTTTTCAATTAAGAAAAACCAAATTGACCCAATAATATTTAAAGATGCCATTCATGAGCTTTTTGCTAATCCTGTACCTATTCTATGGGGAAACGGACATGAAGGGATTATTATAGAGGTACAGAAAGTCTATGAAGATAGTATCTCATTTGAAGAGATTAAAGATATACTCATGAGCGATTTATCTGTGAAAATCAACTTCTATATTGGATCATATAAGGAAGGTTTGGAGGGCATCTCCCAGTATTATCACTCATTACTAAATGCCGCTAAAAAAGTATTTATATATACGAATAACACTGTAGTAACCTATATTGATGCTGTACCCTATTTACTCATCAATCAAACAGAACTAGAATTACGTTCGGATATTGGTAAAACTGTTTTACAAGAATACATAAATGATGAAGAAACACTGAAAATGATCGATACGTTTCTTCAATGTAATTTAAATATATCGGAGACTGCAAAAGTATTGCATATGC
>CAZWAW010000131.1:0-5962 GCA_964632025.1 uncultured Sporosarcina sp.
CCTTCACTTTGGCTTCCTAAATGCCCTGCAAAAGACGTATCCACAACTGAGGTCACTGTTTCAATTAGTAAGGAAAATATGGCTGGGAATGAGAAAGTAAAGATTAATTTATTTATGCAACACTAGTGATAAACCGTATTTCCTTAACAATTATTTAATCCATTCAAATAGTTGCTTAACCTGTCCCTCGTGACATGCCGTTTTTCGCTGAGCTGCTTCCAATGAAGATAGTCATGTTAATTCGCCTTTACGCTACAATCAATTTTATTAATTGATAAACAGAAATAACTGTTTACTCTCCCCATCTTCAGCCG
The DNA here is from genome assembly GCA_964632025.1 of uncultured Sporosarcina sp. Taxonomy (GTDB): domain Bacteria; phylum Bacillota; class Bacilli; order Bacillales_A; family Planococcaceae; genus Sporosarcina. The sequence goes on from CAZWAW010000131.1 coordinate 315, forward strand.
TTTGCAGTAAGTGATCAGTATAGTCAACCCATTTCATCTTTCCACACCTTGTTTCTATTTTTTCTGTTAATTCTATTTCAATAGCAGTCATCAGATGAACCACTTTTGTTATTGGCAAATTAAAATGGCGGCCCGCGAGTTCATACGGAGAGTTTTCCACTAGAAGACTAAGAAAATGATCAGCTGTTTCAGCACTTTCAGCCAAAGAATCTTCTAACTCACTGACAAACTGATACAGGCACCTTTTTTCTTTCGTAAGCTTTTTAACCTCACTTCTTAATAAAGACTCCATTAATCGATCATTCATTTTCCTCACCTCACTTATTTGTAACTAAAAAGTCCAACCATTCTTTCTATAAAGAATGGTTGGATAGACTTTACCAACTTGCTTTTTTAACGCCTGATAGGTGACATTTTACATAAATTTAGTGGTACGGGAGAATAAATGATTTATTTGACTGTGCATCTTCTATTAAACTGACATTCACATTGTAAACATCTTTAATCGTTTCCGCATTCAATACCTTTTTCGGTGTTCCACCAACAAACAGCGAGCCGTTTTTCATCAATAAAATTTCGTCCGCATATTGAAGCGCTTGATTTAAATCATGTAAAACCAATAAAATTGTTTTTTGTTCTTTTTGATTGACCTCTTTTATCAATTCCAGCATTGCTAATTGGTGTTGGATATCTAAAAACGTTGTCGGCTCATCCAATAATATAATCGGTGTTTCCTGAGCAAGCGCTAAAGCAAGCCATGCCCGCTGTCTTTCTCCACCAGATAAATAGTCCAATGACTTATTCTTCAAATGATCAACCGAAGTCATTTCCATAGATTTTCCGATGGCAACATGATCTTGTTTTCTGAGCATACCAATTGCACCCATATGGGGATATCTCCCCTGCTCAACCAATTCTTCCACCGTTATCCGAATCGATGCATCGTAAACTTGCGGGAGCAACGCCATTTTTTTTGCCAGGGCTTTAGCAGAAAGGCTTGAAATTAGTGTATCTCCAAGAAAAACTTTACCTGTTTGAGGCGTTACAATATTTGAAATAGCTTTTAATAGCGTTGATTTCCCACAGCCATTCGGGCCTAAAAGAACAGTGATTTTCCCTTCTTTAATCGTTGCAGTAAATGCTGTCACTACGTCCTTTGAGCCAAAAGAAATCCCGATATTCTGCAACTGTATATCTTGTTGACTCAATTAACTTAACCACCTTTCATGTTTTTAGAAATTAAGTACATAAAGAAGGGTCCGCCAATTAAAGCTGTTACAGCACCAGTCGGTAATTGGATATTAAATGGTACCCAAACATCCGGCAGTAATGGAACTGCAACTTGAGCAATTATATCTGCAGCCAATAAAAGTAAAGAGGAAGTCAAGAAACTTATAGGCAGGAATAGTCGGGCATCTTCTCCAGCTAGGTGTCTAGCAATGTGCGGTCCAATGAGCCCTACAAATGCAATTGCTCCAACTGTTGAAACGGCACCTGCAGTTAGTAATCCCGCAACAAGCAGTATATATTTTTTGGATGATTGTAAATTGATGCCCAATGTTCGAGCCTTCTCGTCACCTAGACGCAAGCCGTTCACTATTCCTGCAAAAGAAAGTGCTAACGGTATCAAAATCAGTGCAAAAGGTACCAACATATAAAATTGCAACCATGTACGTCCGTTCAGAGATCCAATCATCCATAGTAAAATACTCCCCATCGCTTGTTGTTGCTGCAATAGAATGAGAGAAATAAAAGCTTGTATAATAACTGAAAAAAGTACACCAATCAAAGCCAATTTCTGCATCCCGATATGAGGAAACTTCGAGATTCGATATAGCAACGCAACAGATAGCGTTGCTCCGATAGCTGCCACTACAGGTAGGCTAAAGCTCATAAGAATTGAAAATGGCGAGTAGGTAATCCAAAGAACAGCAAACAGTGTACTCAAAGCTGTCACACCAATAATACCGGGTTCAGCTAATGGATTTGAAATGACACTTTGCAATAAAGCACCTGCTAACCCCAGCATACCCCCACAAAGAACAGCAATAATCGCTCTTGGTAAACGCAGGTTTAGAAGAATATTCCGGACTGTAGAATCATGAGTAGGATTCATGAGTTCTTTAACGACTGTTTGAATTTCCACACTCAAACCACCTAGAATCAAATGAAGGGAAAAGAACAGCAAAAGCAAGATACATAGAATAGTACATAATCTTTTAAAAGTATATATATTCATAAGCCGGTTCTCCTTTTTATAAACATAAACAAGAGCCAGCCCCCACCAATTATGGAAGTCAACAATCCTACAGGAATTTCAACCGGGTAAAAATAAATTCGTGTAATTAAATCCATTCCTGTCAAAAATGTTCCGCCCGCAAGAATACTTAATAGCATAACAACATAGCTGTTTGTACTTTGAACAACTCGCCGTATTAGATGAGGGATAATAAGCGAAACAAAACCAATTGGACCACAATAAGCGACAACAGCAGCAGTTAAGGTAGCGCTTATTCCAAATACCAAAAGTCTGATGCGATCTACGGAAACTCCCCGTGCCTTTGCTGCTTCATCTCCCAAACGGAAAACATTTAATGCTTTTCCGCCCAGTAAAGCCAAAGGAACGCCGATGATAAACCAAGGTAAAATAGCCAAGACATGCTCTTGCGTTCGGTTCGCTAAATTGCCGGTGAGATAGAAAAACAACAATCCGATGTCATTTGGACTTCCAATGCTTATCACGACAATCACCAGTGCATTTATTGTTGCGGTCATAGCAGCGCCGACAAGTAAGATAGAAGATCGTCGCAATTTACTGGAGGCTACTGTGACCACAATAATTCCGCTACATATAGCTCCAGTCAGTGCTGCTACCGGATAAAGTGAAAAAGATAATGGCAGGCTAAATATAGTTACACATGCCATTACCATCGCAGCTCCCGCTGACACTCCTGTCAATTCCGGTCCTGCTAATTCATTTTGAAGGACGTCTTGAAGCATTGTACCAGCAAGTGCTAAAAGAGCCCCTGCAATCCATCCCACAACCCATCTTGGAAATCGTATCTCATAGACAACAATTTCCTCTAACTTAGTGGCCTGCCCATCCAACACTTGTAGCAAGGATGCAAATGAGAGTCTAGGCTCGCCCAACATTAAACTTAAAATGAGTAGAACAAACGATAGAACCATACATAAAAGTGCGAGGGATAAACTAATGGATAGTTTTTTTTGCCCACTTCTCGGCTTATTTACCGTTTTCAATAATACCAGTCACTTCATCTAAAACAATTGATAATGAACCTATCCCTCTACCGTTTGCCCAGATATTGGTCCTAACTTCATAAACCTCATCATTTCGAACAGCTTTTAATTCTTTCCAAATTGGACTTTCAGAGAGTTGGTCGGACAATGTCGGTCCTTTCTTATCAAAGGAAAATGTTTCGACAAAGATGATATCTGGATTTTTCTTAAGGACTTCCTCTAAGGAAAATTGAGCTCCCCCACTAGTATGACTTTCAGTACTTCCATCAGTAGACCATGGATAGCTGACGCCTTCGACTAATAAAGAGCCGACAACGCTTTCTTTTGTATCGATACCAAAATTCACATCAGATCCGTACATCACTAATGTGGTAATATCCATAGATGCTTGTTCTTTAAATAATTCAATTTTTTCCTCAAAGTTCTTAATTGCGGCTTCGGCCAAGTCCTGCCTTCCAGTTATTCTTCCCATTACACGTACGAATTCAATAGAATCTTTGTATGACAATGGACTAACTATATAAAGCGGTATATCTCCTAAACTTTCACGCAAGCTATCATGAACGCCACCTAAACCAATAACCAGTTGCGGATTCGTTTGATAAATATCTTCAATGTTTGGCTCAAAAAAAGTTCCGCCTATCAATGGGATAGCCGCACCCGCTTCTCCAAAAAATTCTGATTCCTGCGTGATTCCAGCAGCTGATACAGCACTGGGCTCGATTTTTAAAAGATGCAGGGTATCCACACAGATTTCTGTTAAACAAATAATTTCAGAGGGTATCTTGTCTAATACTATCTCTGTACTTGTGCTATCTAGTAGCTTCTTCTCTTCCTTTGACTCAGCAGATGATTCCTCCTTTTTATTACCACAAGCTCCTAAAACAAGTGAAATGAGTAAAAAACCGCTAAGCAGTTGATGTTTTATTAGCAAGATATTTAAATCTCCCTTCCCTTTATTGAGGATACAGGCTCATTTATTCCCCGCACCTTACATAATTCACATCCGAATAATTCAACCATTCTACTATTAACTGAATGGTTGAATAGCTTTTACCAACTGGCTTTTTTAATACCTGGTAGTTGTCCTTTATGTGCAAGCTCCCGAAAAGCAATGCGTGACATGTTAAATTTTCTCATATATCCTCTTGGTCTCCCCGTCAGTTCGCATCGATTTTTCAATCGTGTCGGGGAAGAGTCCTTAGGTAGTTTATTTAACGATTCATAGTCACCTTTCTCCTTCAATTCTTTACGAAGTACCGCATAGTGAGCAACCAACTTCCGTTGCCTTTTGTCTTTCGCTACCTTAGATTTCTTCGCCATTCTATTTCCACTCCATAATTAGTAATCATTACGATTTAAAACGAAGCAAATTTTTTTACTTTGTTTCTCTATGAATTGTGACTTTTCTCAAGCGCGGGCTGTATTTCTTTAATTCAATACGTTCGGGATTATTGCGTTTGTTTTTTGTAGTTGTGTAATTGTGGTCTCCTGATTCTGTACAAGCTAATGTGATATTCACCCTCATACTAATTCCTCCTATAGGTCAAATTTCGATTTAAAAATTAGGCAATGGATCCACAAAACTTGTCCAATCTTGCACTAATTCTTCTTCCGTAAGCAAGCATTTATCTAAACCTTGCGTAATTTCCTGTTGATTCATTCTAATGCCAATCATTAACGATGACGGCGACTTTCAGCCCATGTCGATTGTGTAAAATATGATTTAATAAGGTCGTCTTCCCCGAACCTAAGTAGCCGCTTAACACCGTCACGGGTATCCTTTTTTTCATTCTCCCACCCCTTACGCTTTACTTATTACCCAATGCTTCCGCAAGTGTTGCAATGTTGTATTCCATCAAAGATAAATAGTCCGCTTTATTTTCCACATCCTCACTTGTTAAAACACCAAGATTATGCAACATCAGTGAATCCGCTCCAATTTCCTTTCGAATGACCTCAGTTAGTTTAGAGGAGACGTTTTGTTCGAATAAAACATATTTCACGTCGTGTGCTTTCGCGTATTTAACGAGAGAGGCCAGTTCCTTTTGTGAGGGTTCACTTTGCGAATTTAATCCGGCAACTGCCACTTGTTCAAGTCCATACGTATCAGCGATATAACCAAAAGCCGCGTGTGAAACGAAAAATGTTTTTGTAGAAGCATTGGAAGACATGTCTTTAAACTTCAGATCGAGGGCGAGCAAATCCTCTTTTAATCCTTCAAAGTTTTCGTTAAACATATCCTTTTTTTCAGGAGATGCTTCGATGAGTGAGTCTTTAATTACTGTTGCGAGTTCTATACTTGATACAGGAGACATCCAAACATGAGGGTCGAATTCGCTGTGCTCATGGTCGTCATGATCATGTGAATCGTTTTCTTCATGGTC
>CAZWAW010000132.1:0-5741 GCA_964632025.1 uncultured Sporosarcina sp.
CGATTGGCGTGTTTCATCAGTTCCGTGACGATTTCGTATTCCCGCGTCGTAAAGTTTTCAAAACCGTCAATATAGATATCAGCCCCTTTTAACAGGTCTGAATGATGTATTTGTGATGCGAGTAGAGCCAGATGCCCCTCACTATCGACGTAAGTCGTACCCAGTTTTTCTTCGATTTTTGTCAGCAATAATGACAGGTCTTCCGCCTTGTCGAGCAATGTGCGCGGTGCCCCAGTTGAAGCGAGCGCATCGTGGAGATTACTCATCGTTTGATGATCAAGGCAATAGCGACTAAATTCCTTCAACAAGTCCCCAATTTGTTCCGTGAATCCACGTTTACTCGCCGCTTGCCGAAACAATTTGAACTGGTCCCGATTGTCTTCCAAAACGCTTCGTACAAGCATCCGGTACCCAAAGCCATCTATTTCCTTGCGCGTGATGCCGCCCGTTTCCTGCAACACACGCCACGCCAGCCGTTTGAACGTCAACACTTGTGCACGGATGATCCCTTTTAATCCGAAATTAACGGACAAACTGTGCTCCATCGAAAACGACATCTGGTCAGGCACAATGACAATAACAGGCGCCCCCATCGGATCCCGCTCTAGTTCAGCAGCCATTTCCTGCTCAATGAACGTTGTCTTTCCAGCGCCCGATCTACCGGTTATGAAACGCAGTGACATTTTGTGTCCTCCTTTTTAATGGATGTAGGTTATTTATTTCTATCCTAGTTGAACATTTAGTGTAGAAGCGCGGCAGCTAGGTTGATATAGATTTCCCATCATACCGCTTCGGCGCTTTGTGGTCTATGTAGAAAGCGCATTTTGTTATCTATCATTGCAGAGGAGATTAATAAAAATCCATATGCAATGGATAGAATTAGAAATCCTACTAATACCGCTTCACCGCTTTGTGGATGCCTCCCGCGATAAGCCAGAAAGAAGAACACTTTCAGTCTTATCGCTCCGGCTACCACGAAGTCGCGCCTTCGCTGGATGGTCTCTATCTTAGAAAGCCCATTTCATTATCGGGGGATAAGGCCTGCAGCCTGTAGTGCGTCTTTTTTCAATGAAATCAGTATCAAATAGTAATCACATTATAATCTCAGTCCATACATCTCAAAATCACTTTCAATAATGGAACACTCTAGCGCAGGCGCGGTAAAGGGGTAGCCGAAGCCCTGAGACTGGATGCGAAGCGCTAATCCAGGCTCAGGGCGAGAGGCATCCCCAGAGCGCCAAGCGATCTACAATCCAAACACCGAATCACAATCCACTCGATCATGCACATCCTAGCGCAGGCGCGGCAAAGGGGTAGCCGAAGCCCTGAGACTGGATGCGAAGCGCTAATCCAGGCTCATGGCGAAAGGCATCCCCAAAGCGCTAAGCGATCTACAAACCACCCTCGGAACCGCACTCTCTCATTATTGCGCGCCGCAGCAGATTCAACAGGATTCTTTAATTAAATGTAACTAGCTAAAATTCCCTGTAACCCTTTCTTTCTATTGTACAGAAATAGTAGGACTTAGCATAACGTTGTCTATGGCTTCGATTTATCAAAAAAACCCAACCTGTTGAGCGGTTGGGCTGTTTCTTTTTCGATTGGCTGTCCATGTTACAACTGAAGTGCATGTGTCACCTGATTGCGACCGCTTTCTTTGGATGAATAAAGTGCTTGATCCGCTCTGGATTGGAGAGTGGTTTCAGTGTCTCCTTTTTTCATAGTTGCTATGCCGATACTAATCGTAATTGGGATTTCTCCCAAAGAAGTACTTTCGATACATGACCGAATCCCTTCTGCAAAAGTTAGCGCACCATGTTCGTCCATGCGCGGAAGAATCAATGCAAATTCTTCCCCTCCATAACGGGCAGCGATATTGCCTTCTTCGCATGCAGTCTTCAGACGTTGTGCCAACTTCTGCAGGACCCTGTCACCCATCAAATGTCCGTACGTATCATTAACCTTCTTAAAATGATCAATATCAAGTAGCACTAGTGACAGTGGTTGTGCTGTTATTGCACTTGCGGCGATGTTCGTAGCCAAATCTTCTTGATAACTACGCCGATTTTTAAGACCGGTTAATTCATCTGTCTCGGCTAAAATCTGCAGTTGGGCATTCAGTTCTTGAAGTTCTTTTTGCTTACTTTTCAAATCCTTTTGTAGCTGATTAAGCTCAGCAATGGTCTCACTTTTTATCCTAACGGCCTCTTCAGAAGCTTTTTTAGCTTCAAGTAGTTGGAGCTCATACTCGGTGCGACGATGCATTTGAGTAATAATAATGTCATTTACCTGCATCCCGCTTCGATTCTTGCGCAAAGCATTGATGAGCACAGGAATCTCTTGGTCGCTTTTCGACTTGAGGGTGAGATACATTTCATCTACCTTTTTATGTAAACTAATCATCGGGAAAAAATATAGTTGGTAAAAGAGCCGGCTAGGGACTGTCAAGATTAAGTTGACATGCCTTCCCTGTACGTCGACAAGGTCACACCCTAGTAATTGAAGTAAGGTTTCATTGATCGTCAATATTGTTCCGTCATCGGCAAGTGAGAGATAGCCGCACGGTGCATAGTTCAATTGTTCATCCATACGAAAATCTACTCCTTAACTCATCTGCTAGCTGATAAATACTCGCAAATCAGGCGAATCGTTTCTTCCGGATGGCTCATATGGGGACAATGCCCCGTCGCCTGCATTAGTCTCAATGTACTTCCTGACAGATGGCGCTGAATATAGTCACCGACTTGAATTGGAGCAATTGTATCTTCGGAACACATCATAATTAAGGATGGAACCACCACTTTCTTCAAATCTTCCCGGTTATCAGAGAAGAAGGTGGTCTTTGCAAACTGGCTAGCGATAATTGGGTCCGTTGAACAAAAGCTTTCTTCCAATTCTTTAAACAGCTCCGGACGTTCAGGGTTTCCCATAATAACTTGCGAAAAATTGTTTGCCCATCCAATATAATTCATATCCATCATGTCAAGTAATCCCTCAAGATCCACCTTCTCGAATCCCCCCATGTAATCAGGAGGATCATTCAAATAACAAGGCGAGGGGCCAATCATGATTAGACGCTCAAAATACTCGGGTTTTTGAATAGATGCCAACATGCCAATCATACAGCCAACTGAATGTCCTACTAAAACTACATTTTTAAAATTTAATGTTGCGCAAATGTCAAGAACATCTCGTGAATAACCATGAAGATCGCTATATTTACTAGAACTGTAAGCATTCGTATCTGACTTCCCCGATCCTACGTGATCAAATAGGACAACCCGATATTCCTTTTCAAAGAAAGGTGCCACAAACCTCCAAATATTTTGGTCACATCCGAATCCTGGAACAAAAATGATTGTCTTTGTACCTTCACCAGTAACCTTCACATTGTTACGCTTGAGAATATTTTCTTCCATAAGATAACCCCTTTTATCTGAAAATCAATATAAGCAAATAGCGTAGATATTATTTCTCTATCGACCGACAAATTCATTACACGTAAATAGTATTATATAACCATAATAAAGTCATTCCCTTCATTAAACAAGTTATAAACACCTACAATCAATTCCCTTTAGCAAAACAAAAAATAGGGGACATCCATTTGTAATCAGTTACTTTTTGTAAACTTCAATTCTTGAACGACCTCGATGGTAGGTCGGAATCTAAATTATTGTCGTCTAACTCAAATTGATGAACACATTTTATCTCCCCGAACAACGTATTGGCTAATACTGTTTGGATGAAAGTCTGTGATTCATGCCACTAAAAAAACTATCATTCCCTACTTTACATGATGTCTAAGATAGGGATGACAGGAACCATTTCACATAATAGGGAGTGATTACTTATCATTACGCGGAGCGGCGGATGCCCGGAAATCGGCTTCCACTTTTGCATTCAACCTGCGTTCGAAATATTTGCCCACCAGCCACAGCAGAAAAATAACGCCAATAACAATTGCCGTACGGATTGGATTGGTGAATAAAGCCCTTATATCATACCCGATATAGCTAATCATGGAAATCATCACAAATTTCCCGGCCATCAGTGTGATTAAATAATTCTTTTTCTTCATATCAGATAGTCCCGCTACGAGATTGACGAGTGCGGACGGTGTAAATGGAAAACAAATAAAGAGAAATAATGGTCCGAAGCCATTTCGCTCCACCCACTTAATCAACTTTTGAATACGTGGACTTTTTGTTAGAAATTGAAGCACGCGGTTACGCCCATATTTACGCACGATAAGAAATACTGCATAAGAGCCAATGACAGTTCCCGCCCAGGATAGGAGAAATCCATACCAAAGGCCATAAGCTCCTGCATTCGCCAGAACAAATGCGAAGAGGGGAAGAAATGGTAAAAATGATTCTATAAATGGAAGAAACACCCCAAGGAATGGTCCAAGTGCCTTGTAATGCTGCGCTAATTCGATAATTTTATCAGGATCCATCCATTCGTTCATCAGTAACAACCTCAATTCAATAACTTTTTTCGTCAGGCTTCTACTTTTTTATTACATAGAAATACCCCGTATTTAGAGTTTTCCTTTAAATAAGAACATTTAAACCCTGAAGTATAGTATAATCGCTTAAATATACTTTGGGAAGATGTGAATACAATGACGAATAACCAATTTACGGCTGGCCTAAAAGCAGGGACGAGCATTGCAATCGGATATTTCCCCGTGGCACTCACATTTGGGCTGCTCGCAAAGACTGCGGGCCTGTCCATTATCGAAGCGACGGCAATGAGTATTTTCGTTTACGCCGGCGCCGCACAATACATGTCGCTCAGCCTAATTTCTTTAGGTATTGATCCACTGTTGATCGTCATGAACACATTTGTCGTCAATATTCGACACTTTCTTATGACGGCTTCGCTCAATGAAAAGATGCAACCCGCACGAAAATGGGTCAAAGCGATCTATGCGTTCGGCATTACCGACGAATCATTTACAGTACTCGCGACAGGGAAGGAAGGCAAGATTTCGACCGCATTCGCATTCGGCGTATCGTTAATTGCGTATGGCAGTTGGGTCATCTTCACCGTTATCGGTCACATTATCGGTGCTAATCTTCCACAGTTTTTACAAGCCGCAATGTCGATTGCACTCTACGCGATGTTCATCGGATTGCTTGTTCCTTCGATGAAGGGCAACCGCAAAGTCGTTATGCTCGCTGCTCTTGGCGCGGCCATCCATTGTGTCCTCTACTTCACAGGTGCATTATCGACAGGCTGGTCGATTCTTGTCGCAACGCTTGCGTCCTCGATTCTAGTGGAGATTGTTTATTCACGGCGCGGGAAAACGGCTGAAACGATGTTCAAACGAGAGGAGGAAGTCTAATGGGGCCAAGTTATTGGTGGATGCTTCTTGGTATGGCGCTTGTGACGTACATTCCACGTATGATTCCGCTGACTGTTTTAGATGGGAAAGAGTTGCCGCCAGTTGTGTCAGGTGTCTTGCGTAATATTCCGTACGCGGTCCTTGGTGCGCTCATTTTTCCGGCGATTCTGTTTGTACAGGAAGGAAATATATTGTTTGGAGTACTTGGAGCCGGTGCCGCGTTTTTAATCGCGATTTTAGGCGGCGGGGTTATGTCCGTTGTTCTCGGCACGATTGCTGTGCTGGCTGTTTATAGTTTGTTTATGTGAGGATGTGGAGACCGCTTGATTGCGGTCTTTTTTTGTTGGAGGGGGCTGATTGTTCGGCTTTGGGATATGCTCGCTCGACA
>CAZWAW010000133.1:0-5736 GCA_964632025.1 uncultured Sporosarcina sp.
CCGAAAAGACTGATCCACATGGATTTGTCGGGATTATTCGGTCTGCTGTCTGCTTTGTTCATAAACTGAGCCTTCTTTCTGTTTATGTCCTCACCTATAGTCTTCCCGACCTTGGAATGGAATAAACTGTTTGCTTGTGAAATGTGCATACTATACGTAATGAAGCTATGAATACCATCACATAAGGACCAAACATTTCTACGTTCTTACACTAAATATGTTACACTTGCTACAAAGCTGAATAGTTTAACAACCACTAGGGGAGCCTTTTTTAGGCTGAGACGTGCATGAATGTACGGACCCTTGGAACCTGATCCGGATTATACCGGCGTAGGAAAGTGGGTACGCCTTTTACGAACAGTTAAATGGCTAGCCGCTTTCTTACGCCACCGGGAAGCGGCTTTTTAGTATAAACAATAAGGGTGGCGAATCGAATGGTACGTGTGGCATTAACGATTGCTGGGTCGGATAGTGGCGGCGGGGCAGGTATACAGGCGGACTTGAAGACATTTCAGGAACTAGGTGTGTTTGGTACATCGGCACTGACGGCAGTAACGGCGCAAAATACATTTGGCGTATCTGCGATACAACCGATTGATACAGCTATTATTAAGGCGCAAATACAGGCGGTTATTGAAGATTTTGATGTTAAAGCGATTAAGACGGGGATGCTCTTTTCGGCAGAAATTATCTATGCAGTGGGAGATGCGTTTCATTGGAACGGAATTCCGCTTATTATCGATCCAGTGATGATTGCGAAAGGTGGTTCCTCATTGCTGAAAGAGGAGGCGGTTGAAGCATTGAAGACGGTTCTTATACCCCTTGCGGCTATTGTTACACCAAATATTCCGGAGGCAGAAGTGCTTGCGGGAATGGAAATAAAGACGAATGCAGACATAGAAAAAGCGGCGAAACATATACTAGCGTTGGGTGCGGGGGCGGTCCTTATTAAAGGGGGCCATCGAAAAGAAGCGCCTTATGCGGAAGATTTGTTCATGGGAGCGGACGGGGAACGGTTTTTGGTTCGTGCGCCGTGGATTGATACGAAAGACACGCATGGAACAGGGTGCACGTATTCAGCGGCACTGACAGCATTTTTGGCAAATGGGGAAACAGCAGCGAATGCAGTTGTTTCTGCAAAATGTTTCATCCACGCAGCAATTGAAGATGGACTTAAAATTGGTGGTGGCCATGGTCCGACGAATCATTGGGCATATGGACGCCGCGGCAACAAGACAATGGAAGGGGTTGTAGTTTATGGATAAGCAAACAGTTAACTTGTATTTCATCATGGGAACAGTGAATTTGGCGGGACGCGATCCGTTGCATGTTTTAGAAGCTGCGTTAAAAGGCGGCGTAACGAGCTTTCAATTACGTGAAAAAGGGCCAGGCGCGTTAACAGGTGAAGAATTGAAGGCTTTCGCACTTGCGTGTCAGCAATTATGTCAACAATATAGCGTGCCCTTCATCGTCAATGATGATATAAATCTTGCGATTGAAATTGGTGCGGATGGTATTCATATCGGGCAGGAAGACGGATATATATCGGTAGTGCGTGATAAGGTCGGTCCAGATATGCTGATTGGTGTTTCTACGCATAATGTAACAGAAGCGATTGCGGCAGCTGATGCTGGGGCGGATTATATCGGTCTGGGTCCAGTTTACGAGACGCAGACGAAAGCGGATACGCAACCTGTTATTGGTATCGAAACAATTAGGGAGGTGGCATCATTGCTACCTGGATTACCAATTGTTGCGATTGGCGGGATTTCAGAACGCAGAGCCGGTGCTGTCATTAAAGCAGGCGCATCAGGGGTAGCGGTTATTTCCGCGATTTCCGGAGAAGAAAATCCTGGAGAAGCAGCAAGTCGTTTAAAAGGCGCAGTCCTTCTTTCATTGACAGGTATCGAAATGTGATGTTTAACCATTCGCGAAATACACCACACTTCCAAGTGAGGGGCGTGGTGTGCGGATGAAAAAGAAACTGTTTGAAATACAGACTGTTTTGCATAAGGCCGATTTGATTTATTTCACATGGAATGATGTCGGAGGAACCTACTGCGTCTATAAAGACGGACAACATTTGTATGAAGGAACGGTCTCCGAATTTAGTGACGGTGATTTCAAGCATGCGAAACTATATAATTACGTAATCGAACGTGTTGAAGATGGCATTGTAGTTGACGTTATTGCCTTGCAGACGTCAGCATTTGCTGAACAGAAAAACAAGGAAAGTCCACTTCAGTCGCTCGTCATGACAACGATTGTCGCAAAGACTCAAATTGCATTGTCCTGGGAGGAAATCAAAGATGTCGCTGAATATGACGTCTACCGAAATGGGACGCATATGGCAACGGTGGTCGACAATTGTTACATCGACAGGGATTTTTCGTTGGATGAAATCTATACGTATACCATTGAATCGAAGCGTTCGCTTGCGAAGTCGGAAGAGCGATTCAACGTGTTTCAGTCGATTATCGCCACTGTTTTTGGGAAGTTGAATCCATTTTCATCGAAGGAAGCGGCAGCGATTGAACAGTTTTCGATGATAAAGATTATTGCCAAGCCACTGGAGTTGCTGACGCCAGTTCAAAACAGAGTCCGTCTCCCGAATGTAGACAGATGGGCATTCCGCTACATGACGTTTTTGGAGGATGACTGGGTGTTGAATCCGAACCTATTGTCGCGAAATCGTTATTTTAAAGGGGATGACAGGGGATTCGATCCAAATGGGGTCGGTTATCGCACGCGTGTGGATGTCGAACTGGCATATGATCTTGAACGTTCTCCGCTGACGTTTATGAGGGATGTTGGACCGTCGATTGCCTATGATGCATTCAAGCGCTTTAGGAAACAAGCGACTGCTTCACATGACGGGATTATGTTGAAACGGATAAATCACGGGGAAGACGAAGCGGGATTTCATCTCACACACGCTGTTGGCAATCCCCTTACAACGGCACCTGACATTAACTATGAAGTACGTGCAGTTATGCACCGGGACGGAACGTTTGATATGACAGGTTACCACGATCAGGCGCCTCATCATGAGATTTACCTGATGCGCGGCGCGGGGGTTGACTGGAAGCCAATCCACCAGGCGGAAAGTAAGGGGCTTGCATGGATGTCTGAAGTAATTGCATGGCAGTACTGGCGAATCTCTAATTTTGAATAGTAAACAATGCGCTCTTCTGTTTTCAATAACGGAAGGGCTTTTTGTTTATTCGAAAAGGAAAGGTCTTAGCCGGTGTTAATTGCATATTCAAGCCAACTTATTGACAATGAAAATTCTACTTGTTATGATTACCTTGAATTCAAGATAAATTAAATTCTACTAATTCGAGGAGAGAATTGATATGACGAAAAAATCAATGGGCATTCATCATATAACTGCAATCGTCGGACATCCGCAAGAAAACGTCGATTTTTACGCGGGTGTACTTGGGTTGCGTCTTGTTAAAAAAACCGTGAACTTCGATGATCCGGGGACGTATCATCTTTACTTTGGTAATGGAAGCGGTGCACCGGGTACAATTATTACATTTTTTACATGGGCTAATGCTCGCCAAGGAACAATAGGAGATGGCCAAGTCGGTGTTACCTCGTACGTAGTGCCAGATGGGGCGCTGACTTTTTGGGAAAAGCGTCTTGAGAAGTTTAAGATTGCGTTTAGCAAATCAAGCCGTTTTGGCGAAACGTATGTATCATTTGATGATCCACACGGTTTGAAAATTGAGCTTGTCGAGCGGGAAAATGGGGTTAAGAATGAATGGTTGGCTGGTGAAGTAACTGCGGATGTCGCCATAAAAGGGTTCGGCGGCGCAACGCTATTATCTACTCAACCCGAAAAAACGGCACATCTTCTCGAACAGGTAATGGGGCTTGAAAAAATCGGTGAAGAAGGCGAATATATCCGTTTTCGCTCGACAGCAGACATCGGCAATATTGTCGACTTGAAAACGACATCATCAGGTCGTGGACAAATGGGTGTCGGCACAATTCACCATATCGCTTGGCGTGCTGAAGATGATGCGGATCAACTGGACTGGAAAGCACTTGTTGAAGCGAACGGTTACGGCGTAACGCCTGTGAAAGACAGAAACTATTTCAATGCGATTTACTTCCGAGAACACGGGGAGATTTTGTTTGAAATCGCAACTGACCGACCAGGCTTTGCGCATGACGAGTCCGTGGAAACGATGGGCGAACATCTTATGCTTCCAGCGCAATATGAAAAGAATCGCGAACAACTGGAGTCGTCTTTGATCCCTTTTGAAGTGCGCGAAATTGATTGATAAGGAGAGGTTTACTATGAAACATATCTATAAACCTGGAATAGATGCATCTAAACCGGTGTTGCTTTTGCTTCATGGCACAGGGGGCACGGAACAGGATTTACTCGGACTTGCCGACTTGATTGACCCGGATGCAGGTGTACTAAGTGTTCGAGGAAATGTCCTTGAAAACGGCATGCCGCGTTTCTTCCGTAGATTGGCGGAAGGCGTATTTGATGAAGAGGATTTAATCTTCCGTACGAAGGAATTGAATACGTTTCTAGATAAAGCTGCAAAAGAAAATGGCTTTGACAGGTTGAATGTCATTGCGGTTGGTTATTCTAATGGAGCGAACATCGCTGCAAGCTTGTTGTTCCATTATGGGGAAGCTTTAAAAGGAGCAATTCTTCATCACCCGATGGTTCCGCGACGTGGATTCGACTTGCCCGATTTAGCTGGTATTCCGGTGTTCATCACCGCAGGGAAAAACGATCCGATTTGTCCTGCGAAGGAGTCAGAAGATCTGGATGAATTGTTGGCGGGCGCGGGTGCAGTGACGGAAGTTCACTGGGAAATGAACGGTCATTCGTTGACGCGTACAGAAGTGGATGCAGCGGCGGAATGGTACAAAAAAATATTCGGAAAATGAAACAAGAAGTGGAGATAAAAAAATGAGTTTTTTAGACAGGTTATTCGGCAAGACAACTACAACAAGTAAAGAGGAGACGGTAAACATGACAAAAACAAAAACGGCAATCGTATATTACAGTTCAGGCGGTACGAACTATAAATTGGCACAATGGGCGGCTGAGGCAGCTGAAGCAGCAGGTTCTGAAGTAAGACTGATGAAGGTGGCTGAAACAGCTCCACAAGCTGCAATCGATTCATCTCCAGGCTGGAAAGCAAATGCTGAAGCAACCAAAGATGTTCCTGTTGCAACAGGAGAAGATCTTGAATGGGCAGACGCAATTATCTTTAGTGTACCGACCCGTTTCGGTAATGTACCTGGGCAAATCCAAAGTTTCTTTGACACATTAGGTGGTTTTTGGTTCCAAGGCAAGCTTGCTAATAAAGCAGTAAGCGCAATGTCTTCAGCACAAAATCCACATGGAGGTCAGGAAGCAACAATCTTGTCTCTTTACACGACAATGTACCACTGGGGAGCAGTTGTTGCGGCACCAGGATATACAGACGCAGTTACATTTGCAGCTGGCGGTAACCCATACGGCACAAGTGTAACAGTCGGGCAAGACGGAAAAATAGCGGACGATGAAGCGGCAATTAAAGCGGCAGTTGCTCATCAGGCGGGACGTACAGTAAAAGTTGGAGCGGCATTGAAAAGCATGAACGCATAACACGTAATACGAAGAAAGCCGACCTTGTGATAGGTCGGCTTTTTCATGTTTAGAAATGGGTTGCTCTATATCTGGAAAATGACCGATCATATAAGCAGTAAAGCGAT
>CAZWAW010000134.1:0-5732 GCA_964632025.1 uncultured Sporosarcina sp.
TATCTAATAAAATCCTTCTTACACTCTCACGCGCGCAAATCAGGAACTTTCCAACATCTTATTTAAAGACAAAAGCGCAACCGCCTATTCAGCACCGACAAGTAGGGATAGAAAAAGGGGCTAGGCACTGGAGTCTAGACCTAAAATCTCTATATTGCAGCTTATCCACAGCACGTGATTTTATAGTTTCCTAAGCTATAAAAAAAATGACCCCACTTACAACTTGAGTTGTAAGTGGGGTCATAAATCATCAATTTCTTTCTAGTCTTAGATATCCCTCTTCGACAGCAGTAAACAGAGCTGTCCCCGTTTTCAACCCGGTAATTGTTTCAATTGCCTGGCCAATACCCTGCTGGTGAATCGTCTCTTGGATAAGCTTTGCTTCTGGATCCTCCATATAATCATAACGTAATGCTGCCGCAATACCCATCGCCAAATAAGTCGGTGTATCACCAAATAACTCCACGTATTGAGTTGCAGGGCCGACCAGTCGATCATTGAATTTGAGTTTGCGTAAGGGTGAGCGACCGACTCGAGTTACATCATCAGAAATAAATGGATTTGCAAATCGCCCCATAATTTTTTGAATATAATCGCCATGCTCTTGCTCATTAAATTGATATTTAGCAATGAGTAATTTGCCGGTTTCTTGCAAAACATTCTCAGTCATAGTCCTGATTTCTACGCTCGCAAGTGCTTCGTCCATTCTCCTAATACCCGCCAAATAACCAAAGTAAGCGACAGCAGCATGGCCCGTATTCACGGTATACAATTTCCTTTCAATATATGGTTCCAAATCTTTAACAAACGTAATTCCTTTGACTGGCGGATTTTCGCCAATGATCTCCGATTCGTCAACTACCCACTCATAAAATGGCTCCACCTGAACCGCTGTCTTATCTTCATTTACTTGATTCGGAACGATGCGATCTACCGCTGCATTCGGAAAGCTAAAACATTCATCAAATCCCAACTTTTCTTCTTCAGTTAATTTTTCATATACTTTTTCTTTAAGGAAAGCACTTCCACCAATCATATTTTCACATGCAATGATTGTTAACGGTTGTCCCGTTTGAATGAGGCGCTCCTTAAGTCCTTCAGCAAGTAAACCCGCAATAAAGGGCAGGACATTTGGCCCAACTGCCGCCGTTACAAGATCTGCTTTGGCAATCGTTTCGATTACTAATTCCGGATCTGTCGCGCTATTAATGGCGCGAACATTTTTCACAAGCAGTCCTTCGTGAGCTGCATTTGCAAGTTCAACACGGTATTGTTTTTTTTCGTTTATTAAATTAACAAGTTCGCTGTTCACATCTACAAAGCATGTTTCAAATCCGGATTGATACAATAAGTTTCCAATGAAACCTCTACCTATATTTCCAGCGCCAAAATGAACAGCGATCATGTTAGTTCACTCCTTCAAAGAAGGATAAGACTTCATCTTTAGATGATGCATTCACAATTGCCTCTACATTTTCTTCTTCAGAAACTACGATTGCAATATTCGACAGGATGTCTAAATGCTCGGCTCCTTTTCCAGCAATCCCAAAGATCAATTTCACGATATTCCCATCTCCGAAATCTACACCCTGAGGCACTTGAATAATCGCTATACCTGACTCCATTACTTCATTTTTTGCGTCGTCTGTACCATGTGGAATGGCTACAAAATTCCCCATGTACGTAGATGTCATTTCTTCGCGTTCAAGCATTTTTTCTATATAACTTGACTCAACATAACCTCTGTCAAAAAGTATTTTTCCTGTTAAGCGGATTGCTTCTTCTTTTGTTTCCAGTACTTGATTTAACACAATGTTTTCGATTGATAAAATAGGTAATGTCATTGTCAAAACTCCTCTAATTATTTTATTTTTTCATTTATGAACTGCTCAAATTTCTGTGCCAAATAGGAATGAATAAGTGGCCCCTGATTGGATTCAAATAATTTGATGCTTTCTTCGTTTTCAATAATGAGTGAACTAATATAACTTAGTACTTCTAAACCGTGTTCATGATACGAAAAAGGCGCTAACAACAATAATAACTGGGTGACTTCTATATCGCTTCCGTCCATCGCCCGAATAATAACCGGATCTTTCAGTGTCTGCACCGTAAAAGAAGGCTTCAAAACTTGTTCGTGTCGGGTGTGAAATAAAGCGAGTTTCGTTTCGGGAATCCCGATTCCTCCGAGTGCCTCTCTTGCAAATAATGCATCTATTACGATTTCAGCATTCTTGATGATTTGTTGCTTTTCCAATTGAAGACAAGCCACTTGTATACATTTTTTTGCTGACATATGTTCTTTTTGTGATGAATGCTGAAAATCCGATAATAACTCGGCTACAGTTCCCGTGTATAAATGGATATTTTTCATTCTGTTAGTTATTTCATCAATGGTTGAATTACCATAATTTAACGAGTTAACCGGTTTTTTAATAAGCATCTGTCTTCTTGCATACAGCTGTACTTGTTTAATTTCTTCTTGTGTCATAAATGGACTAACGATCAAATATTCATTGGTAAAATCTTGTAAGTATATAGTAGAAATAACTAAGTCTCTATCCGAGATTTGAAGTTCACTTAATTCAAAAAGAGATACATTCGTTATTTCTGCAATTTCCGGTATTTCCCGTTGAAGTCGCGATACGAGCATTTTCGATGTTCCTATGCCGCTGGAACAAACAATATAGGCTCTCAAATCCTTTTCACCCTTCAAACCGAGTAAGACAGATCCGAAATGCATGACTAAGTAACCTATCTCTTCATCAGGTATTCGTAGTTCCGGAAATACTTTTACAACGGCATCCTTAACAATCTGAAACAGCCCTTCATAATCTTTACGAATACTTTTCAACAAAGGATTGGTGATACCCATATCCTGTCGAATACGATAAATTGCAGGCTTCAAATGCGTAACAAGACCTTCTAATAGGGGCGCGTTATCCATTAAATCATCACCCGTTGCATCTTCCATGCACTGAATCAGTTTCTTCGCTTGCATGAATGTTTCCAAATTGGAGGCTTCAAGTAATTGTCCTTCATTATGACGAAGCTTGGCACCTTGAAGATGCATCGTAATATACCCAATTTCAGCTTTAGGTATTTCAATCTGGAAACGGATCGATAATTTCGTGATAATTTCCTGTGCGATGTGGTATTCCGGTTCCTTTTTTAACTGCTCCAAATACACCGTATCCATCTGAATGTTTTCACCTAACATAATACGTTCAATTGCCAACGTTAGATGAACAATGAGCCCAACATAGGCATTGTCCGTAATTGGAAATGGGAGTACTCGATTTAATTGTTGCATGACATCTTCAATAATGACTATTTTTTCCCGATCAACAAGATGCAATAACCGTTTGGCTATAGGATTCCCTCGATTCCCAGATTTCTTCTGAATACGTTCTTTGGTATATGAAAACAGCTCGTCTTCTTTTAATGTCTTGGCAATCACGTAACTCATTGCTCTTCGTTTTGCTTTTTCTGATCCGCTTATTTCAATTCCATACCCTCTTTTTTTCACAATTAATAGCTTAAAGGATTTTAATTGTTCCTCTAGTTTAAGTAAATCTGAACTGATTGTCGCAATTGCCACTCCTAGCTCATTGGCAAGTGCAAAAAGCTTCACAGGCTCTGATGATTCGTACAATGTGCATAGAATCATAGTTTGCCTTTCGTCCAGCGTATACTCATGAGAAGAGAAAGTGTTTAGCTTTTGTTTTAAGATGTCCTTATCTGTTTCTATCCCTACAATCTGAATGCCAACCCCAGTTTTCCGTATAAGTTCAAGGTTGTACGCACGCAATAACTTTTCTATCGTATTCAAATCTCGGTGAATGGTCCGGGGGCTGACAGCTATTTTATCCGATAATTCTTTAATTGTTACTTCTTCATTTCTGTTGATCAATTCATCCAAGATAATTTTTTCCCGAGCTGAAATATCCATGTTAAACACCCCATTGAAATACTTTGTAATCATTGGTAAAACTCAGCCTAATTTCTTTCGAATTAGGCTGAGTTTAAGTGTACACTCATTACTTTTTCAGTTTTTCAAGAAGTTCATCGTATCTCGGACTATTTAAAAAGTTTTCAACTGAAATATGATATGCGTTTGGTGATTTTGCTTTCGCACGTTCTGTTAGATCTTTATGAGTGATTACTACTTCCGCATCGGACGGTAAATTGCTGATAGACATATTCGAAACAGCAACATCAATATCAGCTTTTTTCACTTTATTCCTTAAAATTGAGGCGCCCATTGCGCTGGAACCCATACCTGCATCACATGCGAAAATAATGCTTTTAACATTTGCAAATGACATTTCTTGAACAGCTTCATTAGCAATCGATTGTTGCATGAAGTCTGCTGCACGGCTCTCTTTTCCTTTTAACGCGGACGTTTTTTCCGTTGCTTTCAATAAATCGTCTTTATCCGTTTGTTTTCCTGTTTTTAATATAATGGATGCAATGATGAATGATACGAGTGTTGCAAAGAAGACACCTGCAATGACAGCTAAATAACCTCCTTTTGGTGTAAGCGCTAGAATGGCGAAAATACTACCTGGTGATGCTGCCGCGACTAAACCGCCTCCAAGTAATTGAAGTGTAAACACGCCCGTTGCGCCTCCCGCTATCGCAGCGACCAATAGCAATGGTCTCATTAAAATATAAGGGAAGTAAATTTCATGAATCCCTCCAAGGAAATGAATGATTCCTGCGCCTGATGCCGTTTGCTTCGCCATACCTGTGCCGAAAATCATATAAGCCAGTAATATCCCAAAACCAGGCCCTGGATTAGCTTCCAATAGGAAGAGAATAGATTTACCTGTTTCTGCGGCTTGTTCAATTCCAATAGGACCTAAAACACCATGGTTAATGGCATTATTTAAAAACAAAACTTTTGCTGGCTCAACCAATATACTTGCAATAGGCAATAGATTAGCATCAACAATCGCTTGAACACCTGCTCCAAGTGATTTATTCAACGCCTCTACTACTGGACCAATTCCTTTAAATGCAATCAGTGCTAGAATGACCCCAATAATACCTGATGAAAAGTTATTGACAAGCATTTCAAAGCCTGGCTTAATTTTACCTTCAATTAATTTATCAAACTGCTTAATTGCCCACCCACCTAAAGGTCCTACAATCATCGCACCGAGGAACATTGGAATATCTGCCCCAACAATGACCCCCATCGTGACCGTTGCACCAACGACTCCTCCACGGATACCATGGACAAGCCGTCCACCCGTAAATCCAATTAAAATTGGCAGTAAGTAAGTAATCATAGGTCCTACAAGTTCTGCGAAACCTTTGTTTGGAATCCAACCTGTTGGAATAAATAACGCTGTGATGATTCCCCAAGCGATGAAAGCACCAATATTCGGCATGATCATCCCACTCAAAAAGCTTCCAAAACGTTGAACTTTCATTTTGAATCCTGAATTTTTTTGCTGTTCATTTTCCACAACCAACACTCCCTTCCTTTTTTATAAAGCGACAACTGTTTGATTACTCCCAATAATAAAGCGTTTACATTCGTAAGGCAATCGAATGTAAACGCTACTTTGTCACTTCTATTGTTGCCATGTGTATACTTGATGGAACTAAGAATACACATGGCTCTACTGTATTATCAGAATTTACAGTTTACCACCTAATTAATGGACTACTGCAAACCTCTCTTTAAGTAAAGCGTTATTTATTATCCGGGTATTGTGTTT
>CAZWAW010000135.1:0-5714 GCA_964632025.1 uncultured Sporosarcina sp.
AGATTGTTCTATGGGCAAGAATCTAATCTTGAAGATGCAAGGGCGTTTTTAAAAGAGAGGTTAGTTAGCGAAGAGTCAGTTGTATTTATAGCCTATGATACGAATAATCCTATTGGTTTTGTACAGTTATATCCATCATTTTCATCAGTAAGTATGAAGCGGTCATGGGTGCTAAACGATTTATATGTGAAAGAAGATGCTAGGAAAAAAGGGTTTGCTGAGATGTTGATCAAAAAGGCAATTGAATTTGCTGAGGAAACAGGTGCAAAAGGTGTTTTACTTGAAACAGCTAAGGAAAACGTGGCTGCACAAAGCCTTTATGAAAAAGTTGGTTTTATAAGAGAGTCAACTTGTTTTTACTACTTTTCAATTTGAAAGTTGACTAACTAGAACCTTCTGTCATACTGCTCGTCTAACTAATGGGAGTAATTTGGAAACCCGTAAACAAAGGGGGAATATGTTCTATGAAGTCGAGGAAATATGCGGATGTTTTAACACTTTTTCTTGTTTGTGTAAGTTTACTCGTAATGAATCTTATTAAAGAAGATATATGGGATTCCAATTTCAAGTTGCTTAAAAACGAAATTTTATCAAAAAATGGAACTGAAGGGAAAGTAAATCTGTCTACTTTCACTCCATTTGAATGGGATAAAGTTTATTCATTCGCTCCATATCTTTCAAAAGAAGAAATATATGAAACGATAGGATATAAGTGGGATAACATAAGTGAAACTGTCAGTGAGGGCATGAACCAAATTGTTTTCGTGAAAGACGGAAAAGTGGTTTGTTATCTATTTGGCTATCCCGAAAGTAATAAATTTGGGCTGTTCTTTGACCGTATAGATTCTGAAGACAACGTAGCGATTTTACATTCAGAAGATAATGAAGTTTTTGATGTGACGAAAAATGGAGCTGTTGTTTACTTAAAACAAAGTAAGTAGGACTCACTGTACTAGTGGGGGTATTATTTCCAGTATGGAGGTGTTTAAATGTTCTTGGGTGGACTTATTACTTGTCTTCTTGTAAGTTTTATACTTTTAATTTTTAGTTATTTGATTTGGGGAAAGAAGGAACTTTCATTTATTTCAGGTTACAATGAACAAACTTTTAAGGGAGACAAAAATAAATTAGCAAAGGCAGTAGGTTCTTTTCTTATGATAACTGGTGTATTGACTCTTATTCTTCCATTTGCTTTGGAATTTATAGGTTCTATCGGAGGAATATTATTCACGGCCATTATAATTGCAGGAATCATTGGATTAGTCATATATATAAATTCTATAACTGAAATGTGAAAATGAGGAAATTGAAAATAATTCCAATCTTTTCACTAAATATATCAACAATAATATTCAACAAAGCTATTAACTTAATTAAAACGTTAAGGTTAGCTTGGAAATCATGGTTTTATCTCTTTAAAAACATGTAATTCATAAAATACTAATTTATTTTTGGAGTGATTTAATTGATAAATATGTTTCAGTATAATTGGCATATCAGAGAAGACTGGTTTAAGTGGTGTGAAACCATTTCATACGAAGAACTCACTAAAAAACGTATGGGGGGTATGCAGAGCATAATACATAATCTATTTCATGTAATTGACTGCGAACAAATATGGGTTAATCAAATGCAAGGAACACCTGTCATCATTAAAGAGATAAATAGAATATCAAGCCTTAACGATGTTAAGACATTTTCTAATTTGACCAAACCAGCAACAGAGGGCTTTATAAAATCACATACATCTGAAGCTGGGGATAGGATTTTGGTGGTCAAGAGTAGAAATGGTACCACTAAATCATTTTCATATGACAAAATAATTGCTCATATAATATCACATGAAATTCATCATATTGGACAATTATCTGTTTGGTCTAGAGATATAGGATTGAAACCTGTATCTTCTGATCTTATCTTTAGAGATTTAATTTAGAAACGACTTCCTTCACTTTTAGAAATGGTTTATATATATCCTATTGAACTATAGGAGCATTTAGCCGTAGAGCTTAGTCATTGGTAATATTTCACTCATAATGCCAACAGGATAGAATCGGCTACTGGGACAAGTAAATTCAATTAACTATTGAAAAAATCGATTGCACAAAGTGAAAATGTGGAATCGATTTTTCGTTTATTAAGTAAGATAAATGGATCTATCTATATTCTTTATCAAGCAAATGAATGCAGCCCAACAATTACTAGATTCACGAAAACTTGATTGAAAACGATGAACTGGAGTTGACGGCGTTCCAACAACCGTACATTTAGGTAGTGGAAAGTAAAGTCGCACGAATTACAGAGCGAATTATAGTGAACATGGAAAAAAAGAGAACCTTTTTTCAAATTCGTGCATCGTTTTGGAGCAGAAAGCCTAAAAAGCCAACTCTTTGACCCATTCCAACTAAAATGCTAATGTAGGGGTACGGGGTATCTGTACCAACTTAAGGAGGCGAGATTATGGAGGAATCAACAAAAACAACTGTCCAACCCAATAAGCAACAACTTCTTAACCGATTAAAACGTGTAGAAGGACAAGTGAGGGGTATTCATCAAATGGTTGAAAATGATCGTTATTGCGTGGATATTTTACATCAAATCAGTGCGATTCAATCGGCCATGAACAAGGTTTCTTTAGCCTTGTTAGAAGATCATACGCATCATTGTGTAGTGAATGCCATTAAAGGTCAGAATGGTGATGCTGCCATTAAAGAATTGATGGACGTTATGAAAACAATGACGAAGTAAAAAATGCACCTCGCTTGACATACCTAACAGGGGTATAGTAAATTAAGTATAACAACAAAAACAGGGGGTTTTTAATATGAAAGAAACGTTAAAAGTAGAAGGCATGTCATGTAATCATTGTGTTAATTCAATCGAAACGAGCGTCGGGGAACTTACGGGTGTTTCAACGGTTAAAGTAGATCTTGGCAATAATGAAGTATCAGTAGAATTTGACAATGCAACTACATTTGCTCAAATCAAAGAAACGATTGAAGAGCAAGGCTACGACCTCGCTTAACGAATAGACTGTCTGCTTACACCACGTGGGGGGATATAGCGGTAGAAACGATTATACTTTTTGGTATGATCTTTCTTTTTGAAAAATATATACCCCTGCAGAGTATTGGAGGAGAGAAAATGGCGAAAGCAGAAAAAACGTTTCAAATAATAGGCATGACTTGCGCAGCGTGTGCGAATCGCATTGAAAAAGGACTCTCAAAAATAGAGGGTGTTGAGAAAGCAAACGTTAACTTCGCTTTGGAAAGTTCAACAATCGTCTACGACCCAGCTAAAACGAATGTCAATGAATTTAAGGCGAGGGTTGAAAAACTTGGGTTTAATATTGTTCAAGAAAAAGTAGCTTTTGACATTTCAGGTATGACCTGTGCAGCATGTGCGACGAAAATCGAAAAACGAATTAACAAGATGGATGGTGTTTCCAACGCAAGTGTTAACTTTGCGCTAGAAACAATTGCAGTCGAATATGATAGTAAACAAGTTGAAACAGCAGAGATGATTACAGCCATTAAGAAAATGGGTTATGAATTAATTCCAAAACAAGATAGTAAAGACAAAATGGATCACAAGGAACAGGAAATCAAAAAGCAAGAGAAAAAATTCATCCTTTCACTGATTTTGACGATTCCATTACTATGGACAATGGTGGCGCATTTTGAGTTTTTATCATTTATTTATATGCCCCATATTCTAATGAACCCGTGGGTTCAGCTTGCATTTGCGACGCCAGTTCAATTTATCATTGGCGCTCAGTTTTATAAAGGTGCTTTTAACTCACTACGTAATAAAAGTGCCAACATGGACGTATTAGTTGCACTGGGTACGAGCGCGGCATATTTCTATAGCTTATATTTATCGATTGAATGGCTGAATAATGGCAAAGTGGGAAGTCCCGAGCTCTATTTTGAAGCTTCTGCTGTCATTATTACTTTAATCGTACTTGGTAAGTTATTTGAAGTTCGTGCAAAAGGGAAAACGAGTCAGGCGATTCAAAAGCTGCTAGGTTTACAAGCTAAAACTGCGAGAGTTCTAAGAGACGGTGTTGAAATTGAACTGCCGATTGAAGAAGTTATTGCGGGAGATACAATTCTTGTGAAGCCAGGTGAAAAGATTCCGGTGGATGGCGAAATTATTGAAGGACGTTCGGCCATCGACGAATCGATGATTACAGGTGAAAGTATTCCAGTCGATAAAGTTGCGGGTGATAAAGTCATTGGTGCGACAATCAATAAGAATGGATCATTGCAAATCAAAGCGACAAAAGTTGGGAAAGATACAGCATTAGCACAAATTGTAAAAGTGGTAGAGGAAGCACAAGGATCGAAAGCTGAAATCCAACGTTTAGCAGACAGAATTTCAGGTATCTTTGTACCGGTTGTTGTCGTTATTGCGGTTGCAACATTCCTAATTTGGTTTTTCATTGTAACACCAGGCGATTTCCGTTCGGCACTGATCCCAACAATCTCGATTCTAGTTATTGCTTGTCCATGTGCGCTAGGGCTTGCAACTCCGACATCGATTATGGCAGGGTCAGGTAGGGCAGCTGAAATGGGCTTACTATTTAAAGGCGGAGAACACTTGGAGAATACCCGCTCAATTGACACAGTCGTGTTGGATAAAACAGGAACAATGACAAAAGGTCAACCTGCGTTGACAGATATTACAGTGACAGCAGGCTTTACAGAAGATGAAGTGCTGCAATTAGTTGCAACAGCTGAAAATCAATCCGAACATCCTTTGGCACAAGCCATTGTATTGGGCGTTAAAGAAAAAGGGTTATCATTACTTGAAGTGACTGATTTTGAAGCGCTACCGGGCTATGGTATCCGGGCGATTGTTAGTGGTAGAGAAGTGGTAGTCGGAACAAGAAAATTGATGAACGACTATAAAATTGCTATTTTAGACTCGAATGCTGCTATGGAAAAGCTTGAAAGTGAAGGGAAAACAGCGATGCTGATTGCTGTGGATCATAAACTGGCAGGTGTCGTGGCAGTCGCGGATACAGTGAAGGAAACGTCGAAAGAAGCCATTGCCAGAATGCAGGCACTCGGTCTAGAAGTCATCATGCTAACAGGCGATAACCAACGAACTGCGGAAGCAATTGCGCGACAAGTCGGGCTCTCTCATGTCATTGCAGAAGTATTACCAGAACAAAAAAGTGATGAAATAAAAAAATTACAAGACCAAGGTAAGAAAGTGGCAATGGTAGGGGACGGTATCAATGATGCTCCAGCACTTGCGATGGCGAATATCGGAATGGCTGTCGGAACAGGTACAGACATTGCGATTGAGGCAGCTGATATTACACTGATGCGTGGAGACCTAAATAGTGTTGCTGATGCGATTATTATGAGTCGCAAAACGATGCGCAATATTAAGCAAAATCTATTTTTCGCATTCTTCTACAACACAATCGGAATTCCTATTGCGGCAATTGGTTTATTAGCCCCCTGGGTTGCGGGTGCAGCGATGGCGTTCAGTTCGGTGTCCGTTGTATTGAATGCATTGCGTTTGCAAAAAGTGAAATTGTAAAAGGAAAGAAGCCATGCGGGACTTCTGCATGGCTTTCGTTTTATAATAGGGAGGATTTCAATGATTGAAGCTGACAACGAGCAAGACTTAACATAGACTGATAACAACAGGGGAAAGTGGGGATTAATTTGCTAATAAAACCAAAGAAATTACAACCA
>CAZWAW010000136.1:0-5673 GCA_964632025.1 uncultured Sporosarcina sp.
CAATTCCCAATAGGTATCATTTTCTATAGGGTTATCAATGAATTGTTTATAGATGTCTCCATCGATCTTGCTAGCTTGATAATCTACCGTCGATCTTGCCTGACCTCCAACGGTGTCTTGCACGGTTTTAAAAGTGCTTACGGTGAACAGTATAGATACGGCTATAAATAGACAGAACATAACCGCCACAAGAATTAAAGACATTCGTGTACTTAATGATTTACGCTTCATTGTTAACCTCGTTTCTGTGAATTAATACTACCTTTTAATCTAGGATAAAATCCTCATATTTTTCTTATCGGCAAATAGTAGTCTCTTTTAACTAAAAAGAAACATTAATCAGAAATACTGATTACAGATTCATCCGAACGCGAAAGGCCATTCCTTTAGGCATGGGATGAAAGTGAGGCCGAAGCAGTCGTGTCTTCAGACGCGTCAATGGTTCGATAATTTAATCGTTAATGAACTTATTCTTTGGTTTAAGAACTAATGTTCCTGTATGCTAGAACTAGTAGTCGAATGAGGAATGTGTTAGGCTCTCTCTTTTTTATGTGAAAATGATTTTCATCATGGTACAGTAGTCTACTACATCGCCTATAGGAGGAAAGTGACAAATGGACTTATCACAAATTAGTATTTTAGCAATTGTACTTGCTGTTGTCGCAAATATGATTATCGGGGCACTCTGGTATTCACCACTACTCTTCGCCAATGTGTGGATGAAAAGCCTTGGCAAGACACCAGAAGAACTGCATACGAGCAACCCGAATATCGGATATGGACTTACGACACTTGCCGGCATTATCACGGCAATCATTTTATCGTTAGTCATCACAATGTTGGACTCAGTTACAGTTGGTGGGGGAGCGTTAATTGGATTTTTAGCGGGTGCTGGTATTGCAAGCGCGCGAGAATTATCGCCTACCTTTTTCGAGGGACGAAAGTATACACTCTTTTTCATTAGCGCAGGTTACCATATCGTTTCATTAACAATTATGGGTGCGATACTTGCATTTTTCATCAAATAAAAAAGGAGAAGGCATATAACCAAGCCTTCTCCTTTTGCTTATTTCCCTTTAAATACAGGCTTGCGCTTCTCAGAAAACGCATTCAACGCTTCAATACGGTCTTCAGTTGGAATCGTAAGCTCATACGCTTTCCGTTCAATCGCAAGTCCCGTCTGCAAGTCCACATTCATGCCGTGTTTAATCGCGAATTTCGCCTGCTGTAAGGCAATTGGGCCGTTTGCAAGGATTGAATCTGCAAAGTCGGCTGTTTCTTGGGTTAGATTTTCCGGCGTAGCAATTTTCGTCAAAATACCATAGCTAAGCGCTTCAGCTGCTGACATTCTACGTGCTGTCAAAATAAGTTCAAGTGCTTTCGCCTCGCCAATTAACCGCGGAAGACGCTGCGTTCCACCAGCTCCTGGAATAATCGCAAGCCCAGTTTCCGTCAATCCCATAAGTGCAGTATCAGCCGCAATTCGGAAATCACATGCTAGTGCAAGCTCCATTCCACCCCCGAATGCAAAGCCGTTCATCATCGCAATCGTTGGTTGTGGCAAGTTTTCAATCGCCGAGAACACCTCGCCAATTTTGTAAAGATTCCGCTTCACTTGCAGGTCCGTAAGTGTTTTTCGTTCCTTTAGATCTGCCCCAACGCTGAAGGCACGATCACCGGCACCTGTGAAAATAATGACGCGGATATCGGGATTGATGCGAATCGACTCTGTAATTTGCCCCAGTTCAACCAACATATCGTAGTTAAATGCATTCATCGCCCCTGGACGATCAAGCGTCACGAAAGCGAGATTCCCCTTTTGTTCATAATGGATTGCGTCCATATTAATATCCCCCTTGGGTAAAATCTAGTAGTAACTAGAACATACCATCATTCAGGAAGTGTTGCTATTTTTAATGGATATATATGTTGAACAAATGAATCTATATAGGCGCTAGCCGGAGCCCTAAGACTGGCGGCATCCCTTAGTGCAGTAGTGAATTCAATGGAGTCCTTTAATTTAATATATATAGTATTTTTTTGTGATTATAGTGGAAAACTAGCCGTTTTTTGCTATACTACAAGAAATGAGGTGCGTATCATATGAACGATGCAAATATATTCGTTGGCAGACAGCCAATATTGGACCAAAATGGCGACATCTATGGCTATGAATTGTTATATAGAAACAGCCATAATAACTTTTTTCCGAACGTGAATCCTGAACAAGCAACAATTGGCTTACTCGTTAATACATTCCTAACAATAGGAATCGAGAAAGTAGCGGGGAACAGTTTATCATTTATCAATTTTACAGGCGAATTACTTACACAAGACATTTTTTCAAGCTTGGATCCTAAACGAGTCGTCATTGAAGTGTTGGAAAACGTTGAGATTACCCCCTCACTCCTCACTAAATTGCGGTTGTTGAAAGAAACAGGTTTCAAGATAGCATTAGATGATTTTATCCTGCAGGAACAATACAGTGTACATAGTGATTTGTTCAAAATTGTCGATTTCATCAAGGTAGATTACTTAGATACGACGCCAGCCGAGCGATTAGAAATCGAGAAATTCATTAAACAGTATTCCACTCTCGTAATGGTTGCCGAAAAAATCGAGACGGAAGAACAATTCAAAGCGGCGAAAGCATCCGGTTACAAATTATTTCAAGGTTATTTCTTCTCCAAACCGGAAATTGTCACGGGAATCGAAATCCCATCGAATGTCAGTCTTCACTTTCAAATAATCGAGCGATTACATACAGAACCACCAAATATCGATGATATCACGGAGCTCATCATGCGCGACATCTCACTGTCCTATAAATTGCTGAGGCTGATTAACACCCTTGCATTTAGGGTGCCGAAGCGGATTAGTTCCATCAAACAAGCCATCGTTCTTATTGGACTGCGCGAAACCAAAAGGTGGGTACAAGTCCTTGCTTTGCGTGAGATAGGGGAAGGACCAGGGAATGGTCGTACACAAGCGCTTGCTGACTACTCGTTAACACGGGCTAAAATGTGTGAACTTCTCGCGAAACACGACGGCAAGAAAAATCCCGAAGAATATTTCTTTGCAGGCATGTTTTCACTGATTGACGTCATCATGAAGCGGGACTGGGATGCAATCTTACAACTCATTCCGTTGTCTGATGAAGTAGCGTTTACGGTACAAGGAAAACAAACAGAAATCACGCCGTACCTTCAACTTGCTGAAGCTGTTGAGCGCTTTGACTGGCAACGTATCGAGCAACTGATCACGGAAATGGGAATAACACAAACGGAATTGAGCAGATGTACGTTAGAAGCACACCGTTGGACACAAAGCTTGCAGTACTAAAAGAGTATCGTCTGTTCCTTGTTAAAAGGGATGGACGATTTTTGCTTTTACAGAGTCGCTCCATTTACACATTCCCATTTCACTTCAATTTAGGTAGAATGGGGGAAGGAGCTGAACGCAAATTGAAAACAGCAATTGTTACGGATAGCACGGCTTATTTACCAGTCGCTCTAATGGAAGAATTGGACATTCATATGATTCCACTAGCAGTGGCACTTAACGGCGTTATGTATGATGAAGAAATTGATATTCATTCAACCGATTTTTACGAAAAAGTACGCGGAGATGGACCGCTGCCAAAGACATCGCAGCCACCAATCGGTAAATTCATTGAACTGTTCGAGTCGTTAAAAGTCACATATGACGCAGTCATCTCCATTCATCTGTCGAGTGGTATCAGCGGCACATTTGCAGGTGCTGAACAGGCCGGCAAGATGGTGGAAGGCATCGATGTATACACATTTGACTCGGAGATCTCCTGTTATTTACAAGGGTTTTACGTACTCCGCGCGGCACAACTTGCGAAAGAAGGAGCGACACCAGACGTAATCACCGCTGAGCTAGATGACATGAAAAAGACCATGCGCGCTTATTTCATGGTGGACGACCTCACACATCTGCAACGGGGCGGCAGACTCTCCGCTGCACAAGCGCTGATTGGCGGACTTCTTCAAGTAAAGCCAATCCTTCATTTCCAAGAAAAAGTAATCGTCCCGTTTGAAAAAATCCGAACACGCAAAAAAGCCATGAAACGGATTGTAGACTTGTTGGCGGAAGACGCAGCAAAAATGCCACTCGAGGCGGTGATCATTCATGCTAACCGACCAGAAGATGCCGACGTATGGCACGCGGCACTTTCAGCACAGTTGCCAGACGTCAACTTCACCATCAGCCACTTTGGACCCGTCATCGGCACACATCTTGGGGAAGCGTCAATGGGGCTTGGATGGGTGAAACGAAGGACACTATAAAAGGAATACAATTGGAGGTGTTGCAAATGACACATACATTCAATCCGTCAGTCAGGGACTTCCTGGCTGGCCGTATTTGGCTCCGCTTGCACACCCCTTTTCCAGCTGAAACAATCGACGCTCATATCGCTTCCGGGTACATCAAAACCATTCATGGCATTCAATCAACTAAAGCATTTGCCAGTCAACTACAGCACTTCTGCAACCGATGTGAAAACGACACACAATCTCGCTTCACAACATTCGATTGCGCAAAATGCGAAGCCCCTTGCACCTATTGCAGGCACTGCCTAAAAATGGGGCGTGTGTCAACATGCACTGAACTGATCGTCTGGAACGCAGAACCACCGGTCTATCCGACAGACCATATAATCGCTTGGCAAGGAACACTGACTCCACGTCAGCAGCAAGCATCAGACGAACTGACGCGAAGTAACACAAAACGCATCCCGCACCTCATCCATGCCGTCTGTGGTTCTGGAAAAACAGAAATCCTATTCGAACCAATCCATAAACTGCTGACAAAAGGAAAACGGGTTTGTATTGCAGCACCACGCGTCGACGTCATTCTTGAACTCGAACCGCGTCTGCGCGCAGCATTTCCGCAGACAGCAATTGAAGCATTATACGGCGGCTCAGAATCAACAACGGAATCCGCCCCTCAACTCATTCTCGCAACGACCCATCAGTTATACCGATTCCGTCACGCCTTCGATGCCATTTTCGTCGATGAAGCAGATGCCTTCCCTTACACAGCTGAGGAAACATTGAGACGAGCAGTTCAAAAAGCAGCGAAACCCGGAGCACCCGTCCATTTCGTCACGGCCACACCATCAGACAAACTCCTAGCTGACATCAAACGAACAGGACAAGTGTCAACCATCGATCGCCGATACCACGGACATCCATTACCAGTTCCACGGTATGACGCATTATGGAATTACACGAAACAGTTCCAAAAAGGCAAACTACCAAAAAAACTCGCCAACTGGACAGCTGAGCGGCTCAAACGACAAGAACCGTTCCTCATCTTTTTCCATCACATTGGACTCATGGAACTGGCGGAACCGTTATTCCAACAACTAGACGCACGCATCCACGCGGTCCATGCCTCGCACCCTGATAGAAAAGAGCATGTCCAAGCGCTGCGCGATAAAGAAGTGCCAGGGCTTCTTACCACAACAATCTTAGAACGTGGCATCACAATCCAAAATATTCAAGTTGCCGTCGTCGGAGCGGAACAGCTCATATTTAACAAAGGGGCACTGATCCAAATCGGTGGCCGTGTTGGTCGTTCCGCACAACATCCATCCGGTGATTTTGTCCTTTTTCACCACGGCATCACATATGCAATGGACGA
>CAZWAW010000137.1:0-2252 GCA_964632025.1 uncultured Sporosarcina sp.
CCAAGCTTAGCAACCACTTTTTCCTCGGCTACTTTCCACTCTTCATCAGAAGTGACATTCAATTTAACTGTCATAACCTGTTCATTACTGCCCCACTTTTCTTCTAGTGCTGCTTCATTAATGTCTGCTGCAATTACAGTAGCACCTTCAACTGTAAACATCTTGACCATCATTTCGCCCATACCTGATGCGCCACCTGTTACGAATGCAACTTTATCTTGTAATCTACCCATTAGGACCACTCCATTTTAATATATTTTAACGTCTAAACAACAATCCTTTTCTCAGTCTCTTGCAATCTATTTACTTTGGTAATTATGTTGAATTCTGTACATCATTCTTTTCATTGAATACATTTGCAATAATCTTAAACCCTTGTTACTACAGCGTTTTAGGAATACACTAGATAGAGGAAGTTTTTGTATGAAGACCCTGAAAGAAGTGAATCGAATGTTCAAGGATAACCGATATCTTGATTACAATGGAGCCGGATTCCGCAAGGATCTGATTGCGGGAATCACTGTTGGTATTGTAGCCATTCCGCTGGGGATGGCTTTTGCAATTGCTTCAGGTGTCAAACCCGAATATGGACTTTATACAACGATTATCGCTGGGCTTGTCGTTGCATTATTAGGCGGATCTCGTTTCCAAATCGCTGGGCCTACGGGAGCATTCATCCCCATATTGCTCGCAATTGTTCTTCAATATGGCTATGAAGATCTGCTGATTGCCGGATTTCTAGCAGGTGTTTTCTTGGTTATTATGAGTTTTCTCGGGGTAAGTAACCTCATACACTTTGTCCCAAGATCCGTAACAATAGGTTTTACTACGGGGATTGCAGTCATCATTTTTACAGGCCAGCTAGGTAATTTTTTCGGGATTACTGGTCTAGAAAAAAGAGAGTTTTTCCATGAAAACATGATTGATCTTGTCAATCAGTTTCACACGGTGAACGTCTACAGCATAGTCACCGCCTTAATTGGGCTCATTGTGCTATTCATATTGCCCAAAATAGCGCCGCGTATCCCATTACTACTTATTGCACTACTTATTCCGACCCTCATTTCGATTTTTCTATTTCCGAGTAAAGTTGAAACGATTGGGACAGCTTTCGGTGGTATTCCCAACACACTCCCAAATTTTCACTTCCCGCAAATTACATTATCGAAATTGGTGAACCTGTGGCAGCCCGCCCTTATTATTGCCGCACTCGGTGCAATTGAATCGCTATTGTCAGCTGTTGTTGCAGATGGTATGAAAAGCGGACAGAAACATGACTCGAAACGCGAGTTATTCGGTCAAGGGATCGCCAATATGATTACGCCACTATTCGGCGGGATCCCTGCTACAGGAGCAATTGCCCGTACAGCAACCAATATCCGAGCTGGAGCAGTCAGCCCACTATCAGGGGTTGTACAAAGTATTTTCGTTCTTGCCTTTCTGCTCCTTTTCGCGCCGTATGCATCTTATATTCCACTGGCTGCGATGGCACCGATTCTTATGTATGTCGCCTGGAATATGAGTGCACGTAAATCATTCACGCATATTTTAATGATTCGGTCTGGAGATTCTATCGTTTTATTGACAACGTTCCTTCTGACAATTTTCATCGACTTAACGATCGCCGTTCAGGTGGGTATTTTGCTTGCTGCGTTATCATTCTTACGTAAAATGAGTGGTAAACTCGATATAAAAGAAGCAACACTTTCCGATGTTGAAATCATTAAGTTCAGTGAAAGTGATACATCTTCATTAGCCAAATATACCGTGGATGGTCCTATTTTCTTCGGTACTGCAAAAGTATTCGAAGACAAATATCCTGCGATTTTCCTAACAGGCGCGAAGAAAATCATTCTAGATTTGGAACACCTATCCGTTATCGATGCGACAGGTGAAGCAGCGCTCTACGCACTTCTTGACGATGCCGATAAAGCGGGTATCCAGATTATTATCAAACATTTGCCAAAAGAAAAATTGTCCCTGTTCAAAAAAAGTGGATTGTATGACAGGATTGGTGAAGGTAACTTTTTCATGTAACGATCCACATCCAAAAAGAAGGCTTTCCCGCTTTGGGTAGCCTTCTTTATGGTATTCATTTTCCTAAGCGAGCACGTTTGTACTTCCCTCATCTTCAGGTCTCTTCCTCTGAATAAACCAGATGATGCCCATTAACAAAAGTCCAATTCCACTAGATAAAAATTCAGGAATTATTAACATTAGCCCAGCACCTACTAATACAATCCGCTCCCAAA
>CAZWAW010000137.1:2352-5562 GCA_964632025.1 uncultured Sporosarcina sp.
CGAGGCAATTCGGATTTCGGCAACCCAATAATTTTTAATTTCTTCGCTTCAAAATGTGTTCCTATGAATATACCCGTGAAATAAAGGATCGCTGGAACAACTGCTGCTAACATGATGGTTGCGTATGAAACACCTAAGTATTCCATCATTATAAACGCCGCCGCCCCCATCATAGGCGGCATAATCTGTCCACCAGTAGAGGCTGCGGCTTCCGTTGCACCCGCAAATTCCGGTGTGAAACCGGCTTTTTTCATCATCGGAATCGTGAATGATCCTGAGGCGACTGTATTTCCAACAGAACTGCCCGAAACTGTCCCTTGTAGTGCGCTTGCCACAACAGCCGCCTTGGCAGTACCACCTGTAAACCGCCCAGTTAAAGCAAAGGCGATGTCATTGAAAAACTTGCCGATTGGTGTATGAACAAGAATAACCCCGAAAAATAGAAAGAGATAAATGAACTTTGCTGAAATCTGTATGGGCGTCCCAAAGATACCACTTTCCCGGTACCAAAGATTTGTCGTAATCCGATCCATTGAAAATCCAGGATGAGAAAGAATTTGTGTAGGGATATACTTCCCTACAAGCGTGTAGATAATAGCCACACTCGCTACAATGACAATCGGCAAACCGACTGTTCTCCTTGTCGCCTCAAGAACCAAAGCGATTCCGAGGATGGAAATAATGATATCGATTGTACTGTAACCTGATACTCGGCTTTGCAAAATCGAATCGAAGAAAAAGATTTTATGATAGGTCACATACATCGCCGTAAAGGCTAAGGTTACGTCATACCAAGGAACCTTTTTATGCGTATTTCTCCATTCCTTTTTTGCAGGATAGAGGAGATAGATAATTCCTAAAGCAGTACCAAGATGTACCGCCCCTTGCTTCTGCGAAGGGAGCGTGCCAAAATAGCCCGTATATAGATGAAAAACCGTGAGTGCAACGCCGAGAAATGTTACGGCCCATGCCCATTTTCCAATGTGAGTGCGAAACTGATTTTCTTTATCGTACTTTTCAAGGATTTCTTGTGCGTCATTATGCTGTAGCTTTTTCAATTGGCGCCCCCCTTCTATTAGTTACAGGGTTCCATGATTCATTTCAAATTATCAAGGCTTTTTATCTTAGTCTTTTCCCGTGTGACTATCTGAATAACTTCAGGATAGATATGGCCGATGAATGCTGCATTTTTGACTTCGTGCCCTTCAAATTCGGCTTCTCCATTCAATGCCTGCAAGGCCGGAACATGTACAGACATACCAAGATCCATATGTCCATCACGTATTGTGGATAAATTCTCCACAGAAGCGCCCGTTTCCGTATTCGTTACATGCATGCCATCGATATATTTGTTCCATAAGTTAGCCATTTCTCCTCCAAGAGGATAATACGTGCCCCCCTGACTCCCAGTTCCAAGAATAAATTCTTTCTTCCGATTCTTCGTATCAGCAGTGAGTTCCGCAACTTCATTATCAACTGTTAGTCCTTGTTCTTCGTAATATCTTTTCGCCCCTGGATGGATTAATAGCCCTTCTGCTCCGCGCAATGCATTTTCCAATGTCATTTGTTTAGCTTGAGCGTGTGTATTTTCGCCCGCATTTTCAATCATGCTTTTCGCAATCTCATACCCTAGTTCCTCGTCGATTGTATCCGTGCTGCCCACTAGAATCGCGTATGCAGTCACGGTTTCAATATCTTCTGTAAGAAAGTCATACGTTTCTTTGGGTATTGTAAGTCGTCGATAACCTGAATTCTTTTCAATATGTTCAATCGCTTTATCTGAGAGTCCAAGCATTTTCACATCTCCCGCAGATGCTTGAAGACTTTCAATACTTGCAGCTGGGAGTCCGAGAATCCCAATTGACACATCGATATTCCCATCTTGAACACCGTCCGCAGCGTCTCCAAATCCTTCTTGGTATGCTTTGTAATCACCATCTTCAATCCCGTATCCCGCAAGAATCAACTTCGCCACATTATTCGTTTCACTCGCCGCTGGTCCAATCGCGATGTTTTTTTTCCCTCCACCGCATGCAGATAACACTAGTACCATTCCTACCACTAGGAA
This sequence comes from uncultured Sporosarcina sp., assembly GCA_964632025.1. Taxonomy (GTDB): domain Bacteria; phylum Bacillota; class Bacilli; order Bacillales_A; family Planococcaceae; genus Sporosarcina. The sequence goes on from CAZWAW010000137.1 coordinate 4,421, forward strand.
AAATAATACGCGCACCTTGTTCTTCCTCACTTTATAACCCCCTTGTTTAATTTCTATTTAACGTCCTGTATGAACGTTTATAAATTAATAGATAGACCATAGATTGCTAAGTTCATTTTACGTAGCAGGTGCTCCAAATATTCCACTTGTCCAATTTGGGCAATAATAAAAGCCTTTCAGCATCACGACAATTCGCGATACCAAAAGGCTTTGTTCAATTACTCTCTCAAATAAGATGCTTTTTTCAATGTTTCAGCCAAAACACGCGCTCCGATATCAAGCGCTTCCTTGTTGAACGTCATGTCTGGATGATGAAGCCCTGGACCCAGATCTGCCCCAATACCAATCATTGCGGCTTTTAAATTCGGATTATGAATCGTGTAGAAATGGAAATCATCACTGCCTGATGTAATGACGTCAGGTGCGTATCCTTCTTCCCCAACAGTTGCCAAAATAGCATCTCGGGCAATAGTTGCCGCTTCTTCGGATACTTCTGCAGCCGGCGTATAATCACTCCAAGCCAATTCAATTCCCACGCCATGCATCTGTCCGATTGCTTGGATTCCCTGGGAAATACGTTCCTTCAGCTCCCCCAACACCACATTCGATTGTGCCCTGGCATCGATTGCAAAAGTCGCAGTTCCCGGAATAATATTGAGGCTATCCCCACCCGCCTGCACCTTTGTCAGTTTTGCCGAGTACGCTTCGTAAGGTGAAAAATGGATTGTTTTCACAAACTGTGCAATTGCAAATAACGGATCGAGTGCATTGTTTCCTTGTTGTGGACGTGCACCATGCGCATCATCACCAATGATTTTGCCTTCAAGAAATACTGCCGCCCCATGATGAATTGCCGGCGTCACTTTTCCAAATGGAATTTCTTCCTGAGGGCGCAAATGGACGCCAAACAAATAGGAAACGTCGTCGACCGCTCCTCGCTCAATCATCGAGTTTGCACCATTGCCCTTTTCTTCTGCTGGCTGGAAGATAAATCGGATCCGACTGCCCAGTTCCTCCTGTTGCAAATAACTAAGCGCGCCTAACACCATGGATATATTTGCATCATGCCCACAAGAGTGATTCGCCTTATAGACGCCCCCAACTTCCTGCCACAATGCATCGATGTCGGCGCGTACCGCGAT
>CAZWAW010000138.1:0-5271 GCA_964632025.1 uncultured Sporosarcina sp.
TGCGTGAGGCCATCACCAAGCGACAAAGCGGTATTGAAGAACATTCTATTTGTTAAGTACCGACTATCTAGACAATCTAAGGGGGAAAATAGATGAACACAATGATGGGCCTTATTAATCTAGAACACGAGCATCATTATTTTCATGAATTAACTTATTTTCGTAGTGGTGCCTCAATTCCTTTTGCAGGCCGTTATCGTTTGATTGATTTTCCACTTTCCAATATGGGGAGTTCTAATGTAGAGTCAGTAGCGATTTTTACCCGCAATAAATATAGATCCCTAATGGATCATCTTCAAACAGGCGATAGCTGGGAGATGGATGAGCGCAATGGTGGTTTGTTTATCCTCCCACCGGATTGGAACGATCCATCTGATATTTCAAAAGGCGATTTGAGTTTTTTTCATAATAATCGTGATTATTTTTCTCGTGGAAAGTCCTCCTATGTGCTGGTTAGCGGAAGTCAATTTATAACAAATACGAATTATCAAGAGGCGTTTAAAAGCCATCTTGCTAATAAAGCGGATATAACGCTGATTTCTACGCATGTCGAGACGTTAAATACTGAACATGATTCTGCTTTCCGTATTGAAGCGGACGAAGATGGCTGGGTCACTGCTATCACGAATGATAAGCAGGATAAGGACCTTTTCACGGGTGTTTATATCATAAACAAAGACTTATTAATGACGTTAGTTGATCAATGCATCGCACACCACCAAGATCATTTTTTTGTCCATGGAATTAAAGAAAATCTTGCTGAGTTAAAGGTTCAAACGTATAAGAGCAATGGTTACGGTTTGTTTATCAATTCAATCGAGAGTTATTATCGGCATAATATGAACCTATTATCCGAGGAGAATTATCAGGCCCTGTTTTATAAACTACCATTTATTCGGACGAAGGTTGGGAATCAGCCACCTACGAAATATCGTAATGAAGCGAGTGTCAAAAAATCAATTCTGGCAAATGGTTGTATTATTGCTGGCGAGGTAGAGGGTAGTGTGTTGTTTCGAGGTGTAACCGTAGAAGAAGGAGCCACGATAAAAAACTCGATTATTATGCAGCGTTGTACGATTGAAGCAGGTGTCTATTTGGAGAATGTGATATTAGATAAAGATGTGCATGTGACCGCCAATCAAAAATTAATCGGATCGAAGGATAAACCATATGTCGTTGCAAAAAGACAAGTCATGTAAAATAAGAAATCGTTGGTTGGAAAGGGAAGATTTCATATGAGAAACGTATTATTTGTAGCTTCGGAATGTACTCCTTTTATTAAAACCGGTGGATTAGCAGATGTAATCGGGTCACTTCCACAAGCATTGAAAGAGAATCAACGAATCGAGGTACGCGTGATTCTTCCACTTTATGATGAAATACCGATAGAGTGGCGAAATCAAATGGAGTTTCAGATGAGCTTCAATGTACCGCTTGGGTGGCGTAATTCGGAAGCAAGTCTCTATTCTTTAAACTATAATAATATTATTTATTACTTCATCTCAAATGAGTATTATTTCACCCGTAAAGGGGTATACGGGTACTATGATGACGGTGAACGGTTTTTGTTTTTTAGTCGTGCTGTTATTGAAGCATTAACCCATCTAGATTTTAAACCGGACGTACTCCACGCACATGATTGGCAAGCGGGTATGGCTGTTGCTCTTGCTAAAATACTTCAGCCAATAGTCGATATGAAAACGGTCATGACCATTCATAATATTAAGTACCAAGGGATGATGCCAATCGACATATTTGAGGATTTCTTTGATATGTCACGGGAGCACATCGGTGGTTTTGAATGGAATGGGATGTTGAACTGTTTGAAAAGCGGTTTGTTTCATGCAGATAAAATCACAACCGTTAGTCCTAGTTATGGAGAAGAAATAAAAGATCCTTACTATGGTGAAGAACTTCACCCATTTCTCTTGGAACGGTCCGCTGATTTAATCGGTGTACTTAATGGTATTGATACGAAAGATTATAATCCTCAAACAGATCCGGCAATTGCAGTAAACTACCGCTCTTCAAGGGCTAAAAAGAAAGAAAATAAAATGATGATCCAAGAGAAACTGGGCTTACCGATTGCCGCTGAAAAGCCGCTCTATATTATTATTACTCGGCTTGTTGAACAAAAAGGCTTGCATCTTGTTCAACATATTTTGGATGATTTTCTCCACGAAGATGTTCAATTCATTATCTTAGGAACCGGAGATGAAGAATTTGAAACGTATTTTGCGGAAGCTGCTGATTATCATCCAGAAAAACTTGTGACCTTGTTGGCTTTTGATGAAGGATTAGCACGACAATTATATGCAAGTGCTGATTTCTTTGTCATGCCATCAAAGTTTGAACCTTGTGGATTAGCCCAACTTATTGCCTTACAATACAAAACGGTACCAATTGTGCGGGAGACGGGGGGACTGAAGGATACAGTTCTGCCGTTTAACGAACTAACTGGTGAAGGCAATGGATTTAGTTTTACGAATTACAATGCGGATGATTTATTAGCTACCTTACACTATTCTTTACGAATTTATCATGATCCTCTTCAGTGGTCTGTAGTGGTTAAAAATGTGAATAAAAGTCAGTTCAGCTGGCAGGATTCAGCTCGAGAGTATGCAACTATTTATGACCAATTAATGACAATAAACGTATAGGAGGTAGATCCTTGCTTGAACTAACTGTGGATAAGTTTAAAGAACGGATTATAAGCAAATTACAAACAGACAAAAGAAAAGAAGTAGCGGATGCGACCGGTAAAGATATTTATTATGTAATGGCTTCAATTGTCAATGAGGAGATTCTGCCACATTGGCAATTGACTCAAAAAAGATATATCGAGAAAAGCTGTAAACAAGTTTATTATTTATCGATGGAGTTTTTAGTTGGCAGTTTAATTGAAAGTAACCTGCTTAATTGTGGGATGCTTGAACAGTCAAATGAGGCGCTGAAGCAGTTAGGGTTCGACCCTGATACTATTTATGCCCAAGAGCATGATGCTGGATTAGGGAATGGCGGGTTAGGTCGACTAGCAGCTTGTTTTCTTGATTCATTAGCTTCACTTAACTATCCTGGACATGGTTTCGGAATAAGATATCGATATGGGTTATTCGAACAGCGAATTATCCATGGTAACCAGATTGAGCTTCCGGATTATTGGTTAAAGGATCAGTACGCTTGGGAAACGCGCAAAGAGGACGAAGCTATTTGCATTCATTATCACGGAAACGTACATATGTTTCAGCGGAATGATGGAAATATTGAATTTAAACATGAAAATACAGATAAGGTCATGGCGATACCTTATGATATTCCGATTGTTGGCTACAAAAATGAAGTGATCAATACACTTCGTCTTTGGAGTGCAGAATCAGTAGGTCAAGATCGAGATGACTCACATTTTTACCATGATCTTGATCATAAGCATTCGATTGAGCAAATTTCAGGGTATTTATATCCGGACGATTCAATGTATGAAGGAAAAGAGTTGCGCTTAAAGCAACAGTATTTTCTTGTTTCTTCTAGTATACAAAATATCATTAAGGACTTTAAAAAGAATCATCAAAAATCGTTAAAGTATTTACCTGAAAAAGTGGTTATTCAAGTGAATGATACGCACCCAACTTTAGCAATCCCTGAATTAATGAGAATTCTTATGGATGAAGAGCACTTCAGTTGGGACAGTGCCTGGGAAGTAACGACAAAAGTCATTGCCTACACGAATCATACGACATTGAGTGAAGCGCTTGAAACCTGGCCAAAAGGCATGATGGAGCATCTACTTCCACGTATTTATATGATTATTGATGAAATCAACGAGCGTTTTTGTAAAGGACTCTGGTTTGACCATCAGGAGCTTAGGGAGAAAATTCCGGAGCTAGCCATTATCGCTGATGAGCAAATTCACATGGCGCGGCTCGCAATTGTGGGTAGCTTCAGTGTGAATGGTGTCGCGCAAATTCATACGGATATTTTAAAGAAAAAGGAAATGAAGAATTTTTATGAACTTTTCCCAGATCGTTTTAATAATAAAACGAACGGGATCACCCATCGCCGTTGGCTGTTGCAAGCGAATCCGAAATTATCGGGACTTATAACAGAGTCAATTGGTCCGCAGTGGATACAACGCCCCAAACAACTTATCAGCTTATTAAAGTATTCGAAGGATGCTTCATTTTTAGAAAAGTTTCATCAAGTGAAGCATGAAAATAAGCAAATATTAGCTAATCTCATTCATGAACGCACGGGAATTTTAGTGGATGATCAATCAATTTTTGATGTGCAAATTAAACGGCTTCATGAATACAAACGCCAGTTGCTTAACATTTTTCACATTATATATTTATACAATGAATTAAAAGAAAATCCAAATCTAGATATGATTCCTCGTACATTTATATTCGGGGCAAAGGCCGCACCGAGCTACCATTTAGCGAAAGAAGTAATCAAGCTTATTAATAAGGTCGCCTCGATTGTGAATCATGATGCGGGTATTCAAGGTAAGCTGAAAGTTGTTTTTTTAGAAAACTACAATGTCAGCCTTGCTGAAAAAATCATACCGGCAGCCGATATTAGTGAACAGATATCAACTGCAAGTAAGGAAGCATCAGGTACGGGTAACATGAAAATGATGATGAACGGCGCTTTAACAATTGGTACGCTAGATGGCGCAAATGTTGAAATTAAAGAGGCAGTTGGCAATGAAAATATTTTCATTTTCGGTTTAAGAGCAGATGAAGTATTGAATTACCATCAACATGGCGGTTATAATGCTACGGATATTTACAATACGGACGACAGGGTTAGTCGGATTTTAGATCAATTAAATCACGGTGAATTTGGATCGCATGAAATTGAGTTCAAAGATATTTATTACAATATTCTTTCCCAAAATGATCCTTATTTTGTCTTAAAAGATTTTGAGCCTTATCTTGAAACCCATGAACTAGTGGAGCAGACGTACCGTGATAAATTATCCTGGCTCCATAAGAGTGTGACGAATGTCGCTCACTCAGGAAAGTTCTCCAGTGACCGGACAATTCAAGATTATGCGACAGAGATCTGGAAGTTAAAAAAACAGGTTTGAAGCGATTGGTAACACGTTGAATGAAATGGGCCATGTAGTTGATTCATCGTGAGCACTTGAATAATTTAAGCAAGTGGTTGTTTGATCAAGAAAATAATGGGGGCTATCCTTTAACAGGTAGTCCTTTTTGTGTTGAAAAAGAGGTGAGCGATCATATAACCCTGGCACCCGAGCATATATCC
>CAZWAW010000139.1:0-5201 GCA_964632025.1 uncultured Sporosarcina sp.
TTTTCATCATCTATTCTTGACTATCATTTTTTCCGTTTCCCGGGTTATTTGGATTGTCTCTATACCCTTCCAAAAGCTCATCATTCTCCATAATAAAAGGCTTAAATATTGTGTGGTGCACAGGCAGGCATCGCAAAAAAATCTAAAATGCAAAAGCAGGATTCCCGATACCATCGAGTCCTGCTTTTTATGAAAATCACTTTATACTATTACTTCAAATAAAACGACGACCCATCAAGCATCTTAACATCGTCCCTATTTTTAACCTCTCTAATAACGTTAAAAAGAGCTTCATCCTTCTTTTTCGCCTCAATCATACAATCGATTTGAGGAACCGAACCTTTGATTTCCTTTAAAAAACTGAAAAACATGTCCACATCCACATAATCTGAATGGTGACGGAATGCGTCCTCACTTTTTGGACTAGAGATATGCATTTTGATTGGGAGGGGCGAGTCCTTCCACGTTGCTACTACACGGTCCCAATTATCTTCCCACTTTTCATGGCGATGGTGAGCCAGATGATGATGAAAATCAAATACAAGCGGAATTCCTAACTTTTCACATACATAAAGCGTATCGTCCAGTGTAAATGAAGTATCATCATTTTCGAGCATGATCATCTGTTGAATATACTTTGGGAAATCAACCCAATTTGCAACAAATCGGTCCAAAGACTTTTCTGTTTCTTTATAGTTGCCACCGACATGGAGCACACAACGATGAGTAGAATCAATGTTCATTCCTTTTAACAATAAATAATGCATAGTTAAGGTTTTTAATGAATTCTCCAACACCTCTTTTTTAAAGGAATTCAGAACAACAAAATGATCCGGATGAAAATCAATTCTCAGCTGATTTTTTCTAACAAACTCCCCAATTTCGTCCAACTTCTTTTTTAATGGCTCCATATAATTCCAATTAGGAAGTTCTCCATGGTTCGCCAATGGAATCAGTCGAGAGGTTAAGCGATAAAAATGAATTCCATTAAATACATTATGTTTCAGCAATCTATGTGTATTTTCAAGATTAGCCAGCGCAATCCTTTCCAATTTGCGAATCGCCGCCTCACGATCCCCAATCTTTTGGAACTGAGCAAACGTCATTGTTTTGGATGGAGAAGCATTTTTCAGTTCCATACTCATCGCAACATATCCTAGTCGTACAATCGTCATTTTACCACCTCATCCATCAGTATGAAGCTAATGTGGTGACAGTAGACATTGTTATGCCGTTATGATTAAACTATCCTTCTTGCTTTTCAAGTAGATTGCATAGGTAGTATCAGCAGGCAAATCACATCCAAATTTGTGATCCAGTTCATATAGATTCTCTTTTTGTAGATACGAATCCGAAGAAATCCCCACTCATCAAGTAATTGACGAGAAGTGCTATTTGAATGATCTAATTGTATTGGTGCGATGTTAAATAATTAAAATTCGATAATTGTTATAAAAATACAAATGAAATCGTTCTAAACATTGGTTTAACAGACTTTGCATTTTTTTATACAATTGCAGTCAATTTTCTGGATTGTTCATCGTCGGTACCTAAAATTAAGTTACCATATACATCTCTGGCTTTTCTTATTTAGTACGCAATAGGGGAACAAATTTTTAGCCTTTAATTATCCGAATATTCCCTTACAATAAAATAGTAGGCCAAATTAATGCGCTTACAATTGGGGGAGGAGATGGGTAGGATGACAGATTTAAGAGACAAGTATTACAATGGGCAACATAGGAAGGGAACACAACCAGAATCAAAAGGTTATGGGAGACGGTTTATAGCCTTAACCCTTACAGCGGCCTTGGCCGTACTAATCGTAAGTGTTCCACCGGCATCGTTCGCCTCTAACATGGTAAGTGCAGCAGTAAATGCCGGCACAGAGAATATTGCTTCCCAGGCTCTGAAGCTTGAGAATGATGCACGAACCTTAGGAATTCCGCTATTTCTGTTTGAAAATGGCTTGCCGAAAACTTTTGAAGCCAAGGACGGCGGTACAGTGGAAACAACCACAAGGCATGCAAAGGATGGCCGGCATTCCCTGCAATGGAATTACACCAAAGGCTCCGAACTGATTGTAAAGGAAAAAATTGACTTCAAACCGTTTGTTCCCAATAATCAGGACCAATCGATTCAATCTTTTGTAGTCTGGGTATATAATGAAAAATCTGTGGATGATACTGTCACCTTTCAATTTGGCAGAGGGAATAAGGCTGACAGCTGGTTTACCATGAACCTAAACTTTACCGGCTGGAGGACAGCCTGGGTCTCATTTGAACGTGATATGCAGGGCACTCCCCATCCGCATATGAACAGAATGACTATCGTAGCACCTAAATCTAAAGCGGGCACATTGTACTTTGACTCCATGATGCTATCTACCCCTATTGACCCGCGGCACCATACACCGGATCAGCAGGTTCCGTTTGTAAATCCGGAAGTGATGGAAGCAGCAAACTCACATTGGCTTGGTCTTTTGCCATTTTCTAAGCTCACACCTCCAGAACCCGTATCTGAAGTAACACAAAAAAGTCTAGCTGGAATTCGCTCTATAGAAACGAAATTTACTGAATTAGTTTTGAAGAAACAACAAGTGACCGATGCTTTGATGGCGGATATTCGTAACCGTTTTGCCTCGTTTGGAATTGTTCACGAACAGGATATAATACGCGGTGCCTCTATATATATGCCGCACCTAGATCAAGTCCCGACACCGCTGAAAGAATCCTATAAAGAGATAAGTAACTTAGGAGATCTAAGGGAATTCACCGACTTCATGGAACTAGTGGCTAATACGTATCGATCAACAAATATCGAATCACTACAATCAGAGTTATCTTCCATGTATCTCGATTTAGCCGACCATTTGGCAGATCAGGGCTGGAATGATGGTAGCGCCCAAGGAACGATGCATCATCTTGGCTATAACATTCGTGGATTTTACTCCTCTGCATTTCTTATGCGTGATGTCTTGAAAAAGGAAGGCAGGTTAGACCGCACGCAAAAAGCACTGTTTTGGTTAAGCGGTGCCGGAAAAATGTATACACCTAAGGAAGAGATAGTTAGCAATATTGATATATTAAATACAACCTTAAATGGGATGCTGGCAAGTATTCTTGTACAAGAGGACTCGAAAGAAAAGATTAGAGACATGGAAAGCTTTTCTGATTGGCTGTCGCAAGGATTGCGGCCGGCAAAGGGATTAGATCCTGCGTTTAAAAAGGATGGATCTGCATATCATCATGATAATCATTACCCTGCCTATGCCAATGATGCCTTTAAAGGGGTTACACCTATCATTTACGCATTATCGGGTTCTCCATTTAGGGTTGCTGAAGATGCCCATGAAACCTTAAAAAAGGCTTTGTTAGCCATGCGATTGTATTCGAATAAAACACAGTGGTTAATTACTATTGCCGGACGTCACCCGAATGGGACAGCTGGATTCGCGCTGCCGCCATTCCGTTATATGGCTCTGGCGGGTTCACCAAACGGAGGAGATACAATTGACCGCGAAGTGGCAGCTGCATATATGCGGTTAGTCGATAAAGAAGATGCAACAGTTCGTGACTTTAGAAAACTAGGAATTGAAGCAGAGGCCGATCCAAATGGTTTTTGGTCAATGAACTATGCCAATCTTGGATTACAAAGAAGGGACAATTGGCTTGTCGGAGTGAAAGGGTATAGCCGTTATTTATGGGGGAATGAAACCTATGAAAATGCGAACCTATATGGCCGCTATATGTCGTATGGTCAAATGCAGATTATGGGTGCCTACAATCACAAGGATAGCGGTTATTACCATGATGGCTGGGACTGGAACCGCTGGCCAGGAACAACCACCATCCATTTGCCGTTTGATAAACTTCGTTCAGATGTTCGAAACGTTGATCGATTTAGTGGTTTCGAGGAAATGCTACTGTCTGACGAAAGCTACTCAGGAAGCTTAAGCCTACAGGGACAAAACGGTATGTTTGCGATGAAACTCCATGAGCATCCGAAATATGATGGCACACACCGGGCACGGAAGTCCTATTTCTTCTTTGACAATCGGATTGTTTCCCTTGGTTCTAACATAGAGAATAAAAATACTGAGTATCCGACGGAAACGACTCTGTTCCAAAACTATATGAAAACAGAATCTGAACCATTGTGGCTGTCATCAAAAGGCGCCATCACGGAATTCCCACACAAGGAACAGATGGAACTTACGGAGAATGCATGGATAGTCGATAATAAAGGAACCGGATATTTTCTTCCGGCTGGACAGAAAGTAGCCATGACGCGATCCCAGCAGGATTCGAAGAGTCAGAAAGATGGATCGGATACGTCTGGGAATTTTTCAACTGCCTGGATTGATCACGGCAAAGCTCCAAAGGATGGGAAATACGAGTATGCTGTTTTAGTTAAAACCAATGACAAACAAATGAAGGATTTTGCAGCATCTATGGAAGGAAATATGGCACCATACAAGGTATTACAACAAGATCGAATGGCTCATATTGTCCTGGATAAAGGAACGGGCATTACAGGATATGCCTTATTTGAGGCCAATAATGCGGTTAATCAAGGCGTAGTGCGGGCGGTGGATACCCCGTCAATGGTCATGACGCGCATGGATGGAGAAAAGCTGGTTTTAAGTGCAGTGGATTCTGATTTACGGTTATATGAGGGAGTGGAAGAGGATCAATATGATGAGAATGGTGTTCAAAAGGAAGTAAGCATTTATTCGCGAAATTGGCGCCACTCAGAAAGTATCTTGCGGACGATGAAGTTGACAATTGATGGGGAGTGGAAAACAGCATCAACAGACGACAGAATTCGAATTGTATCCTCTAGAAACGGACAGACCGTATTAGAGTTAGATTGCAAGGATGCGGAACCTATGGAATTGCTATTACTGCCCAAGTAATCAGGCAGCCAGGGACCATGGGGACGGTTCTTATGGGGGACAATCGGAAGTTTTGCGCGTAAAAAGGCACAACTAGAAAACATAAGCTAGTTGTGCCTTAGTAGGTGTAAATGCTTTTAACGTTTCAACATGGAACGTTTTACGTACGCGCACAAGAAATTGAATACTTCTCTGGAGCCATCCACCCATTTTGGTTTTATGGGCGTACCCTCGATCCATGACATATAGAGCGTCTTCATCAATAAGGTAATTCACTGCGTCTGAGTCAGCGATATTACCTGTT
>CAZWAW010000140.1:0-5193 GCA_964632025.1 uncultured Sporosarcina sp.
CTTTCGACGATATATTGCCTGACGGGTCGAACCATTCATAACTCCAGTTTGTAACTCCCAGAATCGCAAAAGTAGTCATTTTAGAATCTAAATTTTCTCGAAACTCCCTCTTTTCGATTCCCTCTTTAATGATTTGCTCGATAGTGAGATGGAACATTCTCCGTTTATTTTTTATGACACTACTGTTTTCCTCTGATAAATGACGAATTTCCCTAAAGTAGACACGTACATTTGAACCTTGTGTCTGAATATCGTTAATCAGCATTCCCACAATTTCCGTAAGCTGATTTCGACAACTATCATTGCTGTCTAAAACCTTCTGTTGTCTGGCTAATAAATCATCGATATAGCGAAGATGGATGTCCATAAGAAGCGTTTCTTTACTTAAGAAATAATAATAGAATGTCCCTTTCGTCACGCCAAGTGACTCAACAATATCCTGAACAGATGTGGAACTAAAGCCTTTACGCTCAAAAAGTTGAATGCTTTGTCTTGTGATTGCCTCTTTCATAACGTACTCATTCCACCATCGACAAGTAGGATATCCCCCGTAACGTAGTCAGATGCTTTCGAAGCCAAGAATAGTGCGACACCCTTTAAATCTTCTTCAGACCCTAGGCGGTTTAATGGTGTGGAATTCAAAATATAATCATGCCCTTGTTCAATTGTGGCTTTCGACATTTTGGTTGGGAAAAATCCGGGTGCAATCGCATTGACGTTAATGTTGTACTGCCCCCATTTAGCCGCGAGATCTTTCGTAAATGTAATGACTGCTCCCTTACTGGTGTTGTAGCCGATAGTATCCATAAAGCTCGGATGCGTCCCGCCCAGTCCAGCAACGGATGCGATATTAATGATTTTCCCGCTACCTTGCTCAATCATGACTTTTCCAACTTCTTGACTCATTAAAAATGTGCCATTAACGTTTACGTCCATTACTTTTTTCCAGGCTTCATAAGGCATGTCAACAACAGGTGCACCCCATGTTGCCCCGCTGTTATTGACGAGTATGTCTATCGTGCCAAAAATTTTCGTCGTCTCTTCAATCACCCTTTTTACGTCTTGCTGTTTCGTCACATCACATGCGAGCCCAATCGAACGAACGCCCAGCAATTCCAGTTCTTTACTCATTTCAATACAGGCCTCAACATTGCGCGAACAAAGCACAACGTTTGCACCTGCTTCCGCAAACCCTCTTGCAATTTGTGCCCCAAGTCCTCTCCCTCCACCTGTGACAATTGCTGTTTTTCCAGTTAATTTAAAGAGATCGAGTACGGTCATGATCAGTTCCCCTTCCCATGAGCTGCATATTTTTTAAGTTCCAAACGTGCGATTTGATTGCGATGAACTTCATCGGGTCCATCAGCGAGACGCAGCGTCCTTGCGTTCGCCCACTGTGCTGCAAGCGTAAAATCTCCACTTACACCCGCACCACCAAATGCCTGAATAGCGCGGTCGATTACACGCAGTGCCATATTCGGCGCTGTCACTTTAATCATTGCGATTTCTGCCCTTGCTTCTTTATTGCCAACTGTATCCATCATATAAGCTGCTTTTAACGTCAAAAGGCGTGCCTGTTCGATATCAATGCGGGATTCTGCAATCCATTCCCGAACGACGCCTTGCTCAGCAATTGATTTCCCGAAAGCAGAACGTTGTTGAACACGAATACACATTTCTTCAAGCGCACGTTCAGCAGCGCCAATTAACCGCATGCAGTGATGAATTCGCCCTGGTCCTAGACGGCCCTGTGCGATCGCGAATCCTTTCCCTTCACCCCACAACATGTTTTCCGCCGGTACACGAACATTGTCAAATGTGATTTCTGCATGTCCGTGCGGCGCATGATCATAGCCAAATACGGAAAGCATTCTCTCAACCTTCACTCCAGGCGTATCAAGTGGTACTAAAATCATCGACTGTTGCTCATAATGTGCAGCAGTAGGATCATTCTTGCCCATGAAAATCGCAATCTTACAACGCTGATCGCCTGCGCCCGACGTCCACCATTTACGCCCATTTACTATATACGCGTCCCCATCCCTGATAATGCTTGATTGAATGTTTGTTGCGTCACTTGAGGCGACATCCGGTTCAGTCATTGCAAAACATGAACGGATTTCGCCTTCTAACAACGGTTCGAGCCACTGTTTTTTCTGCGCTTCCGTTCCATACCGTACAAGTACTTCCATGTTTCCTGTGTCAGGTGCGTTGCAATTAAATACTTCTGGTCCAATTAAAGAACGGCCCATAATTTCGCACAGCGGTGCATATTCCATATTGGTAAGACCTGCACCCAGTTCACTATCAGGGAGAAACAAGTTCCATAAACCTTTTTCGCGTGCCTTTGCTTTCAACTCTTCCATAATTGGCGGATTTTGTGCCCAGCGATTTTCTTGCGCATTTAACTGCTCGTCAAAAATCTTTTCATTTGGATAAACAAATTCCTCCATAAATACCGTCAACTTCTGTTGCAATTCAATCGTCTTTTTCGAGTATGAAAAATTCATGATCTTTCTCCACCCTTTCATTCTATGAATAATATGTGTACTAACCGGTTGGTATGTTCAGAATATAGTAACTAATCAATATGTTAATGCTTGATAGTTCATTAATCAAGTGTATATATGAAAATTAAGCGAAGGCGCCTTACGGGGGTAGCCGAAGCGGATTTGTAAGGAATTTTTATCACTACTAATATAGTTGAAAACAAAATATAAAAAGGCGCCAGCTATATAGATGCTGACGCCTTTCTATAAATCTATACAGATAAACGACTACCACTTAAGATTTAAACATACCCAACCAACCTTTATATTTAAACAATGCCAACATAGACGTTCCAATTACAAGCATAACAATTAAAACGATGATGTATCCGTATCGCCAAGTAAGTTCAGGCATGAACTCAAAATTCATCCCGTACACACCCGCTATAAACGTCAGAGGAATGAAAACAGACGATACAATCGTCAGTATCATCATAATACGGTTCATCTGATTCGAGTTAATCGATAATTGGCTATCCCTAATATCAGTTGTTAGTTCCCGATTCGATTCAAGTATATCTCCAAGTCGCAGCAAATTATCATAGATATCGCTAAAATAAGCTTGTTCATTCGCCGATAACTTTATCCGTTCTGAATTTATTATCCGATGTAAAAGTTCATGCATCGGCAAGATTGTTCGCCTTAATCGCAATAAATTGCTGCGGACTTCGAATACAGAATCCATGGATAAATGAACAGTTGATGGTGAAAGCATGTCTTCAATATCATCCAGATGATCTTCTATTTTATAAAGTACCGGAAAATAATCATCGACGACTTTATCGATAATCTGATGCGCAACGAAAACATGCCCTTTCTTCCACTTCCCTGGATTTTGAATAATCCTTTCCCTCGCATTTTCTAGCCCTTGAACCGCCGTGTAATGAAAAGTGATGACATAGTTTTTTCCGAGATACAGATTTATCTCTTCAGCCTTTATCGTTTCATGATTTATGGCATGCAATACAAAAAAAGCATAGTCATCATAAAAATCCAATTTCGGTCTCTGAAGACGATTCAAACAATCTTCGATGGTAAGCGGATGAAATTGAAAAAATGAATGCAATAAAGAAGCTTCTTCTTCATCTGGATTTTCCAGGTCCACCCAGTACCACTTAAATTGATGTGTATGTATGTCTTCTAGCGGAAAATCAAATAATAATTTTTTTTCTTCTGTGAGTCCCATCGTTCGGATCAAACGAACACCTTCTTTCTAGCACCACAAACCCTATTGATGAGTAGCTAATTCAATGGAATCCGCTTCAGCTCCCCCTTGTAAGGCGCCTTCACTCGATTTCTATAGTATACAAAAGAAAATCATTAACCGCATTGTTCACACTCTAATTCTCCTGGTATGAATACCCACAAGTTATCCCAAACTCTATGTAGAACTTTAACTATTGTCAACATGGGAGGCGTTACTATTCAAGAACTAAGAGTTACATTTTCCGCTTGTAAAACACTACTTATCGCTGGGATTCTTCTTTTACTATTAGCCGTTGTTGATTCATTCTTCACCGATTTTGGCATTCAAAAACTGTATATCACTGAAGCGAATCCATTAATGGCATTCATCTACGACACAAGCATTTGGGGATTTTACACGCTTAAAATTAGTTTGCCCTGTGTTTTACTTTATTTACTTACGAAGATTGAACCAAAAAGGTATTTAAAACTATTAATCGGAGCCGCAATTTTACTTTACAGTGTCGTTCTAGTTCAGCATATTTATTGGCTTTCATTAGTCCTTTAGGACAAAGAGCCCAAAAATAGACACCACTCAATCGACTAAGTGGTGTTTTTTCGTTATTTTAGTTGTTGTTTGTACTCAGTGTACTCCTGATGAAGGGCTGTAACTTCACTAGGTTCAGCAGGTGTAAGCGAGCACCAGCCATGTTGAAATTGCAGATCATACAATTTTCGATGTTGCTGCGATGTTTCTTTCATCATATCAAATAGTAATGAGTAGAACTTTACATTGCTCGCTTCAGGCATAGCAATTGCGTAGGAGTTACACATGTTTTTTTCCGTCGCTAATGCTGCGCTTAGCAGATCAGAATCATTGACAGCGGACTTTTTAGAAAGCTGTGTTTTAGGATTTTGAATCTTTTTGGAAGAAGTCATTACACATTACCCCCGTTTTCATTCAAGACAGTTAGCAAATTATCATAATGCGTCAAATGCATTTTTCCTGCTTCTTCAAATTGGCGCTTCAAATCAGGCAGTTGGCAGTTTTGGGTGGCTTGTCGATACTGCTTCACCGCTAGCAAATTCGAATTTAGCATATTTTTCAAATAGCCGATATCTGAAGTTGACACCATCCTTGGGGGCTCAAAATAAAGTATTTTCTGTTGTTGTTGTGGTTCTTGTGATTGAGGCGGCGGTTGTTGTTGTTGTTGTTGTTCAGGCTGTTGTGTCTGTTGATGTTGCTGCGGTTGTTCAGGCTGTTGTGTCTGTTGTTGTTGCTGCGGTTGTGTCTGTTGTTGCTGCTGCGGTTGTGTCTGTTGTTGCTGCTGCGGTTGTGTCTGTTGTTGCTGCTGTTGTTGCTGTTGCTGCTGAGGTTGTGTCTGTTGTTGCTGCTGCGGTTGCGTCTGTTGTTGCTGCTGCGGTTGCGTCTGTTGTTGCTGCTGCGGTTGCGTCTGTT
>CAZWAW010000141.1:0-5056 GCA_964632025.1 uncultured Sporosarcina sp.
TGCTTTATTTATTCGCCCCATACAAGTTTGAGAAGTCCTATTATCTCTTTTTTGGTGTATATGGGGTTGTTAATACATATGTCTATTTTTTAGCATCGCAAAAATTGTTGTATTACAATGTTGGAGCGGTGGGGAAAGTACCTTTTATTATTGGGCTGTTTCTGTTTATCGGATTACTGTTGACGATTAATTGGCTAAATATAAAAGCTCTCTACTCGGGAACCTACCATACAATGCAACAGATGAAGAGTATCAATATCCGTTGGCTGTCAATTGGTGGGATTGGATATGTGATAGGTCAACTTGTGCTATCACTCCTCTATAGTGATTCTGCAAAAATGCTTTTCTTAGTATTATTACTTTCCTTTGTCTCGATTATCACTGCCTATTTCTCTGTTTACATCCATAGATATTTTTATATTGTTAAAAATATAGATAATGTAAAGCAGGTTTATCCAGAGTTTGGTTTACCACTGAATGAAAGACATGACAAATTTAAAAAAAGTAAGAGAAGGACGTGAAGATATGATTCCAGAATTCACGGAAAATGATATTTTCGTTATGTTGCAAACGCTGAATACAAAGTCAATCATCGGTTTTTCCAATCCATTCATAGCGTTAACAAAACAGGAAATAGAAAAGGAATGGGAGAAAACGTATAAGAAACTTCATCTACGTGGGCTTGTTAACCTCGTCGAGGGTGAAGTGAAATTGGAGGAAGGATTCGCAAATGCACTCTGGATTATGTCCAGAACGAATTTGACTGTGGAGATTATAACGGATGGGAAAAAGAAAAATGTGTTCTATTTTGGTACAGAGAATGTAGTTGAATGCTCTCGCACGGCGGACAATAATTACACGCTTTATATGCACGGGGCTCCTGACAACACATGGAATGATGTCATCTATCCGCGTATGCTTGCTGGCGTTGAAAAACAACATGTGCAAATGGAGGATAGAATTTTGATTCCAACATCTATGTATAATAAATGTGTGGAAAATGGTTTGGTTTTGGATAACGATAAACTAGAGCCATTTAATGCGGGTCAAAATTTGAATAGCATAACTAAAAAATTGAACCATTCTATCAAAAATAAGATACACAATAGCCGTTTGATGTTGTTTTATCAAGAAGACAGTAAGTGGTCGATTGAAGGATTACATGTACTTACGTCACCAACAGGCAATTGGACATTTAAAATGATCAATGAAAATGAAGTGGAATTGCTAGATGGGAAAAACAGTACATCTATTGAAATTGTTACGGAGATATTGGATGTCTTACGCAGAGTAAGGAAAAGTGCGTGAAGAGGAACGAAAGGAAGAGTTAGATGTTCGCGAACCTGACTGTAAAGGATTTCGAAGTACTAAGAGGACCTCTTGAATCTGGTAGACAAAGCCCCTCCGCTTTGGCGGGTGCCCTGGTTCTATCCGTATTCCTACAGGCATTACTATTTTCACTGGAATATTTTATGGCTGGAAATGCGACAGTCTATCCATACAAAGATGAAATTTTGAAGGTTCATTTTTGGATAACGGCAGGAATTACGGTGCTGTCCCTTATTTATGCGATTCCAGCAGTGTATAAAAGAAGTGGCAAGATCCAGTATTTAGTGACCATTTTAGTGGCCCAAAACCTATTTTCCGTATCTCTTTTTATCAGTGCATTATTTTTGATCGCATTAGAAGGGGAAGGCGTTTCGTTCACAGC
Source organism: uncultured Sporosarcina sp. (assembly GCA_964632025.1). Lineage (GTDB taxonomy): Bacteria > Bacillota > Bacilli > Bacillales_A > Planococcaceae > Sporosarcina. The sequence continues at coordinate 1,712 of CAZWAW010000141.1, forward strand.
GGAATCACTTCTAAATTTCACGTATATCTTACTTCTAATAGGTTTACTCATTTTTATCGCTACTAGCGTCCGTTTTTATATATTATTGCGTAATGGACATTATCGAAAAGGATCGAAAAAGGATGCACTCAGAGGACGATTTGAAACGAAATCGTACATACCAGCGGCTATTCTTGGCGGAATCGGGCTAGTCTTTGTTATCCAGTACATTGCCAGGACATCTGTAAACACGGATATCAATGGCATGGTTGTCATTGTTATAGGGATTTTACTGTTCTTCGTTATGTTATTCATCCTGCCGGAGCAACTTGTCATCCTGTATTGCAAGTTCCGCTTTAAAAGCTTTAACTTTAATGAACGAGGTAGGTTAAATAACGAAAAGTGATTGTAGAAAGGGTGTTTGTAAAATTCCTTACCGTTAAAGGGCATCTCTTTACAATCCCCAAGGAAGCAGAAGTTAATTTCCATAGCTATTTCCTAGTTGACCGTATGCTCACAACACGAATCAAAGGTAATTTTGAAGTGGAAGCACAGGTAAAGTATTGGGAGCTCATGGAGTATATGAACACTCATGAAAAAACGCAAAAAACACCTATTTTTGTAGGGTACAAAAAAAGCCACGCGGGACAGACCTATACGGAGATGAGTGTAGGCGTGCAATGAAGAAGAATTAATGAATTGAACTTGGAAATTAGATTGGGAGGATTTATATGAAAAAAACAATGCTTTTTTTGACAGTATTATTACTATTGGCAGGATGTGCCTCAAAGGATAATGAGGGGGAAAAAGGGGCTGAAGGAAAAGTGACTCAACAAGTTGGAGAAGAGACACTTTCGTTACAATTATTGAAAGCAGACGAAGAAGCCGGGGTAACGATCGAAAATAGCGAAGTCTATAAAGAGTTAAATCGAATGATTACGGAAAATGCAGATATGGGACTCGCCAATGATTTCAGTATTAATATAATTGATATCGTGGACAGTGGAACAGAAAACGCTTCATTGCTTTTCTTAGCCATCAATCGTTTGGATGAACCCATGAAAAACATCAAGTTCGACTATACATTAGGTCATGATAATGGTGCATTTGTGTGGGAGGGCGTTGAAGTGGACCTTTCCGAGCAGGAAACAGGTATCATTCAACCGAATCATGCAGTTCCATTCTCTCTGAGCATAACGCCTGAACAAGAAGCACTCATCGACACACTTGAACAAGATAACCAAGTCGTGAAGATGGATAATTTTAAATTTGAATCAGTAAATTAATGAAAGCGTTGCACTGCTACTTAGGATTGCAACGCTTTTAGTTGTTTGTATGTATCATTTATAGATTGGTAAGGCTATAAAAAAGTTGTAACAGGCATTAACGATAATATGTCTTGTTGGTTTAAAGGATAGGAGAGAACCTAAAATTGACAATAATAAACTAGACAAGATTGCATTGTCTTATTTGAAGTTCCAAACACCTAAGGAAAATAGAGCAAACATCATCACATTTTTCTTGGTATTATTATATGTAATTGGGTTGATTCCAATTTTAGGGGTGCCATTTTCCTTCACTTATTTTATGGCGGCAATTGTACCGATAGCGATTCTCCAAATTTGGGCACTGCTTTATTTATTCGCCCCTTACAAGTTTGAGAAGTCCTATTATCTCTTTTTTGGTGTATATGGGGTCGTTAATACGTATGTCTATTTTTTAGCAATACAAAAATTACTGTATCTCCATTTAGAATCAGTAGGAAAGACTCCTTTTGCTATTGGATTAATATTTTTCATCGGCTTATTGGTGTCGATAAACTGGCTTAATATTAAGGCCCTTTACTCGGGAACCTACCATAACTTGCAACAGATGAAGAGTATTAACGTTCGCTATTTATCATTTGCGGGAATAGGATATGTAATTGCCCAAGTCATTTTAACATCCGTCTACAGTAAATCTGCAAAAATGATGATTTTTATCGTGTTACTCTCACTATTATCACTAATCACGGCTTATTTCACAGTCTATATTCACCGATACTATTATATTAGTAAAAACATGGATCTTGTAAAACAGGTATACCCCTCTTTTGGTTTACCACTGAATGAAAGACAAGGCGGATCTAAAAAAAGCGGAAGAAAGAAGTCCTCTAGTGTTTGAGTAAGTTGTTTGGTTACTCAACGTATAGGGCAGAATCTAGTATGTAGTGTCCATTTAACAACGAAGAATGCGTATCGAAAAAATGCGGGATTTTCCTGTTTTGGAATTACACGGCTATAGTCACTCACATAACCTACCATTTAACTAGATTATAAGGTATTCTAAATAGTGTAACTATTGTTAAAGGGGGATTTTTCGATGAAATACACACAAATTAAACACACAAATCTAAACGTATCTAATATCATAATGGGGAATATGCGTTTGACGCAGCTTTCTTTAACAGAAATAGAACAGTTAATCCGCACTGCACTTGATGAAGGAATTAACTTCTTTGACCATGCAGATATTTATGCTCAAGGTCGGTGCGAAGAATTATTTGCCGAGGCAATCCAAATGAATCCAAGCATCCGTGAAAAAATGATTTTGCAAAGTAAATGTGGCATTAAAGGCCAAGAAAACTACTTTGACTTCTCAAAAGAACATATCCTCGACTCAGTTGACGGTATTTTAAAGCGTTTAAACACGGATTACTTAGACCTGCTACTCCTTCATCGTCCTGATCCACTAATGGAGCCTGCTGAAGTTGCCGAGGCATTTGAAAAATTGCATAGCAGCGGAAAAGTAAAACATTTTGGAGTATCGAACCATAATCCAGCACAGATTGAGCTGCTGCAAAAATATACACCACATAAATTAGTCGTCAACCAAATTCAGTTTAGTATTGCACACACACCGATGATTGACGCGGGAATTGCGTTAAATATGAATATAGATCAAGCTATCAATCGTGATAGCAGTATACTAGAATACAGTCGTTTGCATGATATCACGCTACAAGCGTGGTCACCATTTCAAAATGGCTTCTTTGCTGGCCCATTCCTTGGCGATTTAGAGAATTTTTTAGAATTGAATAAAGTGATTGACGAAATTGCTGCCAACTATGACGTAACAAACACGGCAATCGCAACCGCCTGGATTAGCCGCCATCCAGCTAACATCCAAGTCGTACTCGGAACAACGAATCCTCAGCGATTAAAAGACGCATGTAAGAGCACAGAAATTACGTTAACAAGAAAAGAATGGTACGACATTTATAAAGCTGCTGGAAATATCGTACCGTAACAACACTATTATCAACCAAAACAACCTCCTGACCAGATTATCGGTCAGGAGGTTTCTTTGGCTTGATCTGATCATATC
>CAZWAW010000142.1:0-4992 GCA_964632025.1 uncultured Sporosarcina sp.
CGAGGCCGTCCTTTGCCGCACAGCCGGACCAACTTATGACCCGAGCCTCTAGGCGCTGGAGTCTGGACGTGGAATATCACCTTTCGCAGGTTATCCACTGGCCGATAAATTTATAATTTCCTGAGCAACGAAGATCGAGGCTGTCCTAATATTTTAGGACAGCCTCGATCTTTTTCTTACCTATTCACAGTTTCAAAAATCACATTAAACCTACTGCATTGCCTTGCAAATCGATATCCATATGAAGGGCTGCAGGCATTTTTGGCAACCCGGGCATCGTCATAATATCCCCAGTTAAGCAGACAAGGAATCCTGCTCCAAGTTTCGGAATGATTTTTCTAACAGTAATAGTGAACTCTTCAGGGCGCCCAAGTAATTTCGGATCATCTGAAAATGAATACTGCGTTTTGGCCATGCAAATGGGCAAAATACCCCAGCCGTTGTTCTCGATGTCTTTAAGATCTTTTAACGCTTGATCTGTAAATACAACACCCAATCCCCCGTATACCTTTTGGACAATAGCTGTGATTTTATCGCTTACAGGCTGTTCTACATCATAGAGTGGAGCGAAGTTATTCGGTTCATCCAGAAGCTTTAAAACTTCTTGTGCCAAAGCAATGCCGCCTTCTCCACCCCGTTCCCAGACGTCAGTGAGCGCTATCTTTATGTCATTTTCCTCACACCACTCAAAAATGACTTCCAGTTCAGCCGCAGTATCCGAGATGAACTTGTTCAACGCAACGACCGGCTGGACACCGAATGCACGAATTGTATCAATATGCTTAGCTAAATTTACCAGTCCATCCGTTACCGCCTGAACATTCTCCCCTGCAAGCTGATTTTTCGGCACTCCACCATGCATCTTAAGCGCACGTACTGTTGCCACAATGACAACTGCATCGGGTGAGAATCCACCTTGACGTGCTTTTATATTCATGAATTTCTCGGCACCTAAATCGGCACCAAATCCAGCTTCCGTAACGACGATATCGGCAAGTTTACGTGCCGTATTCGTTGCAATTAATGAGTTACAGCCATGCGCAATGTTCGCAAAGGGTCCTCCATGAATAAGTGCCGGAGTCCCTTCAATTGTCTGTACAAGGTTTGGTTTAAATGCCTCTTTCAGTAGAAGTACCAATGCCCCTTGGACACCAAGGTCTCGTACCGTTACTGCCTCTTTATCATACGTATAACCGATAACGATACGTGCAAGTCTTTCTTTCAAGTCTTGCAGGCTTGTCGCCAAACAGAATACCGCCATAATTTCAGATGCGACTGTAATATCGAAACCATCTTCTCTCGGAACTCCTTGTGTAGGACCGCCGAGCCCAATTGTTATGTTGCGTAATGCGCGATCATTCATATCCAAGACGCGTTTCCAAGTAATTCTCCGCGGGTCAATCCGGAGCACATTTCCGTGGTGAAGATGATTATCTATCAGTGCACTAAGGGCATTATTTGCAGTCGTGATTGCATGAATATCACCATTAAAATGTAGGTTTATTTCTTCCATCGGCAGCACTTGGGCATAACCACCGCCTGTAGCTCCACCCTTCATCCCCATAACGGGCCCAAGGGATGGTTCGCGTAATGCAATCATCGTTTTTTCTCCGAGCTTTGAAAGAGCGTCAGCAAGCCCTACGGTGACAGTCGACTTTCCTTCCCCCGCCGGCGTTGGACTGATTGCCGTGACAAGAATAACTTTCCCTTCCTTGCTAGTCTCAGTTAACTTCGTTACATCAATCTTTGCTTTGAATCTTCCGTATGGTTCTACCGCCTCTTCGGGTATGCCTGCTTCTTTAGCTATCGTCCAAATCGATTTCATCGTGGCTTGTGATGCTATTTGTAAATCAGTTAGTGGCGATACTTTTTTTGTCATGTCTGTCCCACCTTTTTTAATTTAAGTATACCCCAACTTTATCCAAAGACAGGGATATCTCAATGACTTTTGTATGTCATTATTAAATAACTTAAGTGCTACGTCAGTCCGTTACTCGCAGCACTACTTTTCCAAACTGCTTACTCTCTTCAATATATTCAAATGCCTCTGCTGCTTCGTCCAAATCGAACACTTTATCGACAATTGGACGAGTCCCATATTTTTCGACATGCCTAATCATGTCACGTAACTCTTCCCGACTTCCTAGCGTAGAACCGAAAAGTTGATACTGTCCATAGAAAAAAGCGCGTAAATCCAAGTCGACTGTATCGTCAGTCGTTGCACCAAACACGACAATACGCCCGCCTTTTTTCAATAAACTAAGCGAGCGATTAAACGTTGCCCGGCCTACACTTTCGATAACGAGGTCGATTATCTCTCCTTCCAGCTCCTTGTTCCAATCCCCATTCGTATCAAGAGCAATGTCCGCGCCAAGTTCAAGGGCCTGTTTTCGTTTAGCCTCACTGCGCGAAGTAACAATCACTCGTGCCCCAACATTTTTCGCGAATGATATAAGATACGTAGCCACTCCACTGCCAGCACCTGGAATGAAAACTGTATCGCCCGCTTTCAATCCCCCTTTAGTAAATAGCGCACGATAGCCTGTTAATCCTGCTAACGAGAGTACTGCAGCCTCAGCCCATGTCAAATGAGCGGGTTTCCTTTCAATCTGTTCAACCGAAATAGCAATCTTCTCTGCAAACGTCCCATTATCGGGCATTCCTAAAATATCAAAGTCTACCGGTGGCGCATCACTATTTTCAAACCAACGTAGCGAAGGATTAATCATTACTTCATCCCCTACCGCAAACGCTGTTACTCCTGCACCTATTGACTCGATTACTCCCGCGCCATCAGATCCTAGCGTCAATGCTTGCGCCTCCTTCCCCCTACGCCCAGGTATGTATAAGTCTCGGCGGTTCAAACCGGCCGCCCGAATTGCAACGACGACTTCACCGCTTGCTGCAATTGGTTCTTTCATATCGGCTATTTTTAACTGCCCGTATTCATGGATAAATGCTTTCATCTTGATCATCCTTTCTTGAGTGCACACTATCACTATCATACCTTAATAACTAATATTTTTCACACTCTTCAAAATAGTGAACAAAGTAAAAGAAGGCAAGAAACTAATTAGACCTCAATTAGGTTTCTTGCCTTCTTAGCAATTCAAGCAATCTTTTAGTTGCGGTCGTTTACCTTTGCATCTCCCCAACATTCCGTGCCTTTTAGCCCCGAAATCGTACTTGCTTTGAATACAGGGTTGAGTCCTCTTTTTCGTTGTTCTGTATAATCGTCTAATGTCTTAAATGCAAATTTCCCTAGAAGGAAGATAACAATAAGGTTAATGACTGCCATCATCCCCATGAAGAGATCTGCCATATTCCAAACAAGATCTACTTTTGCAAGCGTTCCAAACATGACCATCGCGAGCACACCAAAACGGTAAAGAGTTAACCATATTTTATTCGCGTTGATAAATTCAATATTCGTCTCGCCATAATAGTAGTTTCCAATAATCGAACTGAAAGCAAAAAATAGAATGGCAATTGCCAAGAAATAAGGTGCCCATTCCCCTACATGGACGCCAAGGGATGTCTGAGTCAAGAGAATTCCATCTACTTCACCTGTATTATAAAGATCGGCAAGAATAATAATGAACGCCGTTGCAGAACAGATAATGATTGTATCAAAAAACACACCAAGACTTTGCACAAGGCCCTGTTTTGCTGGATGTGACGTACTTGCTACCGCTGCAGCGTTCGGCACACTCCCCATACCCGCCTCGTTGGAGAAAAGTCCACGGCGTACCCCTTGCATAATTGCGACCCCTACTGCTCCGCCGACCGCTTCGTTCATTCCAAATGCGCTCGTGAAGATCAGTTTAAATACTGCGGGAACCTCACTTATATTCATAATAACGACATAAAAGGCAACAGCAATATAAAGAATAGCCATAATCGGAACAAAGATTTGTGTAACATGGGCAATCCGTTTTACGCCTCCAAAAATAACAAGAGCCGTTATACTAATAAGAACTACTCCAATCACCCATTTTTCAATATGAAACACACTATTGAAAGATGCACTAATTGTATTTGACTGTACAGCATTAAAAATGAAACCGAAACAAAGAGTCAGCAAAACGGCGAATATGATACCAAGCTTCCGATTACCAAGAGCACTTTGCATATAATAAGCAGGCCCTCCGCGGAACGTATCACCGTCTTTCACTTTATACACTTGCGCGAGCGTACTTTCGATAAACGCAGTTGCCATTCCGATTATCGCAATGACCCACATCCAGAAAATAGCGCCCGGTCCCCCAATACCAATAGCAAGGGCTACCCCAGTAATATTCCCTGTTCCAACTCGTGATGCTGCACTAATTGTAAACGCTTGAAAGGATGATATTCCTCCCTTCACTTCCGGCTTTTCAACCATAAGCTTAAACATTTCACCAAACAGGCGGAACTGTACAAATTTCGTTCGAATCGTAAAATAAATACCTAAACCAATTAGCAAACCGATAAGGATATACGACCATAAAAGGTTATTTCCCGTCGTTACAATCCATTCTAAAGCGCTTTCAATCATTTCTAGTTCCTCCCTATTCCATCGTTAACATTCGCAGTGTAATTTTTTATACAAATGTTAAAAATGCCTTTAACCTCACCAACGGATATTCGCACAGTAAGTACATATTATAGCCTATTTCGACAAATGAGAATAGCGGTATTTAATTGGGTTTTATAATAGATTCTCACATCTGTTGATTGACCAAAAGTACCCAGAAAATAACTTGATTACACACTGGGTGCTACGTGTATAATTGCATTTTTTTTGCTTTGGATTGAATGACTTCTATACGATTACCGGGATGTCTGGATGTGTAGGAATTCGAACTTCGTCGCATCCCTACACATTTTTTCGGTAATCATATGGTGGTCCTTCATCCGTCGCGCTCCAAATGCAAAAGTACACAGCGTGCTAAAGCTTTTTGGGACGAAAGAATAGCTGGCTTCTTACCTGGAGAAAAGCCGCCAAAGATG
>CAZWAW010000143.1:0-4976 GCA_964632025.1 uncultured Sporosarcina sp.
TTGAAGCCGGTGTGAATGCCAATACGATGCAACGCGTCTATAAGGAGCTGGAGCAGATGGAAATCACTGAAACGAAGAGAGGGCAAGGATCTTTTGTGACGGAAGATGAAGTGAAGATCGCTATGCTTCGAAATGAAATGAAGGAACAGCTTGTGACGTCATTCATTCAAAGTGTTGAAGCACTCGGTTTTACGACGTCTGAAATACTGCAGCACCTACAGGAACGGGGTGGGAAAGATGATTGAACTGAAGAATATAACGAAAAAGTATGGCCGGAGGAAAGCGCTTGAAGACCTTACACTTTCTTTGCCACAAGGGAAAATCATCGGCCTTGTCGGGGAAAATGGGAGTGGGAAAACGACGTTGCTGAAACTGATTTCGGGATTGGTGACACCTGATGCGGGAAGAGCAACGTTCAGCGGAAGTCGCATTACGCGTAAAGTGGCAACCAATATTGCTTATATGCCGGACGCGGACCTATTCTATCCGTATTTTACGGTAGGTCAGCTGATTGAGTTCTATGAATCTCAGTTCATTGATTTTAATCCGGCGAAAGCCAAAGAAATTGCACAGTTTCTAAATTTGTCTCTTGATTCGAAAATAAAAAATTTGTCGAAAGGGAACCGCGGACGTGTCAAAATTGCAGTTACTCTCGGACGTGAAGCGGATTACTATTTGTTGGATGAACCGTTCTCCGGCCTGGATCCGATGGTGCGTGATGATATCGCGAAAGGGCTTATCCGTTTCACTGATTCGGAGCGGCAAACGGTCCTTCTGTCGACGCATGAATTAAAAGAAGTGGAACCATTGCTCGATGAAATCGTAGTACTAAGAGGGGGACGGATAATCGCGCATGAAGCGGTTGACGTAATCCGTGATACGTATGGGAAAGACGCCACTTCTTGGATGGTGTCACTGTTTAGGGAGGGAAGTTGACATGGAAAAGAAACCGGTAGTGGAACTGAAGAATTTATCGAAAACGATAGGCAAGAAAAAGATTATTGATAACTTGAATTTGTCCTTGTATCCAGGGCAAATTACCGGGTTCCTCGGGCCAAACGGGGCGGGGAAAACGACGACGATTCGTATGATGGTGGGTCTGATGAAGCCGACAAGCGGGGATGTTATCATTGATGGGATTTCGCTTGCGAATGATTTTGAAGGAGGACTTTCAAAAGTCGGAGTCATTGTAGAAAATCCGGAGATGTATAAATTCATTTCAGGCTATAAAAACCTGCTCCACTTTGCACGGATGCATGAGGGCGTTACGAAAGAGCGGATTAATGAGGTAATTAATCAAGTCGGTATGCAAAATCGGATTCATGAGAAAGTATCGACGTATTCACTTGGAATGCGGCAGCGCCTAGGCCTTGCACAAGCACTTCTTCACCGCCCGAAATTTCTTATTCTCGATGAGCCTACAAATGGGTTAGATCCAGCAGGGATTCGCGAATTCCGTATGCATTTACGAGACATTGCAGAAAAAGAAGGCGTTTCCGTTTTCGTTTCGAGTCATATGCTATCAGAAATTGAGCTTATGTGTGACCGGATTGCTGTTATTCAAAATGGGAAGTTGATTGACATCCGTGAAATGTCGGACACACAACAATCCCATTATTACATTGAAGCACTGCCAAGAGATGCGGTGGAAAGTTTCCTTCAAGAACAAGGATTTACTGTTGAAGCACATAAAGACGGGTTTATTATTAATGCGGAAAAAACGCAGATTCCAGCGCTTATTAAACAACTTAGTGCAAAAGAACAACAGCTGTTTGCCGTTCAGCCATACCGTAAAACGCTTGAAGATGAGTTCTTAGAAATGACTGGGGGTGGGCAAATTGCCGAAGCTCATACAAAATGAATGGATGAAATTATGGAGTAAAAAGGGTACTTGGATTATGGTCATTCTGCTAGCGGTTATGATTGTAGGACTGTCCGGACTTTCGAAGTTTACAGAAGGATTAAATGATTCTTCAGCCTGGACAGCAGATTTGCAGGAAGAACTCGCAGAGGTGGAGCGGGAACTTGGTGCAGCCGATTTAACGGAAGATAAAAAAAGTGAATTAATTGATAGGCAACAAGAGGTTGAGCAAAACATTGTTGCTAGTATTGAAATGAGCAAACCGATAAGTCGGGAGAAGATCATTTTAGATACATTTGGTATGATGTCGCTTGTGACACTCCTTATGATTATTGCGTCGGCGGGAATTGTAGCATCGGAATTTTCGCAAGGGACCATCAAGATGTTGCTATCGCGTCCGGTAAAACGGTGGAAAATCCTCACGTCTAAATATCTGACTGTTTTATTATTTGGCTTGTTGCTTACAGTCGTTACCTACGTATCTAGTGTAATGAGTGCGTATATTTTCTATCCAGCTGCAGCAGGAAATTCGGTTTTGTTTTTCGACTCGGAAATTGCAGTTACGGCTGTTCTAGGTGAATCAGCTTATTTAGTGCTTCTCACATTTGTTTATGTTTGCGTTATGGCGACATTGGCCTTCATGATTGGCTCCGTGTTCAGATCATCGGCACTGGCAATTGGAGTATCGTTATTCCTATTTTTCACGGGTTCAATGATTGTGATGTTCCTTGAGAGATTTGCGGTCGCGAAGTATATTCTTTTTGCACATGATTTGACGCAATATGAGTTAGGTCACAAAGTTCTAGCTAGTAATACGATGCCGTTTTCGATCGCGGTGTTGATTACTTATGTAATTGTGTTCCTCGCAATCAGTTATTCAACATTTATTAAACGTGATATAACCGCATAACATGCAAAAAAAGCCCTCCAATAGATGGAGGGCTTTTTTGCATGTACTTATTTATGGCTGCTGTATGTACGAGCCAAACCTGCGATATTACCAACGATTACGAATGCAAACAGTGTGAACATGATGTATAGGAACCACATTGACTATCACTCCTTTTAGACGATAAATCCTTTCTCCATTATACCACCACCGAGATTGGCAGGCAATGTTGTCTGAATTATGGTGGTGCTAATTGTGGCGGATTTGTTGTTCGAATGAGGTTAACCCTCGGGTGCATGGTCGAACAAAACTTTAGAAGTCAGACGTCGGATACGTTTTTTCTTGTCATGAGTTAATTCTCTGAAAATACCAAATTAGTAATGTAAATGCTGTAATTGTATAGAATATTCGTTATAATCAGGTAGTGAAGGGGGAATGGAAATATGATCAAGCAATCAATTATTGAAAACGTATTGGAAGCCGCACTCTCCACGGGGGGCGATTTCTCCGAAGTATTTATTGAAGATAAGTATGTGAACACAATGGAATTGCAAAGTGGCAAGATCGAGAAAAGTATTTCTGGTCGTGACTTCGGAATAGGCATCCGAATTTTTTCAGGTCTCCAATGTATTTATACCTATACGACGGATTTCTCGGAAGCGGGGTTAATTAATGCAGCAAAGCGGGCAGCACTTGCGATTAAAGGCGGGGCGAACGGAACAATTCATCCTCTTCAAAAAGAAATCATTCATCCCATTCATACAATCACGCAAATTCCGCGAACGGTGGAACATGCACGGAAAGTAGCAGTTATGAGAAAGGCTAATGACATTGCCAAAAACTACGATGAGCGCATCAAACAAGTCGCGCTGCGCTATATCGATGAGGAACAGAATGTACTTATTGCGAACTCTGAAGGGAAATTCGTTGAAGACACACGTGTCTATAGCAGGCTCTCCATTCAGGCGACGGCTTCCGATGGCATTGAAATGCAAACTGGTTTCTATGGACCGGGCGCACATGCAGGTTTTGAATTTATCGAAAACCTGGATTTGAATCATTATGCAGGTGAATCTGCGCGTATTGCGGTGACGATGCTCGAAGCAGATGAATGTCCAAGTGGGAAATTTCCAGTCATTATCGACAATGAATTCGGCGGCGTTATTTTTCACGAGGCTTGCGGGCATGGACTTGAAGCGACTTCTGTTGCAAAAAACAACTCCGTTTTCGCAAACCGAATCGGCGAGAAGGTGGCACCGGATATCGTGACGTACATTGATGACGGTACGCTTCCAAACGAATGGGGCTCCCTCAATGTTGACGACGAAGGTGAAAAGACGCGAAAAAATATTCTCATTGAAGATGGTATTTTAAAAGGTTATCTCATTGATAAATTCAATGCACGCCGTATGGATGCAGAAGCAACAGGTTCTTCACGCCGTCAGTCATACCGCTTTAATCCGACATCGCGCATGACGAACACCTATATCGCACCAGGTAAATCGACGCCAGAAGAAATCATCGCATCGACGGAAAATGGTATTTACGCGAAATATATGGGTGGTGGTTCGGTGAATCCAGCAACGGGTGATTACAACTTCGCCGTGGCAGAGGCATATCTAGTAAAAGACGGTAAAATTGATCGTCCAGTACGTGGTGCGACATTAATTGGTAACGGTGCAAAAACGCTTCAGCTCGTCGACATGGTTGGTAATAATCTCGCACACGGGGCTGGAATGTGCGGATCAATCAGTGGAAGCTTGCCGGTCAATGTCGGTCAGCCAATGATCCGTGTCAGTGAAATTACCGTCGGTGGGACGAAGGGGGAATAATTGATGACTATCAACGAATTTCAAAAGAAGCTATTAGCTGAAGCTGTGGAAATGGGTTTCAAAGAAGCTGAAGTTTATTATGAGAAGTCCGAATCATTTCGAGTCATGATTTTCAAAGGGGAAATTGACAGTTATGAGACATCGGAAGAAGGTGGCCTGAGTTTTCGCGGTCTCTACAATGGAAAAATGGGCTATGCTTATACGGAAAAAATTGAGGAAGCCTCGATTGCATTTTTGATTAACAGTGCAAAAGCGAATGCAGATGTACTTGATGAAGCTGACGGAACAGATACTTTCGAGGGCAGTGAAACATACGCAGAGCATGACTTTTATAGCGAAGAACTTGCGCAAGTACCTACCCTTAAGAAAATCGAGCTGATTAAGTCAATTGAAG
>CAZWAW010000144.1:0-3862 GCA_964632025.1 uncultured Sporosarcina sp.
TTTATCAACTAAGTTATTGGTAACTAGAATGTGATCCAATACTTGTGAGTTACCTCCAAACACGTATGAATAACGATCAGCTGTCTCTACTTTGTTAATCATATTCGTCATCGTATCACCCTCATGAATCTTTAGGGTCTCAGAGAATTGGAAGTCATTAAAATCACCAAGAGATACGACGTTTGCCCCTGGATTTTGTGTTTTTACATCCTTCACAAAATCATTTACGATGGTTGCGATTTTATGGCGTTGTACTTCACTACCGTAGACCGGTGGTTGTTTTTGTCCAAATAATGGTGTATCTCCATTTTTTGAATTCCAATGGTTGGCAATGACGATAACGCTTTCCCCTTGGAAATCGAACTGTGCTGCCAATGGTTTACGGCTGCTTTTAAAGGCATCATTTGTTGGAGCTATACGGCCTGGATTTACTGTTAACTTACCATCTTTGTACCCAACTGCCGTTGTTGCATCCCCTTCAGGATTTCCTTCCGTTAACGTCACTCGCTCTGGATTATAGAGGAATCCAACGCGAATATTCGCATTCGGTGCGCCGCCATCTTCATTGTTTACAGGGTTGATGTTCGCGTATTTATAGTCTACGCCGCCTGCTTTTTTAATCTCGGCAATCAGTCTATCATAACTTTCGGACGCATCTGAGTTTCCTGCATCTTGGCCATTATTGTCTTGCACTTCTGTTACTCCAACAATATCAGGACTTTGCATATCAGAGGCAAAAGCTCTTGCCAATTTCTTAGCTTTGTCATCAGTTGTAGACTTCTTATTATTTGAGAAGTTCTCCAAGTTGTAAGAAGCTATCGTTAACTTATCATCTGCTTTTACAATGGTTGTTTTTTCAGGTGTTGCGCTTCCTTTTGAATGCTTCGCTTTCATTTCATCCAATGAAGCATAGATTTTGTAGTTTTGGTATGAATAGCCGACTATACCTACAATTGGCCCTTGGAATTTGTCACCAGTTGCAACTTCAAAGCTACGTGCCGTTCCATTTGGCTCTAATCTAAATTGGATGCGGTCCGCATTTTGGTTATTTTCTTCTAATAGAAGTCCTCCATGTAAGGAGTTCGTTTTCTTACTTTCAAAAACGGTTACAAGATCACCATTGTCTTGTGGTGCTACGGCTTTCACATCGCCAACTTGTACACGCATACCTTCTATACTTTCCCAGAAATCAAGTGCATCTACGTCTGGGTTGAATACTGCTAAATTATCGCTATCAATATGTTCTGTTGGCAAGTTACTTTCGTCAATGATGATTGGTGCCGGTAATTCTACATTTTTCTTCACAACTTCTACTTTTCCGCCTTGATCGTCACGGACATTAATTTGCGTTGTTTTCATGTCAGTTGTTTGTCGATCATCATAGCCATCGATTGCATATTCACTAACTTTCCCGCTTACAGCTACTAAATCTCCAACTTGTATTGGCCAAGTACTTTTACCACTGTAAAGGAGAATCGCTTCAGATGTATTCGGATTATTATCTGCTAATGCATCCGGTGTTTGGACAGTATAGTATGTTGAACCGCTTAACGTGAATGAGTAGGTTACAACTCCTTCTATTCCTTCAACCATTTTATCCGCAAATGTGGACATATGCCCTCCACCTTGAATATCATGGATTTGAAGACTATCCGTAATTGTATAGTCGAATGTTTTCACTTCACTAGTAGTTCCATCTTCAGCTTTTACAACTGCTTTAATCGTTGTATTTTCTTTGATTTCGATTGGTGTTTCATATTTCACACCATTTTCAATTGGATCTTTACCATCTACTGTGTAAAGAATTTGTGCATTCGCCGTACTAGTTGATAATGTTACAGTCGTTCCTCCGACAAACGTGCCACTTCCTGGATTCGCAGTGACAGGTTGCATAATTGAACTATCTACAACAATGTCTTGCTGTGAGCGTGGAATGATTTGATAAGCCGTGCCGAATTGCTGGACAATCCCTGCAATCGATTCGTATTTGTTACCAGCAATCAACCCTAGCGAATTATTCTCATCACGGACAATAAATTCCGTAATACCGTCAGTCGCTGTAAAGTTATTATTTGCATCTACCGAAGTTAATGTAACCCCATGCGCTTGTACTAGAAGAGATTCATGTGCTTCATTTACTTCTGCTCCAGTGACAACTTTGGGTGTAGGTGCTCCAACGTTTCCGACTTTCTCAACGATTGTAGCTGCATCCAATTGAAGAAGACCATTGTAATCTGCCAATGTACCTGTCAGTGTCACTTCATCTCCAACTGTTGCCCCCAAACTCGCAGGTCGTACTGCGATACCGCCAGTTGCATCTTGTACTGACACTGTATTTTTCAAGTTTGCTGCAACGATGGCTTTGATTGTAACGGTTTCGCCCAGTTTTGAAGCACGTGCGTCTGAGATTGAAATAGTCTCCGCAGGTTCTTCCGGATCGGGATCTACTGGTGTTGAACCATCCATTGTATGCGAACCTAAATTGGATGAATCGTCTTTAGGGAACGCCGTCCACTCTACTGATGCATTGAACGCATCATCAATAATTGTGTCGCCTGAAAAAATTACGGGATTTCTTACCAACGTTACATCAGCACCCCAGTTATCTACTGAACCGACTTGCCCAATAGAATCAATAACTGTGTCTGCTTTTTTCAGAACAACCTGGTCATTACCATTAAAATTAATGACATTTGAATCCGCTAAATCCCCCTTGCTTTTTATATCGGGATTTGCATCTTTATGATGCAACACATATGTTTCACCACTAGCCAATTGACCCGCTAGATTTATGGTATTAGTAGCTGTTAGTTTTCCTGTTGTGTCTTTTGATCCATTGGCATATAGCTCAAGCTTATAAGCACTTAAATCTATTGTAGCCCCTGTCCCATTATAAAGTTCAATAGCCTTGTTATAGCTGCTACCCTCAATGTATTCAGAAATAATCAGATCCGTTGCATTCGTTGCGGCACTTACTGTAGCAGGTATTGCCGGTACTACTAAGCCTGCTACTAGACTTGCAGCTAACATAGTATTTATAGGTTTCTTCCATTTCCCTTTATTCATCTAGACAATTCTCCTTTATAAATACATTTTTTGAGTAAAGCACATGTGTCATTGAAAACGCAAAGCCTTCAGCGCACAAACAGAAGGCTTTGCACAAAAGCTTAAAAAATCGTTGCTCCATCGACAGTAATGCCATCAAAGTCAAAGTTTTCCCCATCAAGTCCTGAAATATCCAAATCTCCTTCAACGGTAATGTTCGCAAATGACACATTCCCCGTCGGAGTACCTGTAAGAATCAAATTCCCTTTGACAGTTACATTTTCAAAGGAAGCTACACCTGTAACGGATACCGTTACGTCTCCGTTGTAAACTTTTGGCGCATTAACTGTACCAGAGAAGTCCTCGCTTGCAACATCTCCACCAGGAAGTTCAGTACCTGGTTCTTGACCCGCGACGTCTACAAGACGACCTTCAATTTCAGTTGGAATTTTGTTGTTTAGTGATACTAAATGTTCTCTTAAGTTTTCCCAATCTGAAAGTCCAAGATCTGTTGCACGACCTGCAGCATACGCTTTTTTAAGAACATCATAGCCGTCTCCACCTTTTGCAGTGAATGCGTTTGTCGCTACTGTGTACGTCTTAGCATCTTCGATTTCAGTAAACGTACCATCTTCATTTTTATATGCGATCGAAACTACACGTTGACCAGTAGGTTTCGAAGAATCGAATTCTACTTTTGCACCAGCTATGTGTAAAAATCCACCGCTTTCTTTTGGATAATCTTTAAAACTAATTTCAAATGTTTCTTTTAATTCGGAACCTGTTAGTTCCATTGTTGCTAATGTGTTACCAAATG
>CAZWAW010000144.1:3872-4927 GCA_964632025.1 uncultured Sporosarcina sp.
ACGGACCAGATGGCCAAGGTCTTGCCGGCGCTCAGAGGGCGCTATCTGAACGGCTCGGGCACCTTTAGCTTCGGGTTTTCCAACGGAAGGCTCCTGGTTTACCTCGAGACGCTGGAGGTGAACGGGAAACCGCTGCCCGGCCCCCTGCTGAGCCAGCTCCAATTCCAGCCCTAATTCCTCCACCATTTTGGAATGCCATAATTACTTTTTTATCTTTTACATACCCTTGCGCTTTTGCAAGCATGCCATCTGTAATTAAGTTCCCAAGAATCGTTTCACTAGCCCGTACACTTGTGCCCGGTACATAATCTTTATCCGACGTTCTTGGACTTACTAGTGCATTTTCCAGTGTTACTCCAATTTCCTCGTTATTAACAGCAGCGATTTTATCCTTATAAGGTTTTAAGAGCTCCACTGCCTCAGGATCTTCTGCTTTATCTGCAGTCTTAATTAACTTTCCTGCATGTCCTATTACAACGCCATTTTTATCAAATTCAACATCTAACGTCCCAAGGTAATCTGAGTATTGATATGCTTGTACAATAATTGTTTTATCTTTCGCTTTCCCATTTCCATCTTTATCTACAACTACGGGAACGTCTAATTGTGTATGACTATGCCCACCTACAATTACATCAATCCCAGCTACATTTGCAGCTAGTTCTTGGTCATTGTCCATAGCGGCATTATCATCAAAACCAATATGTGTCAGTGCTACGATTTTGTTTACACCCATTTTTTCGAACTCTGCAACCATCTTTTTTGCATCATCAATATAGTTAGAGAATGTAACTTTTCCTGGACTTGCAATGTCTGCCGTTTCCGCAGTTGTTAGTCCAAAGATTCCAACTTTTTCTCCGTTTATTTCTTTTACAATCCCCGTGTAGATATTGCTATTTTGGGGAGTTTTTGAAATTTTCGTATTGAACAATCCATCAAACAATGGATCTTTCGAGAAATCTACGTTCGATGATACAAATGGGAAGTCTGCTGCTTTAATGAATTCGACCAACGCTTCATGACCTTCCGCTGATGAACCAAGATCAAACTCATGG
>CAZWAW010000145.1:0-4777 GCA_964632025.1 uncultured Sporosarcina sp.
GCATCATTCCGAGCACATTGCCTTTTTCGTTCAACACACCCGCGATGTCTGCTGTGCTGCCATCTGCATTACCGTCCGCATATGTAAATACGATACGGTTAGTACTTTTCAATTCTGCTACTGTCTTTTCATCAACATAATAGTTGCCGAATTCATGAGCAAACGGAATTGTGATTTCTTGCCCGTTTTTGTAATCTGATGTAAATGTAGACTCTGTATTTAAGACAGTCAATTTCGTTTTGCCAGACCTGAATTTCAGTCCTTTATTACGCAAGAAAGCACCTGGTAAAAGGCCAGCTTCAGCAAGAATTTGGAATCCGTTACCCACACCAAGAACAGGTTTCCCTGTTGCAGCAAAAGCTTTCATGCTAGCAATTGCTGGTGAACTTTGTGCCAACGCACCCGGGCGCAAATAATCTCCGTAAGATGCACCACTTGGAATTAGTAATGCGTCAAAACCGTCAAGATTTGCTTCTGTATGGCTGATATATTCTGCTTCATAGCCCAGAACGTTATTTAATGCATGATGCATGTCTACGTCACAACCCGATCCTGGGAAAACAAGAATAGCGAACTTCATTTACCCGCGACCTCCCCAATTTCGAAGCGGTAGTCTTCAATGACTTCATTGACCAAAAGCTTTTCGCACATTTCTTTGACACGTGCATCAATATCTTTTGCTGATCCATCAAGTTCAAGCTCAATCAATTTGCCGATGCGTACGTTTTCGACTTCTTTATACCCCATTACCTGAAGTGCGTCTTTCGTTGTGATCCCTTGTGGGTCTACAACACTTTCACGGAGTGTTACGTATACGTTTACTTTCGTCATGTCTTTTTTCCTCCCAAGTGGAATTAGATTTGGTTTTTTGATCAAATATACCTTGGCGTATTTGCTTTCAGATTTTGAATTGAGCTTGCTCAATTCAAAATCTGTTTCATCCGCCGGAAGCCCCGCTGAATCAAGTTAAAATTTTGAAAAGCTGCCATCAATTATTCAGTCAAGACGGAGCTGCTTGAAATTCGTATCACACTTATTTTGTTTAAACCATACAACGCCCATTTCTGGACGGGGGTATTGCTCTATCATAAGTATCCCCCTCTATTCAGACCATATGCCCGTTGAATCAATGGCTTCCAATGTCTTTTCAATATTGTCAGTCATAATTGTGACATGTCCCATTTTACGCTTTATTTTCGCTTCTTCTTTGCCGTATAGATGAATTGACCAATCGGGATAATCCGTAACAATCTTCGTCAGTGGCGCAACATGTTCTCCCAGTACGTTCACCATAATCGATGATTGCCATAGAATCGGCTTGCGCAGAGGCCAGCCACAGATGGCACGTATATGCTGATGAAACTGAGATATGTTACACGCCTCGATTGAATAATGGCCCGAGTTATGTGGACGTGGTGCTAATTCATTAATAATAATTTCATCGTTTTCTAAAACGAACATTTCAACCGCCAATGTTCCAACAAGATTGAGATGATCTGCGATTTTCGTCGCTGCATCTTCGGCTTTGGCAAAGACATTTTCATGGACCCGAGCTGGAACGATTGATTCATGCAATATGTGGTGTTTATGAATATTTTCAGCAACTGGAAGACAGTAAGATTGTCCTTTAGCATTGCGTTGAATGATTACTGATACTTCTTTCGTAAACGGAACAAATGCTTCTGCAATACATGCCGAATGAGCAAAGAGTGATTCCGCTTCGTGAAGATCACTTTCAGAGTCAATTTTCACTTGCCCTTTGCCATCATAACCACCGAATGCAGTCTTGACGATACAAGGGAAACCGACTTCTCCGATTTTCAATGTTAGCTCTTCAAACGTCTGTGCCGTTACATAGTTTGCAACTGGTGCACCCGATGCTGTGATTTCTGCTTTTTCATTGATACGGTTTTGTGTGATCCGAACAAGTTCAGCTCCCTGCGGTACGTGTGCGATTTGAGTGAGTCGTTTCAGTCCCTCAAAATCAATATTCTCGAATTCGTATGTGATGACGTCACTCACTTCACCTAGTTCCTCGAGTGCAGCCTCATCGTTGTACGGTGCAACAATCCGGATATCAGCAATTTGACCACATGGTGAATCCATGACAGGATCCAGCACCGCGATTTTGAACCCTGCTTCCTTCGCAGCAAGCCCCATCATCCGACCAAGCTGTCCGCCACCAATAATCCCTATCGTTTGTCCAGGTAAAATTGTTTTCATAGTAAATCACCGCTGCTTTCTAGTGCCGCATCACGCATGTTGTTACGACGCTCTTCAATACGTTTCATTAGGGCTTCGTCATGGACTCCTAACATCTGTGCGGCTAGAAGACCTGCGTTCACAGCGCCTGCTTTGCCAATCGCCATAGTCGCAACTGGAACACCTCCAGGCATTTGAACAATCGACAATAAGGAATCCATTCCGTTCAAAGCCTTCGACTGAACTGGTATACCAATAACCGGTAGCAATGTTTTTGCAGCAACCATTCCAGGAAGGTGTGCAGCTCCCCCAGCTCCTGCAATAATGATTTCTAAACCTTTATCTTGCGCTTGTTCTGCATATTCAAACATAAAATCAGGAGTGCGATGTGCCGAGACAACTTTCTTCTCGTAAGGGACTTCAAGTTCGTCCAAAATGTCACAAGTATGTTTCATCGTTTCCCAATCACTTTTACTTCCCATAATGACACCGATTTTCGGTTCCACTTATAATCCGCTCCTTTTTAAGAAAAGCGTAAGGTGCCGCGAAAAATGAACGCTGCCTAAGTTCGCCACTTCCTGTGGCAACTGGCACCTGAAGCCTAGCCAACATTTTCTAATCTAAAAAGTCCTCGAACAAACCACTCTTCATATGCATGAAAAGCAGATCATTCGAGGACATTGAAATATACGTTAAGATGACTGCACCCATTGGTACCCACACACCTTTCGCTACAATTCCTGAAAGTCGCTTTCCCGCATAGTCCGGACATTACGGTGCCCTGGTAGAAACACTGTGGCCAATTCCACAGTATATATGGGGATTTCTAATAACTCTCTTTATTTTATCAAGAACAGAACCGTTCGTCAATGCAAAAAGGCGAACAATAATATATATTACTTTAAAATCGTTCGCCTTTTAGACACTTTATTGTTCTGTCAGGATACCTTTGAACTTGATGACCTGTCTTACTGGCACGTATTCACCGTTTACCTCTGCAAACAGGGGCTCTTCCTTTCGACCTGCAACGATATAACCTTCAGCAGCCATTCTCTTCAAACAATCTTCAATAGCCTCTTCGGCTTCCACTTCAAACCATACTGTTTTTTTACTCACTTGAACAACTTTCCTTTCTTCACGCTCTTCACCCAGAAACCGCCATGTATTGTTTTTGCCTCATATGCAATAATAAATGCTTTTGGATCTACTTCCTTAATTGCAACGTACAGTTTTAATTCATATTTTCTCGGCGTAAGAATCTGCATAGAAGTTCGATTGCCATCTAGTCCATTCACTGCCCAATTCGTCACACCATATCCTTTTTCTCTCAGTATACTCGGTAATTTCAAGTTTTGCTCTGATGAAATTACATTTACAGTAATATAACCAAGTGCCATCTTCTCTTCAATAATTGAGCCTATGACTACGCCGCAACCATAACCGATTGCATAGGCTATCACGTTCTGTATTTCATTCAAATTATCAAGTACTAGACCAAGGCCGATAACATAGATAACAATTTCCACTACACTAATAGCGGCAGCAATATACCTATACCCTTTCAATGTCATAATCATGCGTACTGTGAAAAATGTTACGTAAACGATATTGATTGCGAAGATTATGAGCACCATTTGCAAAACAACCAGTCCTTTCTATTACTGCGTAGTTATCATCGTATCTCTGATAGAGGATGATTTCAAGACATTGAGAATTGACAGAATGTTGCTATGTATATTGATTGATTTCATTGAATACCGCTTCGGCGCTTAGGGGATACCTCCCGCCATAAGCAAGGTAGCTTCGCCACCAGTCTTACGGCTTCGGCTACACCTGTAAGGCGCCTTCGCTAAATCTACAGAGATAAAGAAATAACTAGTAACATGGTGAAAAACGCATTGTAGCAGCAGCTGAAACCATACTTTGGGTACCAACACACACACTGAACAATCAATAAGAGCATATAGGACATGAGGCTATTACTGATTATAAGTATTGTTTGAGATCTTAATGGCAACTCTGCTTATTGATTGATTTTCGAACAAAATAATAAAAATAAATAGAACAAAAGCGCAAGCACCTGTAACAGATGAATGCAGGCCCAAGCGGCGTCTTTGCCGTACAGCCGGACTGACAAATATAAGGAACACAGCCAAAGTACGCCGCGTTCTGCGGCAATGTCTGCGTGACCCACATCCTGTGGGCCTCCGAGTCTCTAGGCACTGGAGTCTAGACGTAAAATCTCTACGTTCCTACTTATCCACAGTACAAGATTTTATTATTTCCTAAACGACAAAAAGATCATTACCTATTGGTAATGACCTCACACTTATATAAAAGAACAATTAAAATCAAAAATAAAAAGCCATTACCTATTGGCAATGACCTTGCGCCCGGCGACGTCCTACTCTTGCAGGGGGAAACCCCCAACTACCATCGGCGCTGAAGAGCTTAACTTCCGTGTTCGGGATGGGAACGGGTGTGACCTCTTCGCAATCGTCACCAGACTCTTTGAACTTGTTCGTTCAAAACTGAATAAAACAGACATTGTGCTACACAAAATCAGGGTAATCAA
>CAZWAW010000146.1:0-4723 GCA_964632025.1 uncultured Sporosarcina sp.
AACACGATTAACCGTTATAAGGCCAAATTTTTTTTATTAAGGGGGAGTATAATTGCTGACAAGAATTAATAAGAAGAAAAAATTAATGGCTTATCTGAATGAGGAAAAAAACTCCTATCCGCAAATATTTGAAAACTCGCCTGATATTCTTCTCTTCGTTGTTGATCTAAAAGGAGTAATCGTCAATATACGTGGAGGCAGTGACCAAATAACCGGAGTTAAAGTTGAAGAAATTATCGGGAAAAAGTATATCAATTTTATTTATGAAGAAGATTTAGAAATGGTAAAAGGCTACATCGCCAAAGTATTAAAGGGAGAGGCCCAATATGTAAAATACCGAGTCATTATTAATGGTGAAATCAGTCATATTGATGTAACGCTGACACCTATTCAAATAGAGAATAACGAAGTATTGGGCTTTTATGGATTAACGAGTAATATTTCTGTTGCACAAGAATTAAAGCATGATATTCAAGAAATGCGCGAAAAACTTCAATCATTAATCCATTATTCTCATGAAGTTATCGGTATCCTCGATTCGGATGGAACAATTGTCTTTGAAAGCCCATCAATTGAGGCTGTTCTTGGGTATAAAGTGGAGGAAGTCACCGGGGAAAACTTTTTTGACCTGATGCATCCTGACGATCTAAAGCTCAAGAAGAGTAAATTTAAAGAAATTCTTAATCGGCCTAACACTCCGTTTACAGTAGAGTTGCGATTGAAGCATAAAAATGGGGAATGGCGTGACTTTGAGGTCATCTATACGAATCTACTCCATACACCAAGTGTGAATGGGGTTATTTGTAACTTGCATGACATTACTGAAATAAAAAAGCAACAGCGTGAAATTCAACATATGGCTTTCCATGATTATTTAACTGAGTTACCAAATCGACGAGCTTTCGAAAATGCGGTGGATCTTGAAATACGACTAGCGAATTTCGATAAGAGAAAGTTCGCCGTCTTGTTCCTTAACTTAGACGGATTTAAGTTTTTAAATGATTCGCTAGGTCATGAGGTCGGGGATCTGTTATTAATCGAAATCGCGAGGGAATTAAAAAGTACTCTTAATAAAAACATTAAAATGATGGCGAGAATAAGCGGTGATGAATTCGCGATTTTAACTACAAACCTTCAAGATATTCATTCAATTGAACAAATCGCGAAGAACGCACTACAAGTTTTTGAGCAATCATTTGACATAAAAGGCTATAATCTTTTCATTACGACGAGTATTGGTATCAGTATTTATCCTGAATCTGGAGATGATACTGCTTCACTACTGAAGAATACAGGCCTAGCATTATATCTTGCAGAAAAAGCGGGAAATAGTAAGTATCAAATTTTTTCACCAACGGCCAATGTCGCTACATACAAGGTTTTTTCTTTAAGAAATGAGCTTAAGCAAGCGTTGCATGACAATCAATTTCTTGTCTATTACCAACCGATTGTTCATGCGGGGACGAATCAAATTGGTAGCGTAGAAGCGCTAATTCGGTGGAATCATCCAGTTTGGGGAATTGTTCCACCGGATGAATTTATTCCGCTGGCTGAAGAGTCGGGATTGATCACTTCAATTGGTGAATGGGTATTGCGGACAGTGTGCAAAAATGTGCGCATATGGCATAATGCTGGGTACTTTATTCAAGCTTCCGTCAATTTGTCACTTGTGCAGTTTTTGCAAATCGATTTAGTAGATATGATTTCAAGCATTTTAAAAGAAAATGAACTTGATCCAAAATGGCTTAACATTGAAATCACGGAAAGTACGATGATGGAGCAGGAAGAGAAAGTGTTGGGGAAAATAAATAAGTTGCGTGGGTTGGGTATACAAATCTCACTGGATGATTTTGGTACTGGCTATGCATCCTTTAAAAGTTTAAGAGACATAAAACCGGATATATTGAAAATAGATAGGAGCTTACTAAAGGACATTCCTTCTGATAAGGACAGCGCCGAAATAGTAACGTCAATTATTCAATTAGCACATAGACTTTCAATAAAAGTCGTAGCGGAAGGTGTCGAAACGACAGAACAGCGAGAGTTTGTATCTCATTTACAATGCGATTGGATTCAGGGGTATTTATTTAGTAGGCCCGTTTCAGAAGAAAATATACTAAAGTTATTAGCCGGAAAAACGAATTCTGAAACTGAATCCTTGCCTACTAAAGAAAAAAGAAAATATTTTAGAATTGATCTCCAGTACCCGCTTGAAGCATTAATGACGGTGTCAGAAATAAATGGAAAGAGAGTCCAATTAGGAAGTACTAAAGTGTTAGTTGAAAACATAGGTCCAGGTGGATTACGTTTTGTATCTAACATTAAACTTCCCGCAAGATCGGACATTGTATTGAAGTTTGAAACAACAATAATTGACGAGAAAATGACGCTTTATGGGACAATTGTATATGATGTTGAACAAGAAAGTCTCAATCGATATGGCGTTAAATTCATAGTTGATGAAAAGCAAAGAGACTATTTGATAAAAAAATTCAATCAATTTCAATTGCAGTTGAAAAAGGATCCGCTCTTAACGGATTATCCATTTGTAACGGAAAACGTGATAACTTATTTCAGGGGATTATAAGGAATTTTAGGTGCCTGCGCACAACTCTATCTAGAAATACACTGAAATTGCATAGTAATTTAATGAAGACCAGACATGTACCTAATGTCTGGTCTTTTGTCTATGGTTACTCAATTCCTACATATATTCCTACGTTTAATAGATAGGGTAGGGAAGTTACCAACCCATCGGACATCTACTCTTACTACAATAATTCACTTCTCAATGTCATGAGCATCCACTCCCTCCGTTTCTTAACCTGTAAAATTTCCTTTGGTATCGTCAAATCGGTGCCATCGGATGAACTGCCTGTAGTTTGAAAAATGGCCATGTGCAATAAATTCTAACTATGAATAGTAAATAGAGGGATTTTGTGCTGCAAAACTGTGATTCTTTTTTAATTGATGGACTAGCGTTAGTGATTAACTCAATTTTAGCTGGGGACTACCGATGCGAACTTATTACATACATTGTTTGGTTTTTTTTACTAGGTAAAATAAACTACATAGTATTTTGTTTAGCTAGAAATTTGGAGCATGGTTATTGGAGTTTGAACAGGGGCTTGTTTACTAGGCACCCCGCCTATTCAACCATAAAGTGAAAAAATGTAATCTGCCAAGGATCCCTAGCATACATTAAGCTAAATATAAAAAAGAAACGGTGATGTGATGAAAGTTCTCGTTACGGGCGGGGCAGGATTTATT
Organism: uncultured Sporosarcina sp.; assembly: GCA_964632025.1. GTDB lineage: Bacteria > Bacillota > Bacilli > Bacillales_A > Planococcaceae > Sporosarcina. Next base: position 3,271 of record CAZWAW010000146.1, read on the forward strand.
GGCTCTTTTATTATAGAAGAGCTAATAAAAAAAGGCTGGGATCCGATTGTTGTTGATGATTTAAGTACTGGAAATCCGGAGTTTTTGCCGGAAAATGTTCCATTTCACAATATAGATATTCGCTCTTCCTCATTGGAAGACGTTTTTCGTGAGCATAAACCGGATGTGGTCATTCATCAAGCTGCTCAAGTTTCGGTAGGATTTTCAACAAGAGAACCGTTAATCGATTGTGAAATAAATACAGTAGGAACACTGAATGTATTAAAGCTTTGTACGAAATATAATGTTTCTAAGGTAATATACGCTTCTTCAGCAGCTGTTTACGGGACTGCAAAAGAGGTTCCATTGACAGAAGAGCAAGTTGTATTGCCCATATCTTTTTATGGACTGTCGAAGTATTCGTCCGAGCAATACATTCACTTATATCACCAACTGCATGGTCTCAACTACACAATTCTTCGATACAGCAATGTGTATGGTATGAGACAAAATCCGAATGGTGAGGCGGGTGTTGTTAGTATCTTTGTTAACCAGGTCATCACCGATCAACCATTAACAGTATTTGGGGATGGAAGCCAAACAAGGGATTTTATTTTTGTACGAGATATAGCAAAGGCGAATATACAAGCAATCACACATGGTGAAAATGAGATATTTAATATTAGTACGAATCACCCCGTTTCGTTGAATGATTTAATTACAGAATTGCAAAAGTCCTCGAAGTATCCACTCGAAATTCGCTATGTAGACCAGAGAACTGGAGATATTAAAGATAGTCATTTGTCGTATGAACGGGCGAAGCACTTGTTGAGATGGGAACCGCAGACAAGTTTTGAATCTGGAATTAAAGAAACAATTGACTACTATCGAAACCCGGAAAGTAATAAAACTTTGAGTATAGAAATAGGTGAGGGGTATGAAAAAACTAACAGTATTACTCACTACAGAGGGTACGTATCCATTTCATGAAGGTGGAGTAAGTACATGGTGTGATATTTTAGTAAAGAAACTGGATATGATTGATTATCATTTATATAGTGTTGTGAGCAATCCTTTTTTAATACAAAAGTTTGAACTTCCGAGTTCCACAAGTCTCACAACAGTACCATTATGGGGGACAGAAGAACCAAGTGAACATCTTCCAACACCATTCTCATCAGTCTACTTACAGAAGAAAAAAACAACCGATTCACTCATTGAGGACTTATTTATACCGCTGTTTACAGACTTAATAACAGAAATAATAAGCCCTGTAAAGAATCCCGAAAAACTGGGCATGACGATTTTTCACCTGTATAAATATTTTCAAAAGTATGAGTACAAAGAGACTTTTAAATCTGAACTTACTTGGGATACCTACAAACAATTAACCTTGGACGCTAGTGAAAATCCAGGATATAAACTTACAAAGCCTGATGTATATGGACTAATTCAAAGTTTAGGATGGATATAT
>CAZWAW010000147.1:0-4714 GCA_964632025.1 uncultured Sporosarcina sp.
TCACTTTCTATAAGACATCACATGATTACATGCATACTCTTTGCTAAAAGTAAGCAAAGAACACATATGTACAAAGTACTAGGGTGCCCGAAATTGCATCTTCGGGCACTTACACACTCCATAGAATGTAATCTACTCTTTTCTTCCAAAATAACTGCATTTTTCACTTGAAGATTGTAGGAACGCGACAGGCAACTATTCGCAACAGGAGTCACTTCTAGCCACACTAGGACCCCTCAGTAAATCTGTCATGAATAGTTAGCCGTAAGCGGACCGAAAATAATCCAGTGAAAATGAAGGTCATCAATCCCTTCTCACCAGTACTTTTTAGCAAGTAAATGGTTAATCAACAGACCTGTTGATAAAAGGCTGTCCCACATAATTGTGGGACAGCCTTATTTCATTTCGACAGTGATTGTTCAAGGAACATAAAGATAGGTGTTTCATTATGTCTAAAGACCGTGATAAGATAGCCGTCAGCATTTTGTACAATGCCGATTTCTACATCTTCGGGTTGAACAGCAATCGGTGTAATGAACGTTTGCTTACGAATATTTCGGTTAGTTAAACCTAAGGAACTGAATGGTTCTCCCAATAATGCAGGATTTGAGAGCAGTGTCTGCTCGATAGCTGAACGTTCTTCAACCGGCATATCCTCACTCCACCAAACTTTGCGCGGTTGGAACTTGTGGTGTGCAAGATAATCGATTTTCAGTAGACTACTTGCAATATCCATATTGGCACGCCCATCTTCCATTAGGAAGTCATTCAAGCGTATGAATAAGTCTTCCAATTGATGACCGATTCTGGACCAACCTCGATTTTCCCAATAGGAGCCGAATTGTTGGAAGAAATCGAATGGCGTTTCAAAGACTTCTGATACGAGATATTCCACCGTTCGCGGTAATCGGTTGTCGTTCCAATATTTTTCTAGAACGTCCTCGGTCTGTTTAATGCGTAGGATATCATCAAACGTCAATACGTTATTTGAAAATATTTCATAAGGTGCTTCGTCAATAAACTGATAGCCATATTGTTCGGCTTGTATACGTAAGCCAGTTCCACGCAGTAACTTAAGGAACCCTAACTGCATCTCTTCAGGCCTCATTGCGAAAACCTCATTGAATGTTTTTCGGAAAGAATTATAATCTTCTTCAGGTAGCCCGGCAATCAAATCCAGATGCTGGTCAATCTTCCCGCCTTCTTTCACCATCATTACGGTGCGGGAAAGTTTTTCGAAATTCTGGCGACGCTGTACTAATTCATTGGTTAAATCGTTAGTGGATTGAACTCCGATTTCAAATCTGAATAGCCCTGCTGGAGCGTTGTCATTGAGAAATTGGATGACCTCGGGACGCATAATGTCTCCCGTTATTTCAAACTGGAAAACGGTTCCAGGTATATGTTCATCAATCAAGAATTGGAACATTTCCATCGCATAGCTCCTGCTAATATTGAATGTACGATCGACAAACTTGATTGTTTTTGCACCATTGGCCATCAAATACCGGATATCATCCTTAATGGCATCCCGGTTGAAATAGCGGACACCTACTTCGATAGAGGATAGACAGAATTGACATGAAAAAGGACAGCCACGGCTTGTTTCAATATACGTCACTCTTTTGCCTAGCTCGGGTATGTCCTCTGCAAATTGGAAAGGGGAGGGAAGTTCCCGTAAATCCAGTTTGGGCCCGGGAGCCGTAATCTTCAGTTTTTCGCTTTCTCTATAGGCAACCCCTTGGACAGCTGCTATGTCTTCTTTTCCTGCATAGACGTCAAGCAGATGTTTAAATGTTCTTTCTCCTTCTCCGATCACGATTACATCAATCTCGGGTACACGTTCTAACCAATAATCGTAATCGTATGTTACTTCTGGTCCACCAGCGATAATTTTTACATCAGGTTTTACTTTTTTTAACATACGCATCACTTTTATTGTTTCTTCAATGTTCCAAATATACAAACTAAAACCGACAACATTCGGCATTTTTTGATATAAATCTGATACAATATTCATGGTCGGATCCTTAATTGTATACTCTGCAATGACTGGGCTATACTCAGGCATTGCATAAGTTTTTAAACAACGAATGGCTAGATTTGTATGAATATATTTTGCGTTTAATGTTGATAATACAATGTTCATAGCTCTACCTCTTTTCTCTCTAACATTTTTATCATGACAAGAAAATACCTTATTTAGGTAAAAAGGACCATTCCTATCGTGTCTCTAATATGGAATAATTTGAATAAGCTTATTATTGTATGAATTTGACCTTTCTGCATGAATCAGTGTTATTTTTCATATTGTTTAAAAATGGGATGTGGAGGAATACACTTGAAATATAAAAATATACAGGTAATGAAGCATATCACTTTTCTATTGGATGATACAATCAGACCCGGTGCCGTTTTTGATCTTGACGGTAGGCTTTTACATGTAAATAATTCGTTTTACGAAGAATTCGTCAATGATGGAAAAGAAAATATCAACGAATTTTTCATTAATCCGACTGTTAATTTCTGGGGCGATCTTATTAGTAATATAAAAAAAACTGAGAATAAAACGTTCGAAGTGAACATTCGATTGGTCGAGAATAGAGTAGATAGTGTTAAAATGCATCTTGAATATTTCGATGATTTCCAACAGGTGATTGCATTATTTGATGTTCCACAAAGTATTGTGGATAAGGCGGATAAAACCTATATACACGCATTCCGTAATTCGGATAGCTTCATGGTCGTTATTGATCGGGATGGGATAATCTACGATGTTAATGACCTTCATACTTCGTTTTTTGACTTGCCGAAAGACTACTTTATTGGCAAAAAAGTGGGAGCAATCGTTAAGTTGTTTCCGGACAACTCTGAATTAATATTCAATTATTTTAAAGATGTGAATCTGTATGGATTTGCTGAAATAACAACCAAGTATGTAAGAAATGTGAATAATGTAAGTTATTATCAGATAACAACATTGTACGACAGCGAGTCACAAACGTACTTGATAAGAATGAATGATCGAACAGAAGAAATGGCTATGGAAAAGCGTTTGGCTCATTCAAACTCATTATCGACGATAGGTGAACTGGCGGCAAGTATAGCGCATGAAATTAGAAATCCAATGACGACTTTGAAAGGGTTTGTCCAATTACTTAAGATTTCCGCGACAGCAGATACGATGAAATACCTTTCCGTTATCGATGAAGAAATCGATAGGATGGAGTCTATATTAAGCGAAATGCTTATTCTATCGAAACCTGGGGTACATGAGAAAACGACATTTTCCTTAGGTGTGCTGGTTGCAGATATGATTCAGGTTGTCTATCCGAAAGCCTTGATGGATGGAATTACAATTACACAAAAAGAGAATATACTTAAAGATTCATTGATTGTCGGTGATTCTGATAAGATTAAACAAGTTCTTCTTAATTTATTCAAAAATGCAATTGAAGCGATGACTCCTGGAGGGAACCTTTCAATTTTTATGAATCTGGACAGCCCTGGAAAAGTTATTTTGGGGGTTTCAGATACCGGCAAAGGAATGGATAAATCTCAAGTAAAGCAAGTATTCATGCCATTCTTCACAACTAAGTCAGATGGATCAGGGCTCGGATTACCATTTGTCTTGAAAAACATCGAAGAGCATGGCGGAACGGTTACAGTTGAGAGTGAAGTCGATATTGGCACAACCTTCATCGTAACATTTCCAGCGGCAATTGGACATGTCACGGTGACAGATACAGCTGAAAAAAGAGTGCTCTCACTGTAATTAACGTTAGGAAACGTCTTCTTGGTCTTTTGACATGAAGACGTGTTTGCCGTTATAATGAGGGCAACTATTGAGCGGAATTATAGAAGGGGCACTGAATTATGACAAAAGATACAGAACGGGCACTGAAATTATTTATTGTTCTTTCAAGAGCGAGTAAGGTGATTTTGGAGGAAGCGCATAAACCGAGTGAAAAGCATGGACTTAATCCGACTGAATTTGCCGTCCTTGAATTGCTTCATCACAGGGGGAGACAGCCTATCCAGAAGATTGGGCAGAAAATTTTACTTCGAAGTGGCTCGATGACTTACGTTGTCGATAAGCTTGAAAAGCGAGGATTATTGGAACGTGTCTTTTGCGAAGAAGATAAGCGGGTGACATATATGTCGATTACCCAGGACGGCGTCAATTTAATGACATCTATCTTCCCAGAGCACGCGAATAATATCGAATCGATCATGTCCTCTCTCTCTGCTGAAGAACAAGACCAGGCAATTGAATTAGTACGGAAGTTGGGACTTTCGGTAAAGAGCTTATCGTGAAATGCAGCAACTCGTCTATCGGGTGCTGCGTTTTTTTAGTGCATGGGAAAATATAAAGTTCTTGGCCAGTGAATCGCCTTTGTAAGGTGATATTCCAACGCATTTGTAACAGGTCTGTTGATTAACTAAAAATAACCAGTAAAAAACTTGGTCAAACCCTAGACGCTACGTGTATAGTTGCATTTGGATTGCTTTGGATTGAATGACTTCTATACGATTACCGGGATGTCTGGATGTGTAGGGATGCGACTTTGTCGCATCCCTACACATTTTTTTCGGTAATTGTATCGTTGTCCTTCATCCGTCGCGCTCCAAATGCATGAGCGCACGAAGTGCTAAAGTTTTTTGGGACGAAAGAATAGCTGGCTTCTTACCTGGAGAAAAGCCGCCAAAGATG
>CAZWAW010000148.1:0-4658 GCA_964632025.1 uncultured Sporosarcina sp.
ACTGTTTCATATTTCGTTCGTAAAAAGTTTGCCATCCAAAAGAAGAAACTTCTTGCCATCATTTTTTCAAAATTACCCATTGATGCACTTGTATCCATCATTGCAAGAACAACTGCTTTAGATTCTGGTTTTTTTACATCATCCCATGTTTTAAATCGTAAATCGTCATTGTTAAATGGCGCAATTTCAGCTTTCCCTTTTATTGCATTCCTTTTAATAGCTGTTAAAATAGTACGTTTTTTATCAATATTGCCGATAAGCCCTTTTTTACGGATATCATTAAACTCGATTTTTTCAGCTGTGTTTTCAGCTTGCTCTTTTTGTTCCAAATTCGGTAATTCCATTTCTTTAAACAAAGCATCCTCTAATTCAGCAATCGAAACTTCCGCCTCATAATAATCTTGCCCCGCTTGGTCCCCGGCTTGTTTTCCTGTACCAGGCCCACTTTTCCCCTGTGATCCATCTTTCGCAACCACATCACCTACTTGGCTATCACCAGTTCCTTGCCCAACATGCTTTGATTTGTCGTGATTGTACCGAATTTTATATTCATCAAGCGACCGTATCGGGATTTTAATAACATCCTTACCTTTTGACAAGATAATACTTTCCTCACTGATTAAATCCGGTAAATTATTGTGGATTGCTTCTTTCACTTTATCTAGATGACGTTTCTGATCTTGATGTCCTTTTCGGTGGAGGGACCAGTTTTCCTGCGAGATAGCAAAATGTTCATTATCTTTTTCATTCATCATCATCCACACCCATCTTTTATCCAATGTTTGCTACTGATTTTAGAAAAGAACAAGACCAATACTGCATCAGTCTTGTTCTCATCTCTTTCTGATATTATCGATTAAGCAGACTACCGACATAGCGGAGTAATTCATTTGCAGAAATAGAATTATAACCATGCTCATCAATGAGCCTTGCAATCACTTCGTTCACTTTTTTAAGATGCGATTCATCCGGTGTTTTTGATGAAGTTGTGATTTTGACAACGTCTTTTAGATCAGCAAACAGTTTCTTTTGAATGGCTTCCCGTAAACGTTCATGAGAATTGTAGTCAAAACGTTTTCCACTTCTCGCATAGGCAGAAAGCCGAATGAGGATTTCCTCTCGAAACGCTTTTTTTGCATTTTCCGAAATGCCGATTTGTTCCTCGATGGATCGCATGAGTTTTTCATCCGGATTCATTTCTTCTCCCGTTAAAAAATCCCTCAACTTATTTTTATTGCAATAAGCCTCTACGTTATCCAGGTAGTTATCCATCAGCGAAATAGCAGATTCTTCATATGAATAAACAAATGCTTTTTGCACTTCTTTCTTGGCAATTTCATCAAATTCTTTTCTTGCGATTGCAATATAGTTCATATATTTATCACGGTCTGCTTGTGAAATAGAGGCATGCTGGTCGAGTCCATCTTTCAAGGAGCGTAAAACATCAAGTGCATTAATAGAGGAAACTTCTTTCCGAATGATAGCCGAGGAAATACGGTTGATCACATAACGTGGATCAATTCCGTTCATCCCTTCGTTCGGAAACTCCTTCTTTAATTCCTCCACATCCATTTGATTAAATCCTTCTACATTTTCCCCGTCATAGAGACGCATTTTTTTTACAGCATCAATTCCTTGTTTCTTGGAGTCTTCCAAGCGTGTCAAAACTGAAAATATCGCCGCTACCTTTAAAGCGTGTGGAGCAATATGAACATGTGTCATATCACTTTCTTTAATCATTTTTTCGTAAATACATTCTTCCTGGCTAACTTTTAGATTATAAGGAATCGGCATCACAATAATTCTTGAGTGAAGGGCCTCATTCTTTTTATTGGAAATAAAAGATCGGTACTCTGTTTCGTTGGTATGCGCGACAATTAGTTCATCTGCGCTAATCAACGCGAACCTGCCTGCCTTGAAGTTACCTTCCTGGGTCAGCGATAATAAATGCCATAGAAACTTCTCATCCAGCTTCAGCATTTCCTGAAATTCCATCATTCCTCTGTTTGCTTTATTCAATTCACCGTCAAAGCGATAAGCACGCGGATCCGATTCAGAACCAAATTCTGCAATTGTGGAAAAGTCGATACTACCCGTTAAATCTGCAATATCCTGTGATTTTGGATCGGAAGGTGTAAATGTTCCAATGCCTACACGTTTGTCTTCTGAGAAAAATATTCGTTCTACCAATACATTTTCAATTTCTCCATCGTATTCTTGTTCAAGCCGCATTGAATTCAACGGTGACAAGCTGCCTTCAATACGAATACCATACCCCTCTAAAAAATCTTTGCGCAAATTCTGCGGGATTAAATGCAGCGGATCTTCATGCATTGGACAGCCTTTGATGGCGTAAACCGCACCCTCGTCTGTTTTGGAATAGTTCTCAAGCCCACGTTTCAATAAAGTCACAATTGTAGATTTACCACCACTCACGGGACCCATCAATAACAGAATCCGCTTACGAACCTCTAGTCTTTTAGCTGCGGGATGAAAGTATTCTTCCACAAGTCTTTCGATTGACTCTTCAAGTCCAAAAATCTCTTCTCCAAAAAATTGATAGAGCCTGTTACCATCTTTCTCCACTAATCCAGAGCTTTTAATCATATTATAAACACGTGAATGTGCTGTTTGTGCGACTTCTTTTCTGTCCTTCACTATGGCTAGGTACTCAGCAAACGTGCCTTCCCACTTAAGTCTGTTTTCTTCTTCTCTGAAGTTTCTTACTTTGTTTAAAATATCCATCAATTTCCCTCCAGTCAGGGCATGTTTTATCCATAGTATGCGAGGAGAGAAGTTATAATGACGGTAAATATGAAAAGTGCCACATCTAGAAACGGTTCAATCCGTTTCAGATGCGGCACTTTTCACTATTTATTGACGATTGATGCTTTGTTCGGTGAACTGAACATATTCGCGACGACGATACCTGTAAAGAAAGCAATGATACTCATAACAAATGGTGTTCCACTTTCGGGAATCCCGGGATAGATAACGAATAACGAACCGACAATCAGTCCGATAATCACAGCGAACGTGATGTACATAAAATGCTTCAGCAAATAACTGATTGCTTTACTGCTGACGATGAACCCGACAATGACTCCGGCACCGATAACGGCTATAATCGGTAAATTAAAGTTAGATAATGCACCAATTGCCGTCGAGTAGACGCCCAAAATCAGCAAAATGAATGAACCGCTAATGCCCGGCAATAACATGGCCATGCTTCCCGCCCATCCAGCGAAAAAGAGCCCAATTGCATTGGAGGCCGTCAAGGATGTAATGACCTCCGTATCTTGTGGTTTTATGAATGCGAGCGAAGCGAGTGCTGCTCCAACCAATAGAATGACTATGAAATGTTTCCATGTGAAATTTCTTTTCACACCTGCTTGCTTTGTAATGAAAGGTAGCACACCAATGACAAGCCCCATAAAGAAAAACTGAGTAGGTGCAGGATGATTTTTAAGTACGTATTCGATTACCCTACTGAACAGTAGGAGTGTAGCACCGATTCCAATCCCTAATGGCAGTAAAAACCCGATATGTTTTTTCCAATTGCGGCTGAAAAATCCGCTAATCGCCGCTAATAATTCATCATAAATTCCCAAAATGAACGCAATTGTTCCTCCGCTCACACCCGGAATAAGATCGCTAATCCCCATAAAGAATCCACGATATAAATTTCTCCATTGCATAACTATAGTTCCTCCAATTTCAATTGAATGTTCTAAGTATAACACTTTAACGGGTCCATAGGTAAGGAGAGAAGTGACAATTTAGGTTGACATCATGTAAAGCTAAGTATCCTAATTGTATAGTTTACTTTACAAAAGGAATAACATACTATACAATTTGCTTAACATACAGCAAGGAGGAATCCATTTGCTTACAAATCGCGTGAAGGAATTAAGAGCGCGTTTCAATTTAACGCAAGGTGATCTTGCCGAAAAAGTCGGGGTAACCAGGCAGACAATTGTCTCGCTCGAAAAAGGAAGCTACACCCCTTCTCTGCTGCTAGCTATGAATATTGCGGAAGTTTTTGAGATGCCGATTGAGAGGATATTTTCGAAGGAGGAGAGACCATGAAAAATTTAACGATAGCCATATCTCTAAGAGTTTTGATAATTATTACATTTAGTCTTAATGCGTTCGGCATCATTTATTATGATTCACCTACTTCATTTAATAGTCCAAGTTTTTATTTCATGCTTTCCTTTTGGATCGTAATAGGGCTCATTCATTTACAGATGTATAAACATATAAAGAACAGTCCCGACGGCCGATTTATTATGAAAGAATTGATATTGCCAGAGTTTAATTCAAAGGATGAGCGCGAAGCAGAATTGACAGGGAATGCGGCGAAAGCAGCATTTTCAGTCGTTCTTATCTACACACCTTTTGTCATGTGCATACCGTTTCTATTTATAGGTGAAGATTATGTTCTCTTTGCGGCTTTCACAGCCTTCGCTTCCATACCCATCGCAGGTTTGATCGCTTATTATTTTTCTTATCGATATCATTATTTGCAATGAAAATCTGATGAAACATTTTCTATCCATTCAACAAAAAACCGCCTAAACAGATGAATCTGTTTAGGCGGTTTTCATTTAAATCGCGTGCATTTCATTTTTACGACGTTCAATTGCTTCAAGACG
>CAZWAW010000149.1:0-4552 GCA_964632025.1 uncultured Sporosarcina sp.
ATGCAGATATGGAGAATAAAATGAAGAAATTTGTATGGATTGCTTCTCTCATTTATTGTTTGAATGGGTTTGGTCATATTATTATTGGGACCATTTTAGAACCTATGGTGGATTCGTATGGTATTCATTACAGGGATGGCGGACAGTTGATTATGAATCAATTTTTAGGTTTTTTAGGTGGAGTAATGATCGCGCCGCTCATCGTCAATCGAATTGGTCGGAGAATGACGATTTTTCTTGCCTTACTCATTTTTGCGCTTTCCCAGTTTGTGTTTAGCGTCTTACCTAATTGGAATGTGATGTTAGCTATTGCTCCATTTGGTGGGGCGGGAATAGGGATTGCTGAGACAATTGTTGCTTCCCTTATTATTGGCCATTTAAAGGAAAAGAAAGCTACGACACTTGTCATAGTTGAAATCTTTTTTGGAGTAGGTGCATTGGCGATTCCAGTCATCTCTGCCTTTTTGATTATGACGGGTGTATGGAACTTTTCGTTTACATTTGTAGCCGTGTTTGCTTCGGTCATTATGCTACTCTGGTTATTTCTTTCGTTTGGAGAATTGGATCCGATTTTAAAAAGACAGGTGAAGACTTTACCTGAAGACGGGAATAAACCTGTGAAAAAACGTTACTCTAAAAAGCAAATACCGATTATTGCGACGGGTGCGTTGTTTTTCTTTATGTATGTGGGAACTGAAATGGTTTTGCCAAACTACTTGCCGACAATCATGAGCAAAACAACAAATTTAGATGCGTCCACACTGGCTTTAAGCATTACGGTCTTTTGGGCAGCCATGACACTTGGACGTATCAGTATGACTGGTATTATAGATAGAATAGGCTACAGCAAGCTCTTTATTATTTGCTGTACGGGTCAGTTTTTCACCCTCTTGATGTTTGCTTATTCAACTTCTGTCATGTTTAGTTTTGTCTCCATATTTTTAACGGGTTTATTAATGGGAGGGGTTTTCTCAATCGGGCTCTTGATTATTAATGAAACGTCTAAAGGATTAGAGGAATGGACAACAAGCATACTGATGGCAATGGGGGGATTAGGCGGTGCATTCCTGCCAAGAATTGTTGGCGAACTGATAGATCGATACCCAATCAGCGTTACGCTATGGTCACTCGTAGTATGTACCTTTATTCTTGCGTGTTTAATGGGCGTCATTTTTCACTTTAGAAAAAAGGCGATGGATTTTAAAAGATTACAACCGGGATAATTGTCAGGTACTTGTGGTTTGACCCCATTATTTAGGACACAGTTAAAATGCCATTAATGTATGCATAGTAATAGAATGCAAACCAGACAATTGGATCAAACTGTCTGGTTTTTTCTGTTTATGAATAGTTTGCCGTTGTGTCAAGCTCAGTGGATGCTACACGGTATGTTATTTTATTTTCCAACACGGGCATCAACCACTAATAGTACCGTGCACAGACGTTCGAAGTTTTGACTATAATCATTCCCAGTCACATAAAATGCCTAGACATAAAAATAAAAAAGGGGTGCATGATTGAAAGGGAATAGTGATTCAGAATTCAATTGTTTTAAGCCGTTTATTAGTCCAAATCCAATCACGTCTTTTAATCCAGTTCAACGTTATCCATCCATTGATGAAACAGCGCTTATTAGCCCGTTTTCGAGCGTTATTGGCGATGTTTTCATTGGGGATAATGTGTATATTGCCCCTAATGTAAGTGTCCGCGCAGACGAAGGGGCTCCATTTTATATTGGTTCTACTGTTAATCTACAAGAAGGTGTAGTTTTGAATGGGCTAGTAGATAAACGTATTTCCCTGGGCAAAAATAGTTATTCTATCTTCATTGGAAATGAAGTGACGATTGCACATGGAGCCCTGGTACATGGTCCTAGTTACATTGGAAATGACGTTTTTGTCGGATTCAAGTCTATTGTTTATAATGCCATTGTTGAAAATGGTGCTTTTATTTCTTACAATGCAGTCGTGACAAACGGTGTACGAATCGCTAAGAATCGATTCGTACCACCTGGAGCCCATATTGATACGCAGGAAAAGGCCGATGTTTTATCGACAGTACCAAAAGATAGCGAAGAATTTGCCATTGAAGTACAGCGTGTAAATCAGGAATTCCCAGCTTTCTATCATCTATTAATAGGTAATAATCGTTGTTCTTGCGGATTTGCGTATAACTAATCGTACCGTTCGTGCACAGCATAAAATTTGTATCGCCATGCTGCTTAAAAATCTTGGCACAATTATTCCCCAAACTGAATTGAACTACCGGTAGAAAAAGCCCTCAACGGATACGTCATAATCCATAAATGCGTCGCTAAATAAAGCTTTGCCGATGAGTTCGCGCAGAACACCTGAATAATAACCGGGTAGATTCCGGATAGTTTTAGATTTGGTAGTTTGAATAGCAATACGAAGTGCTTGCATAGCCAATTGCTCGAAAAGCTCCCCTTTGTCTTCGTGAATGCTGAATTTTAGCATTTGCAGGGACTGTTTCCGGTAGACGCCGTAAAAATCACGTGCTAATTTACTTTCTCCGATTGTTGAAGAAAGAATAGATTTCATTTTACCGAAAAGTGTAGTAGGCACAATTTCCAGAGGAGACGTTCTTTTAAGGTCTTTAGTGTTTATCGCTTTAGAAAGAAAAGCTTCGTTTTGCGGTTTAGCAGGTTCCGTCTTACTGGCAGTAGGCTTTTCCTCTTCCTTCGGCCTGTTCATTTTCGACTGGTCACTAGTAGGTTTAATGACGTAAATGTTAGCGCCTAGACCGCTCATGACAGGGCGGATATAGTGAATGCGTTCGATAATTTCGAGCTTTTCTAATTTGCGAATGGCGCGTCGTACAGTTGCATTGGATTTCTTGATGGCCTTTTCGATTGTTTCGTGTTTCAAATGTGCAGCGCCGTATTTGACGGAGTAACGACGGATCATATCAAGAACAGCCCGCTCTGTTTGGTTCATAGAGTCCCAATTCGTGAGTACATGTTGCCTTGTTGCCGCGTCTAGATCGTGTTTGTTTGTGAAGTGTGCGTATTCAGCAAGGTAAGTTGTCATAAAGAATATCCCCTTTATTCTTTATATAGATAAGAATTGAGATTTAGGGGACAACTTTGTAAAAAAAGATTTTGCGATTTTATCAGAACATGGAAAACTAATAAATAGAAACGAATAGAATCCCCTGATACAGTGGAATCATCATGGTTTTTTCATGCGCAGGCACCGATCACTAATGATACAATAAATAGAATATAACCCATAAAGGTGAGGGGGATTCCATGTTCCTAGATAAACTAAAAAACCAGTTAAATGAAAACCAGTCCCTGTTTATAGGGGAGGAAACAGCTTTTCGTTCGGCAGTTTTAATACCACTAGTTCAAGTGGATGAAGAATGGCATATCCTTTTCGAAGTACGATCACTCACCATGAGAAAACAGCCAGGCGATATTAGTTTTCCAGGTGGCCGAATCGACTCCGCGGACACATCTCCAGTGGCAGCCGCTTTACGAGAAACACATGAAGAATTAGGTGTCGACCCAAAAACGGTTACGATTCTAGGGGAATTAAGCCCATATATTTCCTCCTCTTCATTTGTAATCTATCCGTTTGTAGCAACCATTGATTACGATCAAATTATCCATTCGTATAATAAAGAAGAAGTTGAAGAGGTATTTACAATACCTCTAAAATGGCTTTTGAATTATGAGCCTTATATGCATGTAGTATCCGTTGAACCAGTGCCTTCGCCAAACTTTCCTTATGAAAAAATAATGAATGGTACTCAGTATCAATGGAGAGCCCGTTCAATGGAAGAATGGTTTTTTGATTATGAAAAGTATACAATTTGGGGTTTAACAGCTAGGATTTTGAAACATTTTATAGAAAGTATACGATAAGTAATGCTCGAAATCTTGAAGAGTGTCGATTATGAAAATTAATAAACCTCATTTAGTACCATTACGGAGAACCGTATCAGGTATAAATGAGGTTTTTTTTAGATAAGCAAAAAGCTAAAAATGAACAAGTCATGAATAGACCCTTGATTAATTTTGGCATTTATAAGAAAGATCAGCATCCGTTACATTAATAAAGCCTTTTTAATTAAAAATGAAAGGAAAAGTAAATGTAACGAAAGCCGCCCAAAATCCGTAGATTGGCAAATACTTAGTAACCGCATCTTGGATGGGGGAAGGTCCGGTCTTGTTTTGTAGAAAACGCATATAGGAGACCATAATCCAAATAAGATTTCCCCAGATAAGTATGTTTACACCTAAAACAGCGAGTCTGTTTGGTGTAATCCCATAAGAAGAAAGTCTGAACACAATGGCTGACAAAGCCACACTGTCAATGATAAGAGCAAGAACGATTAGGGAGAAATTAACATAATCGAAAATGTTCTTTTTCTTGTCTGTGCTGCTTTCCGTAATTGAAAATATAGTAACGGCCAATACTCCAAGGAGTATTCCGTTAAAAGCTATCAGGAAATTTCTGTCCAAGAATGGGTTTTTTTCGACCCAAATAACCGTTATAAGATAGACCAACAAAGTGGCCAGGACAAG
>CAZWAW010000150.1:0-4530 GCA_964632025.1 uncultured Sporosarcina sp.
AGCTGAATAACGCTATTCAAGAACGGAATATCATGGGATATCAAAATGAAAGCATTCGCATAGTTTTGCAAATAATTGCGTAGCCAGTCAATATGCTCAACATCCAAATAGTTCGTCGGCTCATCCAGAAGGAGAATATCCGGTTTTTCCAGCAATAACTTAGCAAGCAACACTTTAGTACGTTGACCCCCACTTAAATCATGAACGTCTCGATCCAGACCAAATTCATTCAATCCCAGTCCGTTCGCTACTTCATCGACTTTGGAATCGACGATGTAAAAATCATTGTTCGTCAGTTCTTCCTGCATCTGACCCGTCTCCTCAAGAAGGGCCTCCAGTTCATCTGCATCAACCTCAGCCATCTTGGCAAAGAGCGCATTCATTTCCGTCTCCTGGTCATAAAGATATTGGAAGGCGGTCCGCAGCACATCACGAATGCTCATTCCTTGTTTCAACGCAACATGCTGATCCAAATACCCGACCCGCACCCGCTTCGCCCAACTTACTGTCCCCGCGTCTGGTTCTAGCTTGCGGGTAATGATGTTCATAAACGTTGACTTTCCTTCGCCATTGGCACCGATTAATCCGATATGCTCTCCTTGCAATAAACGAAAAGAGACGTCTTCGAAAATCGCACGATCCCCGAAGCCGTGGCTTAAATTTGCTACTGTCAATAAACTCATATGTTTTACACCTGTTCCTTCACTAAGAATGATTTTTTATAATTCGACGCTGTCCGCAACCGGGACCAACATTGACGTTTCTACTATATTATATAGGGATTTCATTGTTGGGGAAAGCCATGATTTTACACTCACCATATTCTACGTTTTTAAGGCAGACGAGAATTCATCTTTTTTTAATCGATTAAAGCAGAAGTCTCCTTCCTCAACGCGAAGCGTAGATGGGAGATGAATGCTTGCCATTGTTGTAGTTTGATAGGGAACATTCGTTTTAGTTTATGGTATAATCGATTGTAAGAATACCCAGTTATAAACGATTGGAGGAATGAAAATGATTCGTTGTATGAAAACATCATTTCGGGCAAACAAGGATACGATTGACCGATTATTCCAGTGTAATCAAGTAGCAGGCGAAGTGTGGAATCGCTGTCTAGAACTCGCGAAAGAACACCATCTCAAAACAGGGAAATGGATCACGAAAAGTGCGTTACAAAAAGGCACAAAAGGAACTTTTCCGATTCATTCGCAATCAGTACAAGCTGTTTGCCATAAGTATTTGTTTGCTCGGGATGCGGCAAACAAAGCCAGAAGAGCAGGGTATACCACTAAATATCCATACAAACAGAAAAAGTATTTCAATACAAAATGGGCGAACAATGGCTTCACCATTTTTGAAAACGGTAAAATCGAATTATCGATGGGTAATTTCGAAGGCAAAAGACAAGCCCCTCTCGCTATCTGGATAAAAGAAGTTCCAACAGGTCAAATCAAAGAAATTGAATTGATTTTTGATCGACAATTGATGGTATCCATTGCTTATGAAAACGGTCAAGCAGTTAAAGAACATGCCTTTGAAAATCGTTCAGCTATCGATGTTGGTGAAGTTCATACGATTGCGGCGGTGGCAGAGAATGGGGAAAACATCATCATTACCGGTCGTAAACTCCGCTCGATTCATCGGCTACGCAATAAAAAACTCGCAGAACTGCAACGGAAAATGAGTCAGTGTACAAAAGGTTCCAAACAGTGGAAAAGATATCACCGTGCGAAACAGTATGTGCTATCAAAAAGTGAAAGACAACTCCAAGATGCGCTTCATAAAACCACGAAACAATTTGTCGATTGGTGTGTTGAAAATGAAGTGAAAGAAGTGGTGTTTGGCGATGTGGACGGTGTTCAACGCAACACATCCCGCCGTAAAAAGAAAAAGGTTCGACGTCGTACAACGAACCAAAAACTATCAAATTGGTCTTTTGGAAAAGTGTACGTATTTCTATCCTATAAATTAAAGGCAGAAGGGATCGAAATTGAGAAACACGACGAAAGTTTTACCACCCAGCAATGTCCTTGCTGTGCGAAGAGACGTAAAGTGTCTTCGAGACTCTATAAATGTCCTTGTGGCTATCAAAATCATCGTGATATTCACGGTGCAGCCAATTTCTTCGCAAAAACATTTTACGAAGAAATCAGGGAACTCGACTTCAGCTTACAACACCCAAAGTATCTACGGATTGCTTAAGTGCAGGAAGTAGTAGATGGTCAGTCCAGACCCTGCTTATCCCTGGATAAGTTGTTGCCTACCGTAGTTGGCGAAAGTGATTCCTGTGACTGATTACAAAAGATAAGTGTCACCCACTTATCTTGTTGGAACGCTTTTGTAGATGTAGTAGGAAACCCCCACTTCAAAAACGGTTTGTTTTAAGTGGCGGGAGGTTCATAGTCTGATATAACAAAAAAAAGGTTAAACTACTTTTATGTGCTATTATTAAGTTAAATTCGATTACCTTTTTTCGTTAAAAATGATAAAGCTGTTGTGTAAATACGGAAATTTTATAGGAGGTTTTTTTAGATGAATAATAATGATATATTAATTAGATTAAGATATGCTCTAGACATAAAAGACACGGTTATGGTAGAGATATTTAAACTTGGCGGCGTTGAAGTAACGCAAGAAGAAGTGTCCATGTTACTCATAAAGTCAGATGATAATTACCATAATGAAGCTGAAAATGAAGGCGCTCTAAAATGTAGTAATAGTATGTTAGATTCATTTTTAAATGGCTTTATTATTTTTAAAAGAGGACAACAAGATCCAAAACCTGGACAAGCTGAAAAACCGGCACTGGCTATAAAGAATTATGAAAGTGTTAACAATATCCTTCTAAAAAAAGTAAAAATAGCACTAGAATTGACAAGTGACGATATGCTTGAAATATTAGAAGAAGCAGGAATCACTATAACAAAGGGTGAATTAGGCGCTGTATTAAGAAAAGAAGGACACAAGAATTATAAAGAGTGCATGGATCGATACGCTAGGAATTTCTTAAAAGGATTAGCTATAAGATATAGAGTATAAGGGATTATCAGCATAGAAAACTGCACCTCCAATTATTCATTGCGGGTGCAGTTCATAAATCTGATTTTGTTTAAAACGGACTGCAATTCAATTGGACGCGGTATTAACGTACTTACAAATCCTTTTCTAACGGCACTGGCTACACTGTTTCTTGTTTTTTATTTACGAATAGAATTGACAATAGAAATAACACCACTCAGATTTGCGTGGTGTTATTTTTTTATATTCGGATACCAAGAGCTACACTCTGATGTCCATTACCCTTTCCTTTGAAAAAAATCTTATTCAAGGCAAATGGTCAACTTGAAATATGCACGACTATAGCTTGACCTAAGTAATCACATGTAAATACATAGCTTAAAAATATTGCTTAATGGAATTTCCCCTTAACCCGCTTTAACGTCGCTACTATAAGAAAGCTAACAATCACTAATAAGACCCACGAACTCACCTTTCCTAGATGGACGAGACTCCATGTATCGGTTTGGTTTGGATAATTCCAAGCCCCAAAGAATGTTGCGATATTTTCGGCTATCCATATAAAAAAGCCAATGAGCACAAAAGAAAGTACCAGTGGCATACGGTAACGAGTTCCATCAACCTCGTATGTGACCCATGATTGCCAAAAGACGATAATTACAAGTCCAGATAGCCACCAACGAACGTCAATCCAATAGTGGTGGATAAAAAAGTTCAAATAAATCGCAGCTGCAAGAGATACAACTACAAAAAACGGTGGCCACTTAACCAGTTCAACCTTTAATCTCCTCCATGCCTGGCAAAGAAAACTCGCCACGCTTGCGTACATGAATCCGCTATACAAAGGCACTCCAAAAATTTTGAAATATCCTTCCTCTGGATATGACCAGGAGCCCATATGTACCTTGAAAAGTTCAAGAGCAAGTCCAATAAGGTGAAACAATGTAATGACCTTTAGTTCATCTCGTGTTTCAATCCCAGAACGCACCATCCACCACTGCATCAGTAGGAAGATGATGAGCAGCCAGTCATACCGTGGTAGGAAAGGAAGTGGTATGATTTGTGTAAGAGCCAAAGAGGCAAAAATAACGACAGGGAACAAACATGATAGTGCTTGCTCCCAACCAAAACGAACAAGTTGTTTTAGTGCTCTCATGATTTGTGCCTTCAAAGGTTTTTTATGAGAATCATTTTGAATGGTTAAATTCATAAAAAGCTCCTCTTTTATAGATTTGATTCATTGAAATTATGGAAAATGAAATATTTCTATCCCTTTCAACATTAAATATTCTCACTATATTAATCTTTGTTGTCTATATCACTTCGGTATTCTAAAATATCCCCAGGCTGACAGTCCAAAGCCTTACAAATCGCTTCTAAAGTTGATAGTCGAATCGCCTTTGCCTTTCCATTTTTCAATATAGAAATGTTAGCCATCGTTATTCCAACCCGCTCAGAAAGTTCTGTAACGCTCATTTTCCTTTTAGCCAACATCACATCAATATTGATTAT
>CAZWAW010000151.1:0-4494 GCA_964632025.1 uncultured Sporosarcina sp.
AAAAAAATCCTCCGCACTGAATAATTCCAGTGTGAAGGATTTCCCATTTTAATTATTTCACCTCAAAGTGCATCCGTATGTTCACTGCCTGCAGGAAGGAGATCCAACATATCGATACGCTCAAGACCCTTTTTAATCTTTGTCGTGTAACCTAACTTGTTGTTGTTCAAATAACCCGCTTTAGAACGAATCATTTCTTCAAAAACAGGCAGCTTTGTCTCATCGATCGCCAACCACATTTCATAAGATTTGATCAAATCCTCCAAAGTTAAATGCACATAATCCCGCCCTGAAAATTCATGTTCCGGCGAAATTTTATACCAAATGTCACCGTCAGGACGGATCCACTTATTCTTTTCCTTATCAATCGCTGTCTGGATACTCGTTGCAGTAGCTAAGTATGCAGGATCGTTTAACTCTTGATAGGCCATTAAAAGAACGTTCATCCCACCAAGCGCATGGTTCATGGACGTATGTGTTTTCACTTTTTGCGCCGCAGGGAAGTAGTCAGAAATATAGTAGGACTCGTTGTCTACTTTGATGATATTCCCTTTCTCCTTTTGCGAAACAAGCAAATTGGCATAGTTTTTAAGGCCGACATTGTAGTCCGTATGTTCAAACGCTTTGCCGCCATTATACATGAACAATGCAATTTGTTCGTTGAATCGAGTATCTACGAACGGAGCCGTAATGCCATACAAGCTTTTCAGGTATGTGCTTGTTACTTCCGTCTCCCAGTACGTCGATTCCCCTCTAAATACATCCAAATTGGCAAATGAATTATAGAGAAGGTTTTCATAATACCGTACGCCCGTTTCCGCATACAGAGCCATTACCCGATCCTCTTTCACAAGAAGAAGATTACGGCCATACCCTCTGCCCGATTTCGGCATTGGTTCAACTGTTACCGCCATTTTATTATATGGACCCTCGGCTGTGTACCATTTGTTTCGTTTTTTATAATTAACCGCTGACTCAAGCATCCAAGAGTCCATTTGCTTCCGGTCTTCAAACAACCGTTCCTCAGAAGCCATTAGCCATTGGTCTACAACATCGAAGCCTCTTGACTGTAATCTGTAAACGGAAAGTTGCGTTTCACCGAGCATAACGCCGCTAAACGCTTCGCTCTCCTGATGTAATTCCCTCGTATGGCTTTCTGCACCTGTAGGGTATTTTTGGTTCAGTTCAGTTGACTGGTATGACTTCCCAATCATCCGCTGAGATACTTTACCGTCTGTTTGTATCTTTTCAAAAATACCTGTCGGATAGGTCATTAAGTCATAGCCAAATGTCTCATCAACACTTTTCTTAATCGGGAATCGACTATATTCATGAAGCACCGCTTTTGATAGTCCCTCTTCCGTCTGGATAACATCAACAGTTACCGGTATGTTTTGAGGATTTCTCAGTTCGTTGAATAAAAGATAATCGCCATTAGGCAGTTCCCTTTTCGTCATTTTCACCGTAACAGACGGAAAACCACTTATGCGGTATGTGTAAATTAAATCGGTTGCATGCGCATGTTTGACGGTTTTTTCTCCCGCAAACTGCATGATATGATTTGAACGCAAATAAGTTTTGCTAGAAGTTGAAAGTGGTACTTCGACAAATTGTTGCTCATGTCGGACTGCATCAAATGCACCGTATGTAACAGGCGCTGTAAATTCTGTTGCAGGTAATTTCTCAATTAGCTTATTTTGCAACATCGCTCTATGCAGAAATACGACATATGTCGCACGGTTGACAGCTGTTTTCGGATCGAATGTACCGTCCTCCTTACCAGTTGTGATACCGTGCTGCGCAAGTACTTTTACGCCGAATTTATGAGATTCACTGATTTTGTTATCGTCCTTGAAAGTGATTTCTTCACCCGTATCCTGCAATTTGAAAGCCCGAACGATGACAGTCGCCATCTGTTCACGTGTCAAAGAGTCACCTACGCCGAACGTCCCATCTTCTTTCCCTAAGAAAATGCCGGCTTCATATGTAGCCATAGCACCTTTCAAATGGGATGACTTCGCGCTGACATCTTTAAATATCGGCTTGTAGGATGAAAATGGCAACGCTAGTGCGTTCGTTATCAAGTTTGCCGCCTGCGCCCGTGATACCTCTAAACTCGGCCTGAATTGCTTGTCCGGATAACCGTTAATTATTTTCAAATCGACAAGTTGTGTTACTTCATCTTTAGCCCAAAAATCATTATGTACGTCCGTAAAACTGGGACTGATTGGATTCGCGCTGGCTTTCAATATACCAAAGCCAAACAGCGATAGAACTACGACAATTAGTCCGATTTTCATTGGACCTTTCATTCTTCTCTTCAAAAACATTTACAAATAGCCTCCTCACTTGCGTACTTAGTTGTACAGTTATCTTCCTATAATACCATAGTAGAGCATGGAAACGACCTCCTATATAATAGGCGGGCGTTTCAGTTATTAATGGGGTGACAGTCTCCAGACATATTCTGAATGGTCTTAAAATGGTATTGGTTCATTTCACCCTGTCTGCGAAAAAAAAACAGGACCCTTCAACCGTCATTCGACGGCAAAAAGGTCCTGTTTTTTTATGCTTTTCTATTCAACCATTTATTTTTTATCGCCATCAGATAAATAACCAATGCGAATGCAAATGTGATCGCAACAAAAATAAATCCTTGTGAACTTAGTACGAGCATCGGAGCGAATGTAACGAGCATAATTTCAACTGGCGCAATCGGTATATATGCCAAGCTGTAATCATCCAGCGTCTTACTTTCAGATTTTGGATCGACAATTCTAAGTAACGCCATACCCATAGCGACCGTTCCTGTTGTCCAGCCCCATGTGAATATCCCTTTTTCAAACCAGTATTCCGGGAAAAATTTCTTCGAAAAGACCGCGAAAAATAAGAAAGCATACACAAGACCAAACACAAACAACAAGATTAACGGAACAGCGTAATCAAGTACGACTGAAATACTGATTGAACCAATTCCGAATGCAACGAGAATATCTGTCGCACTTCCACTAATTCGTGACACAACATCCTTACTGACATATTTATCCGTATTCGTCGAATTCAATATCTTCTTCACAAACAGTCCAACAAGAAACGCCAGTGAAAACGCTGGTATAACAACGCTTGGTAATAGCGTCGCACCTAATTGGCTCAAATAGTAACCGCCCATGGCGATAATCGTAATGATAGATAAGTGAAAAACGTATGGGTCAATCGAAATTGAAGATACCGTATCCGTTTCAGACTTCGTTCTAGATTCAGGTGGGATTAATCCCGTTCTAAGCTCGTCCGGCAAATCTTTGAACGAAGCGAGGAATTTCGTATGTCCCTTCGATGAACCCCATTTAATGAAGACAATCCCAATTAGAATGGCACTCATGATCCCTACAGTGGCAGATGTCATAGCCAAAGAAGTCGCTTCTTCCCAGCCATTTTGCGCAAACGTCGCCCCAATAGCCGCTGCAGTTCCGTGTCCTCCTACGAAGCCGGCTGCAAGTAACAAACCAAAACCGTCATGTACATCCCAAAATGGATTAATCAGTAGAAGTGCGAATAACAATCCTCCGCCCCACATTAATACCATTGCAAGTTGAGAGTACGACCACATGCTCCCAACTCTTGTCTTAATTGCATTCCAGTCAATCCGTGGTGACAGTAACGGCAGTGTTCCAAAGATGACTGCTATCAAGATTGCCGGATAGACTCCCATTTGACTTGAAAATGGCAAAAGCCCTAAACCATTCGGCCCGAACAGTAACGCTAGAAGCCCCGCAATAATACTAGCCGGTAAAAACATTTGCTGGATGAACTTAACCTTCGCTCGAATAATCGTCCCTACAAGCAGAAGCAATGATATCAGACCGATATCCGTAAATAAAACCCATGGTGAAAAATCCATATTATTATTCTCCTATTCTATACATTATTTTTTGCTGAATTAAATGCCCCTCTCTTAACATCTATGTAACCGATTACACGAATATAAAAAGCATAATTTTTTATCAACTTTCACTACAATAACACCTTTTAAAGGTCGAGTAAACTTAACGGACAACTCCGAATTACTTATTGAATTCACAATATACGACTAATGCGAAATTCTAAAAAAGTATTATCAATTTATAATGTTATGTCGGCTGTTGTAGATGGATAGGGAGGATACTAGGGTAGATAATGAATAGAATTATCAATCTTTAATTTGTTTTAAATTATAGATAAGTAGTTGTTTGTCCCCTTTCCCCATCTATTTTCCGAATAAGATGTTACAGAAAGGGGGTGAAAAAATGAATTTTTATGATTATGAAAAAAACTGTTGTAATAGTAGGAAGTGTATTGTTCCTTACAATAGCAACAGTTATAGAAAAATTGTATGTACAACAGGACCTCCTGGGCCTCCTGGACCTCCAGGTGAACAAGGAGTACCTGGAATTAACGGTGCCACTGGCGCTCAAGGTATTCAAGGCTTACCTGGGGCTGACGGCGCTACTGGTGCTC
>CAZWAW010000152.1:0-4424 GCA_964632025.1 uncultured Sporosarcina sp.
CTAAAAACAGCTCGCATGAACCGGATATTGCCGGTTTGTGCGGGCTGTTTTTTTGTTTGGATGAAGCGTTGTTAGATTTTGCGTTGGTGTTGTTTAGTTCTGAGGACAATAGGGACACTTTTCCGTATTCGGAAGTTCCTTATACAAACAACATGTCACCCGTTTATAATTGGCCATCGCATCTAGTGCTCGTTGATTGTTCAAATATTGTTTGAAAGGAGACCGGCGCATCGCGGGTTTCCATGTTTCATCTGCCAATAAAATATCCAGGTCGGGTTGCGCAAATGATGAATTTTCTTGAAGTAGCATCGAATACATCCAAAGGACATATCCCCATACATTTTCCCATAAAATTAACTTCGCTATTTTTGCATGCTTGCTTAGATAGTTAACGACAGGGTGCCCGTATGTCTCAAGAATAAAGCGAATATCTTCTTCACGGTTTTGTACAACCCTAAAGCCGGCGGATGGAACAGAAAAAAGGATCGTATCATTTTCGATGAATAACGACACGTCTTTCAAATCGCCGGCCCATAGTAAATTATGTTCGCACATTAAGTGCAGTTGGGCAGCTATGAAAAAACCATGCCTTCTCATATAAACAGATGCGGCAACAGGATTTGTTGGGGCATCGGACAAACGTTGAACCACTTCAAATAGCTTGTCGCTTCCTGATCCGGATAACATATCTGCTGCTGATAAAAATGTGTTTGGCTGTTGACCAATATGTACACTGAAACGTTCCAGTGCAGCTAGTTGTTCTGCCTGCAAATTAAGCACCAGTATTTCCTCGAAGTTCCGGTACGATACAACGGCCCCGTCCGAATGGAACGCAGTGCGGTGTGCCGAAAAGGGGATCTGTTGAAACTTGGCATTCCATTCCAAAAACAGCACGAACTAAATCGCAGGTAATAATGTCTTCTGGTTTGCCTTGTGCATGGACAGCACCGTCTTTAATGGCAACAATATTGTGCGCATAGCGAGAGGCTAAATTTAAGTCGTGTAGCACCATGACAATCGTACGATTTTTTAGTTCGTTTAATTCAAACAGCAGGTCAAGAATTTCAATCTGATGCGTCATGTCGAGGTATGTCGTTGGTTCATCCAATAAAATGACGTCTGTATCTTGTGCGAGTGTCATTGCAATCCATGCACGCTGCCGCTGACCACCTGATAATGTGTCGATCGATTGATCCCGTAGATCACTTATCCTAGTTGCTGTCATTGCAGCTTCCGTTTTCTGCGTATCCTCTTCAGTCCATCTCGAGAGCCACGATTGGTGTGGATAGCGTCCTTGTTTCACGAGATCATGTACAGTCAGCCCTTCAGGTGATACAGGTCCTTGGGGGAGAATACCCATTTTCTTTGCAACATTACGTGAAGAAAGCGAGTGGATATCCTTACCTTCAAGTAAAATAGAGCCATCCGAAGGTTTCAAAAGGCGGGCAATTGAACGGAGTAACGTAGATTTACCGCAACCATTACTGCCGACAAAAACAGTGATTTCGCCTTTCGGAATCGATAAGTTCAGGTTTTCGAAGAGAAGATTATCTTGATAGCCAATCGACAGGTTTTCAGCTTTTATTGAGGTATGCATTGGAATGCCTCCAAATCTATAGGGAATCTAAATGATTTTCATTTTCAATTAGAGATAAGCATAGCATATTCAGTATCCATTGAGAATCATAATCATTTATTGTATTAAAAACTTTACAAAACTGTACAAGCAAGTTTAAACTACTAAATGAGAATGATAATCAACGGGAAGATAAATGGAGGAATGTTTACTATGAAGAAGTCTTTGAAATCGCTGCTTGTATTAGCGCTTTTTGCAGTGTTGTTAGTCGGTTGTTCTTCGAAGAAAGAAGATAAAGCTGTAGACAACGGGAATGCAGAGGAAAGTATAACAATTACAGGTGTTAACGGTGATGTAACACTTGATAAGCCTGCGAAAAAAGTCGTTGTTTTGGAATGGACATACGCGGAAGATTTATTGGCAGTAGGCGTTCAACCAGCAGGGATGGCGGATATAGAAGAGTATCATAACTGGGTGAATATCGACGTAGAATTAAGTAATGACGTGGTAAATGTCGGCGGCCGTCAAGAACCCAACTTGGAGGCGATTGCTGCATTGGAGCCAGACTTGATCATCGGTACAAGCTTCCGTCATGATGGGATGATTGCAGATTTGGAGAAAATTGCACCTACGGTCATTTTTAATCCGTATCCTGAGGATGAAAAAATGGATTTATATCAAGAAATGATAACAACATTTAACGAAATTGCAAAAGCTGTTGATAAAAAGGATGAAGCGAAACAGGTATTAGCTGACCTGGATGTAAAATATGAAGAAGCGAAAACAACTATCGATAATGCTGGTTTAAAAACGAAAGATGTTGTCTTAACACTCGCTTATACGGGAGCTCAAGCACCTGAAATTCGTGTGTTTACGCCAAATTCGATGGCTTCAATCATGTTAGAGAAAATTGGTTTGAACAACATCCATATCCCGGACCAATTTGAACTTTACGGCTCCAGTACGTATAACGTGGAAGGGCTAACGAAATACGAGGATGCCAACTATTTGTATATCGTACAAAATGACGACAACATTTATGAAAAACAGTTAAAAGATAATGCAGTTTGGAAGAACTTGAATTTCGTGAAAGAAGACCGTCTGTATGATCTCGGCGGGGATACTTGGTTATATGGAGGTCCTCTCTCAGCTGAAACATTGCTGAACAAAATTACCAGCACGATGGTAAGTAAGTAATGGCAAGAAAGACTTCAGGAAAACGATCCTTTGTTGTCATGATTATTGGATTGTTCCTGTTGGTCTTATTATCTTTTGTTCACTTAACACAAGGGCAAGCGGATTATTCGATTTCGCAATTAATAAAAGAAGTGTGGACGGAGGGGCGCGTGCAGGACATCGTGCTCTCTCTTCGTCTTCCACGATTAATAATCGGGATTCTTGCTGGTGGGGCCCTTGCAGTGGCAGGGGCTGTATTGCAGACGTTGACGAACAACCCATTAGCATCTGCAGGCACACTAGGAATTAATGCGGGAGCATATTTTTTTGTCGTTGTTTCAATGATTTTCTTCCCATCGCTACTCGGTAATTTCCCGTTTATTGTTGCATTAGTGGGTGCTGTACTGTCCTCTGTTCTCGTTGTGATGCTGGCAGGTAAGCAAATGGAGCCGGTACGTGTCGCACTGACAGGGATGATTATTTCGTTATTGTTTGCGTCGATGACAGGTTCTTTGCAGCTATTATTCGAAAATCAGACAAACGGTCTATTTTTATGGGGCTCGGGGACACTTGTCCAATTAAATTGGGACGGTGTATCGTTTGCAGGGCCGGTTATCATTGTGTTCTTTGTCCTCGCGTTGGTGTTGGCGAAACCATTGGATACACTTTCGCTCGGTGAAGATATTGCATCGTCTCTTGGGCAAAATGTTAGGTTTGTTAAATTACTTGCGTGGGCTGTTGCAATTGTCCTTGCGGCTACAACGGTAAGTGTTGTCGGTCCAATCGGTTTTATCGGATTAATGGCACCGCATATTGTTCGAATGCTTGGCGTTCGAGGGCACTTGAACATTCTCCTCCAGTCATTTTTATGGGGAAGTGTCATGCTGATTGGAGCCGATGTGTTAGGGCGATTGATACAACCTGGACAAGAAGTTCCAGTAGGCGCAATGACCGCGTTGATTGGTGGACCGTGGCTGTTGTACTTGGCTTGGAAAACTGCAAAAATGCATAGTCGAGGCGACCGTCAAATGGGCGGTACATTGAAACCGGTGAAACTGCCGGTTGTCATCACAATCGTTGTCGCACTCATTATCGTTATTATTTCATTGGCTTTATCATTTAACGGCACTGCATGGACGACCGAGTGGTTGAAACCTGTTGTGTGGAATTTCCGAGTTCCGCGCGTGTTAACGGCATTTGTCGTTGGAGTAATGCTCGCGGTTGCGGGGGTATTATTGCAGGGGGTATTACGAAATCCATTGGCGGATGCAAGTATTTTAGGTGTCACATCAATGGGTGGTGCCGGAGCGATGATGCTTCTTGTATTATTTCCCGCAATTCCAGCTACCTATATGCCGCTTGGTGCGGTCGTAGGAGCTGCTATTGCACTTGGTATTATTTTAGGAACATCGTGGAAAAATAACTTCCAACCGATGCTCGTTGCGCTTATGGGAATTGCAATTTCCGCGTTTGGTTCGGCCGCCACACAAGTATTTGTCGTGAAAGCGAAGCTCGCCGTTGCGGCTGCGCTCGTTTGGTTGTCGGGAAGTACGTATGCAAAAGGATGGGATGATGTACAGCTAGCCTTTTTGTTATTTGCATTGTTCATCGGCCCGGCTATTTATTTGACGCGCAGTTTGGATACGTTGACGTTCGGTGACGATGTGGCGGC
>CAZWAW010000153.1:0-4265 GCA_964632025.1 uncultured Sporosarcina sp.
TTTAACAAAGAGTATGCATCTAATCATGTGATGCTTACATAGAAGTCATTCAATCCGAAGCGATCCAAAAGCGCAACTAGACAAGTAGCGGCCAGGGTGTAATCAAGTTAGTTACTGGTTGTTTGGTTAATCAACAGACGTGCTAATTTCCCTTTCTATAAAACACACAGAAAAAAACGCTGCATGTCTATTCAACATGTAGCGTCCTACCTTTTTTCAATCATTCTCTTCAAGTTTGCCCAGTCTTTCGGAATATGCTAGGAATGCGCTTTCATCCCGACAGTCAAGCGCAAGGTCGATCAATCCCATAATCCTGGTCTTCGTCTGCTCTCTGTGTATATGTTTCAAAAAAAGATCCAAATAAATTTCATTCAACAGTTTTTCCGCTTGGAGCGAAGTGCTGTTTTTCCCTACAGCTTTCAGAAACTCGGCATATGAATAATTGTTCTCCATCCCTATCACCCCTGATGCCTTTTATTTAGTATATCTAATTTCAGAGATAAGTTGCAAGGTTTATTAGAATATTCTATTTTTATATTTAGTCATATTTACGAAAGAAACGCCCCGCCTGCAATTGATTGCAAACGGGACGACTTTTCTCACTCATATTCTTTTTTCTCCACAGTCAATCTGATGGTTGCCTCAGAAATGATAAGGATGATAGCCCCGACAAGAAGAGGCGTTAAGGACACTCCATAAAGGTACAGTGCAGCACATATGACTACTGCCGCCTGAATCCATTGGACTGTGCGAACGGTTCTTTTAATGGCATCGGGACGGGTATCTTGCTTTTCAGGAAACAGCATATCCATCCGGAAATCGTCACCGGCCCGCAATGCGTGGATAAGTTGTACCGCAGAGGCAAATGCAAGCGCCCCTGCGAATATGAACACGACAATCGGGAACGGGATGAAAATTGCCCCAAGCGCTGACAAAGCAGTGAGCCTTACCCATAGCCAAAAAATATCATCTGTACGTATAAATGTGCGTCTGATTAAATACAGTTGTGCAACAGGCTTGCCGAAGTTCGGAGATCCCATCGCAAAACCGAGCCACGCCCTTCTGCTAACGGATCCTTTCAAATGTGGAACGTCAGTGAAGTAGTTGGCAAAACGGTAAAAACGCATCATCCGGTTCTGTTCAAACGAGATGAAATGGTCGTAAGGAAACGGTTTTAGCATCCTCTTTTTTCGCCAATAGGAGTTGTACATTGCGATAAGCACACCAATCACAGGAAGGATAAGAGGACTTCCTGTAAGACCAATATAAATTATGGATCCCGCCAATAAAAATCGGACGGCCCTATCTAGCCAGACCCCTTTCCCGTCCAAAGCATGTCTGAAATTATATTCCGACTCGATGAACACTCGCTTTATGAGCAGCATAGCAATTGCGATACCGATGTACTCCATCTTCGACCCGGTCCCTGTAGCCGAAAGTAACGGCAACGCCACAATATATAAAATAAATGGTAATGGCAATTGTGAGTAGAAGCTCCAACTCAATGCCCGTTTCATATACGTCACCAGTTTTTGTTCCAGTGGTAGAAAATAAACCGTGTCCGCTGGTTTCAATAGCGTTACTGGCGGCGAATAGGCGAGCGCTAGTCCAATTATGATAGCAGCAAGCAGTGCCGCTGGGAACTCTGCTGGCACTTCCTTCAACCATTCGCTATACGTATAGCCCCCAGCCCCGATTGTGAAGACAAGGACAATTGCCAAATGGCCTGTAAATACATACTTCAAATACTTTTGGAGCTCGGTTATATAATGGACGAACCGGGATCCCCATATTTCACGCAAATTGTTCATTATCAGTTTCCTCTGTCATCGCAATATACAAGTCATCCAGTGATGCGCCAGGACGTCCGAATGCCTTTCTCAAGTCATCCATCGTTCCTTCTGCTCGCACCCGTCCTTCGTGCAGCAAAATGATCCTATCGCAATGTTTTTCCGCAGTTGCCAATACATGCGTTGACATGAGAATAGAAGCCCCATTTTCTGTTCTCTGCGTCATCTGCTCTAAAAGTGATTTGATGCCGATTGGATCGAGGCCGACAAATGGTTCATCGATAATATATAGTGATGGATTAACGAGGAAAGCACACATGATCATTACTTTTTGACGCATCCCTTTTGAAAAATGCGCTGGGAACCAGTTTAGACGTTTCTCCATCCGGAATTCCCGGAGTAACTCATCCGATCGTGCTTCAAATACTTCTTTATCAAGGTCGTATGCCATCGCTGTTAGTTCAAGATGTTCCCTCAGCGTCAATTCTTCATAGAGTATCGGCGTCTCTGGAATATAAGTGAACGCTTTTCTATACTTTTCGGGATCCTCACTGAATGTCACCCCGTTGACACGAATTTCTCCCTTATGTGGATTCATTAATCCGATAATATGTTTAATAGTTGTACTTTTCCCCGCCCCATTTAGTCCAATCAGACCAACTAACTCACCATGTCCGATGTTAAATGATAAATCATACAGAACGGGTTTACGTGTATAACCGCCTGTTACGTCTTGTAATTCAAGAATTTCCATAACCATCCTCCATTCTTCTATTTCATTTTAGCAAAAAACGGTTCAAAAAGCTTTTTCCTTCATGCAACTATATAGGTTGAGTTAATTATTTCATTGAATAACGCTTGGGCCTGCAGGATGCAGGTCATGCAGTGGGGAGGGATTGGCCTACATCCCTCCTTGTTGCGACACGACGTCGCGAACTTAGACTGCCTTCCTTTACCTGTAAGGCGCCTACGCTTTTTTATATACCGTCTTTAAATCTTCAACCTACATCATAAAGTTATGCTACACTTGTCCCATTCATGAAAAGGAGTGTTGAAAATGACTGCATGTGTTTTTTGTAAAATCATTGAAGGTACAATCCCTAGCGTAAAAGTTTATGAAGATGAGCACGTTCTTGCCTTCATGGATATTGTACCGGTAACGAAAGGACATGTCCTTCTCATCCCGAAGACACATCGTGAAAATATCTATGATTTAACTGCGGAAGAAGCAGCCCAACTATTTTCCGTCGTACCCAAAATCGCCAATGCGCTGAAAGAGGAATTCAAACCAGCCGGAATGAATTTACTGCAAAACAATGGCGCATATGCGGGGCAAGCCGTTTTCCACTCCCACCTGCACTTCATCCCTCGTTATGATGAAACCGACGGATTCCAACTAACATTTGAAACGAAGGAATCTGAAACAAATGTGGAACGAATTCAGGAAATTGCAGCTGGAATTCGAATAAAGTTAGAACAATAAGCTTGCAAGTTATCTGAATATCGTGTAAGATTCATAATAAGTTTTTCGCTGTCGATCATGAGGATACGTCAGGAAAAATTCAAAAAACAGATGAGCTGAGGAGAGATGAGAAATGAATACGAAAAGTCTTGTATTAATGTCATTATTAACTGCTGTAGGTGCCGCATTGTACCTAATTATTCCACCAATTATGGGTGGAATGAAACCCGATTTCATGCTGACGATGATGTTTATCAGCATATTCCTGTTCCCTGAAGTACGTAATGTATTTTTACTTGCTGGAACAACTGGTATTATATCAGGTATTTTTTCAAACTTTCCCGGGGGCTTCATCCCCAATGTAATCGATAAATTCATTACTGCATTTATCATCTATGCAATTATTATCTCACTCAAAAAAGTTGCAGGTAACTTGATCGCTTCTACTGTTGTTGCGGGTGTTGGAACTGTATTGTCAGGAACTATCTTCCTTTCAATCGCCATTTTCATTCTTGGAGCAGATTTACCGTTCGGAGGTTTATTCTTAGCAGTTGTACTTCCCGCTGTTGCGATGAACGGAATTGCATTTTTCTTGATTTACCCGATTGTGAAGGGCTTGGTCAAGCGATCCTCGTTTAAAACTGCATTTTCTAATTGATATTATAGCGAAAGCTTTCCGTCTCCACGAGGAGAGCTTTTTTTGATGCCCAGTCGTGTCCGAAAAGGCCGATTACGCTTGTTTTAATTGCTCAGGCTCCTTTTAAATGTTTTAATAAAACTATAGTAAGGAATACTATTCATAACTAAGAAGGAGTGTATTATACAATGAAAGCATCTACATTTTTCATCGGACTCGCGGCAGGTTCAATTGCGGCCGCTGTTACGGTATTGTATTCAACTCCCCAATCGGGAAGCCAACTTCGGACATCCGTCAGGGATGCTTCAAGCGACATGAAATTTTTGTTCAAAGATGTAAAAGTGAAAGTTGATGATCTAAAAGAGTCCATTTCCCA
>CAZWAW010000154.1:0-4249 GCA_964632025.1 uncultured Sporosarcina sp.
GGCACTTACACTTTCTATAGAAAGTCATCTATTCTTTTCTTCCAAAGCAACCGCATTTTTCACTTGAACATTGTAGGAACGCGATAGGCAACTATTCACAACAGGATGACCGAAAACAGTGTGTCTAGGAATGACTTCGTCATTCCTAGACACACTGGGGCCCACTCGGTAAATCTGTCGTGATTATTTCGCCGAAAGCGGACCGAAAAGGGTCCAGTGAAAATGGATTTTCCCAAGCCCTACTCACCAGTATTTTATGCGAATAAATGGTTAATCAACAGACGTAATAGATTCTGTTACTATTATTAACAAAAAACCTCCTTCAACAATCGAAAGGAGGCTATGACTCTTCTATTTTGCGTAATGTAACAACAACTATTTCCGGTTGATTGAACAGCCGCACAGGAATGATGCTATTACCTAGGCCGCGACTGACTACCAAGTAGCTGCTATTCTTCTCATGTACACCCGATGAATAGGTAGGAAACCAGCCTTGCCCAGGTGAAACGAGGCCGCCTATCCCAGGTATCCGAAACTGTCCGCCATGAGCATGGCCGCTAAACGTCACATCTACCCCTGCTTCAGCGTATACATCAAATTGTTCCGGTCTATGTGACAATAGTACTTTAAACATCTCATCAGGGATATTTTCAAATGCTTGTTCAATCGATATCTTTACGGCTTCATTATCTTCAAGCTCACTTGCCAGCGGATCTTCAATTCCCCCTATTGCTATTGAGCTATTAGGAAACAATGTAATTATATCCGCTTCATTCGATAAGACACGAACCCCCAGGTCTTCGAGTGCTCCCCGAATACGGTCCAAATCCTGCGTAGCAATTTCATGATTTCCTGTCACGTAATAGATTGGAGCGACAAATTGAAGCTCTTCAATAAGAATTAGGCTTTTTTCAAGATCGTAGCGATTACTGTCGATAAAATCACCCGTAATGAATATCGCTTGGGGCGTAATCATTTTCACCCTATTAACAACATCCGAGTGGTTTTCACCGAACTCGGCATCATGTAAATCAGAAATCTGGACGATCGTATATTTGTCATAATTATCAGGGATTTTGTCTGATACAATTTCATAACGTGTTACCCCGACTGTCATATTTCCTTTATATACGAAAAAGCTAAGAAGGACAATTATAAATAAGATGAAAAACCATTTACGCCGCAAAGGCATCTTTTTCCCCGTGGTATTCGCAGTCGTTTTCATTACAACCAGCGTTTTTTCAACCTTGCAAGTTCTAAAAGTTCAAGGACCTCTTTTTTCGGAAGTTCTGTCATTATTGCAAGCATTTCAATCTCTGCACGTTTTCTGCCTTTTCCGCTTCTATACGTTTCTTTGTGTATAGCATCAAGTTCTGCATACAGTTCGTCTGTGTTACTCGGTTGTTCTTGTTCTTGTGTTCCTACATCACTAATAACATTTTCCCTCAATTTGTCATAAAGCATATCTACATTTGCTGATCCTGTGCTTTTAAATGGCTTTGACGTCTTCGTATTCCCGAGAATCAGCTCATCAGTTGAAACATTAAACCGTTCAGATATTTTTGCCACCCAAGCCGCCGATGGAGCATTTTTCCCTTTTTCCCAATCTTTAATACGACTTGCTGATGTTCCAATAGCTGCTCCGAATGCCATCATTGATAATCCGCGTTCTTCACGCAATTTTTTTAACCTTATACCAAAATCCTCTTTGTTCCAATCGTTCACATTTACGCCCCCTAGAAAGTTTATATACAACTCTATTATTTTTTATCTAGAGGCTTCTGTCAATCTATTTTTTGATTTTTCTATAAAACAATTAATAACCTGTTTTTTGACGGTTATAATTTTCTTCATTCTTCGCTAAGTACGCACTAATAATATCTTCATTTGTAAAACCAAGTTTTTTTGCAATGGCTCCATAATGAATCCAAACATTCTCATAGGCGGTCATTGTAAGTTCATTCAGGAAGCAGTGAATCGCAGCCGTGGTTACTAGGAATAATTGTGTTAGCTCTCCTTCAACTTCTCCTTCCGGCCAGTTTGTAAGCGTATGTAAGTCCTTTTCAATACCCAGGGAAAGAAGGAAATGAATCGAATCCACATATTCTTCAAGAATCACAGCATCATCTGAAGGACCTTTTGTGCTCCAAAATTTAAAACAACGCGTTTCATTCGCAAGTTCAGCGAGTTCAATTAGGAGTGCAAGTCCTTTTTCTTGAAAAACATCTGTTTGTTTCTCCCTGTTATTTTGGATAAATAAATCGAGTTCACGTTGCATGGAAAATAGTTTTGACAATTGCATATAAAAAACCTCCATTTTTTTAACTATATTGAAACTTTTTAGATTTCCATCCGTATAAGATAGTATCTATAAATTCGTAAGGGGGATCCGTTATGAGTTTGCTTATCCGCTTTATCATTATTGCCTTTATCGTTTATTTATTCTACCGCGGAATTCGTTATTTGACGGATCCAAAACGAAAGCTTGATGGTGCATATGCGGAAGAAAAGTATTATTTCTATGATGAAGTGAAAAATGTGCAGAAAAATTTCTTCCTATCGTATAAAGGCGCTATGTTTGAAGGTGAAAAGTATTTAGATACAGCAGATGATTCCATTGACGTCGTCTCCATTTTCGTTTGGGTGAAAGATGAAACAAAACTTCAAGATTTCACAAAAGCTGATTTTGATTTTCTCTCATCTAAAATCTTATCCAATTACCCAAAAGCTGCTATCAGTTGGAAAAATCCAATCGAACGACTAATGGAACACTAGTACAAGCCCGTTGAAAAGCGGGCTTTTTACACCTGCACCATTCCTGGCAGGGTGACACCAAGAAGATAGAGTATGCCAATTCCATAGGCAATTGCTAATAGTAAAAAGCCGATTCGGAAAGATGTATGTCTCGTCTTATGACGGAATATTTGCATCCCAAAGTATGCACCAATACCTCCACCAAGCAGTGCAAGCGTCCATAAATTCTTTTCAGGTATACGCTGCCCTTTTCTTTTTGCCTGACGCTTATCATACCCCATTGTTATAAATGCCCAAACGGACATAATCGCAATCCATCCTAAAATTGTCGTTTGCAAGTGCAATTCCCCTCTTTTCTTTATCTACTTACATTTTACACTGTTTAGCCATCACAAAGGAATAATATAATACGATAAGGCGGACTTGGTGAACTAGACGACAGATCTCGCGGAATTTCCGACAAAAAAGGTGTACATTCGCAGTAGATCAATTAAAAAAACCACCTCGTACCCAGATTAACTCTGGGCCGTTTGGCGGCTTCTATATGACGTTCTTATTTTGCGATTGATTTTTTCGCTGCATCTGCAAGTTGTGTGAACGCTTGTGCGTCAGTTACTGCAAGATCAGCAAGCATTTTACGGTTAACATCAATGCCAGCTACTTTCAAGCCGTGCATTAGAGTGCTGTAAGAAAGACCGTTGATACGTGCAGCCGCATTGATACGTGTAATCCAAAGTTTACGGAATTCACGTTTCTTCTGACGACGGTCACGGTATGCATAGTTGAATGATTTCATTACCTGTTGGTTTGCTACCTTGTAAAGTCTATGTTTTGAACCATAGTAGCCTTTTGCTAATTTCAATACTCGATTACGACGCTTGCGCGTCACTGTTCCACCTTTTACGCGTGGCATAGTTCATTACCTCCTGCTTTTCTGTCCGATTGTGTTTTGAATTATTTCATGTAAGTGATCATTTGACGTATGCGTTTGAAATCGCCTGAAGAAACTAGTGAAGCTTTACGCAGGTGACGTTTCGCTTTTGTCGGTTTGTTTGCAAACAAGTGACTTGTGTAAGCACGGCCGCGTTTCAATTTACCAGAACCGGTTTTTTTGAAACGTTTCGCTGAGCCGCGGTGAGTTTTCATTTTTGGCATGTTCTGTTCCTCCTAAATCATTCATTGTTACTCTTTTTCAGCAGTTGGTGCAAGCACTAGGAACATGCTGCGGCCTTCCATCTTCGGTCGTTGTTCAACCGTAGATACATCTTTGCACGCTTCTGCGAAACGGTCAAGGACGCGCTGTCCGATTTCCTTGTGCGTAATCGCACGTCCACGGAAACGAATTGAAGCTTTAACTTTATCGCCTTTTTCAAGGAACTTGATAGCGTTCCGTAATTTTGTCTGGAAATCATGCTCATCGATTGTTGGGCTTAACCGAACTTCTTTAAGCAGAATGATTTTCTGATTATTACGGACTTCGCGATCCTTTTTCTGC
>CAZWAW010000155.1:0-4246 GCA_964632025.1 uncultured Sporosarcina sp.
AAGATCCAATTTTGGCGGCTGATGCTTTCTTTATGGTCTTCTCTTTTTTACTGTATTCGTTGTAGTATACAAACTAACGGAGGCGTCTTTCAGTGACAGTAACTGGACACTGATAGCCGTAGCGGTATTCAATGGAATCATTCAACCTATATATATTCGGCACTATTTAACTGGAATTGAATATGTGACCTTAACAGTATAATGACCAAATCTAGCGAAGGAGCGACAAGTGTGAGCCGAAGCAATAAGACTGCCAATGATCTTCTGGCAGGCTTATTGCATGAGGCCATCACCAAGCGACAAAGCGGTATTG
The DNA here is from genome assembly GCA_964632025.1 of uncultured Sporosarcina sp. GTDB lineage: Bacteria > Bacillota > Bacilli > Bacillales_A > Planococcaceae > Sporosarcina. The sequence continues at coordinate 314 of CAZWAW010000155.1, forward strand.
GTAGGGAATCCCATTTGTTAAGTGCCGACTAAATAGTAAAGAAGTTTCACATTATACAACGTTCAAAAGAGCCCGAAATTGTATCTTCAGGCCCTTCTCACTAGTTTCTTGTACAAGTAAATAGCTACTCAACAGAAGCGCTCTATTATAAGTCTTTTATCTTAAACTTCACATATTGACTTGTATAAGATGCGAATACCCCAAAGATGATGAAATAGAACATCGTATAAAATTTCAGTTCCCAAATATTATAGTAGAATCCGGAGAATCCGGTCGCAAACCAGAACGCAATCATGAATTTGCCGAATACTGTTTTGCGTTCTTTCCAGAACATCGCAAACATAGCTAGCAGGAACGCCGCAAATAAGCCAACGCCTGCAACACCAGTTTCAGCAATTACTTGAATGTACTGATTGTCCGAGTAGAAATACTTTCCGCCGTAGATGTCTGAACGGATTCCGTAATACTTATAGATTGGCGATCCATATGACAATGTCGCAGACCCGCCGAATGAACCGAATCCAGCACCTGCAACCGGATAGTCTTTGAATACTTCAAACCCTTTATCAATATAGAAGAAACGACCACTTTCCGTCATAAGCGCCAAGTTCTTTTGATCGAATGTCTCCCCAAATCGTTCAGCGATACTTCCTGGTCCGGTATCTGGCGCCTTAAGACCAAGCTCTTTGAAGTACTGTACACCGAAATTGACTGGTATATAGACAAGGATGATAGAAGCCACACCTGCAATCACAAGTCGTTTCATAAGATGCCAGTTTTTCGATAGTACAATGAAAATTGCACCTAGGATAAATGCTGAAATCCAAGTCCCTCTTGAATAGGTGAGGATAAATACACCAAGGAACAAGACAAGATTAATCCTTAGGAACCATTTATATTTCTCGGTTTTGTAGATTGATTGAAGGAACAGGACGGCAATAATTCCGAACAGTAGCAATAACGCCAGTGAATTCGGATTTCCTGGCAATCCATAGATTCTTACAAAGTTTGTCGCTGATAACGTTTTATATTTCCAAACATCCGGCAATAGGAACTGCCTCAAAGACAGTTTTTCGATAAGTCCATGAACTGAAACGATTAGGCTTGTCCAAACGGTTACCCATGCAAGCCGTTGGAACCATCCTTCCGGTAACGATATCCGTGAAACAGTATAGTAAAGCAAATACATAATAATAAATGTCCGTAGTTGAAAAATAACTGCGGAAGGTAAAACTCCTTGAACCAGCCCGCTTATTGCCCCGAACAAAAGAAAAGCAAAAAATGCCCATTCAAACCATTTGAACGTAAACAAAGACTTCCAATCTTTTCTTCCCGCAATGATTACTTTTGCAAATGCGATGAATGTGATGAGATCCCCGATTAGCTTAAGTCCCGGATTCACTTCGACAAGAAATGGACGGATACTAACATAGACGACGAGGAAAAGCAGGCTTTGCTGCGGCCTGAAAAATGCGAATAACGCAAAGAATAGGGAAGTTAAGACAAGTGCAATAGATGATGGAAGCATCAATGCGATGCCGATGACTGCCAACGCTGCAATGAAATACACTGTTTCTTTATCTTTTAAATTTTCTTTTATAGTTGTCATGAAATTTTTCCCTTTCTACGACTAAATCGTCTCATAATAATGAACAAAGTCCTCCGTAATTATAGCATCTTATATGACGTTGTGGCTTATTCTTTAGTTTCATATTTATTACAAATCCTTCTTATGCAAGTTAAACCTTATTATTCTGGTAAAAATCTGCTAGTATTAAGGAGATTATAGAAGGAGGTTTACACGTGAAAAAATTAATTACTTTCACTTTACTCACACTGCTCATGTTTTCCCCTTTCTTCCAGATACAAGCACAAGCTAGTGACATTAAAGGTCATCAGATGGAAAGTGACTTGAATTACTGGATCGCGAAAGACGTCATTCGAGCAGACGCAAAAGGGAATTACAATCCCAATAGGGCCGTTACAAGAGGCGAATTTGCTTCGTACATCGCACGTGCTCTCGATTTACCTGTTTCCACAAAGTACAAATTCAAAGACTTAAAGGCAAACACCGGTCTTACAATTGAAATCCAAAACGCGGCTGGCGCAGGTATTCTTTCGGGTTATCCGGACGGCACATTCAAAGCCAGCGACAAAATCACACGCCAACAAATGGCAGGTATGATGTATAAAGCGATGCGTTATATGGACCTACCTGTACAGACAACAAATTTAAGTTTCAAAGACTCAAAAAAGATTTCGGCTAACTTTGTAGACGCTGTCTCAGCTGCCGTAAATCTGTCCATTATCCGAGGGGATCACCGAAAAGATGGTGTTTATTTCAACCCGAAAGATAACGCTACGATCGCACACGCTTCGGCATTCCTATTCAGGTTGTTCGCTGCAGCAGAAACGTTGAAACCAACTGAACCAAATGTTCCTGGAATTCCTCCAGTGGACATCCCTAACGTAGATCCTGAAGTATACAAAGTAAGTACAATTTCAGGCGGACAACTTCGTCCGACAAATGCGCTGTATAAAACATATGAGGATGCATTGGTTTCTTACAATGCATCTTCATCCGTTCAGGCAATTGTAAAGGGAACAAAAGTTATTAAAATAAAGGCGGGTAAAGCTTTCGGTTCGAAAAACCCGAATAAAACCACTACCCTTTATAAAGATTCTTCTTTTCGCAACCTAGTGACCTACATTCAAGAAGGCCGTGAAATCAACTATATAGGAAGCAGCCCGGAACACGTTATTCTTGAACTGGGCGGATTGACTTTCTACGCGAAACACACTGAAGTTGATCTTGTCCCGGCAGAACTTGTCACAGCCTCTGACTACTATAAAGTAGGACAAGACGGTGTATTGTATCACTACTCCTACGATAATATCTCAAAAAAATCACTTCCTGAATATTCAATCGGAACTGCTGCCCCGTCAATGGGGATCGGAAAAAGATATACCAGTCTCGATGGTGTCCATTTTAAAGAAATGAATTCGACTACTACGATTACGCACTACCCATACTTCCAATTCCAATCCGTACGCCAACCATCTTCATATAGCGGTGAGGAACTTGATTACTTTATCACTGAGATCTTGAAAGAACGTCAGCGTACGGGGGCTGCCCGTTACAAGGATGCTCCAACCACATCGAAGTTGATTGGTCTTGGTAACTATCTCAAAGCAATTGAAGAAACACATCGCGTCAACGCACTGTTCATTCTTGCGACAGCCATTCACGAAAGTGATTACGGGATGAGCGGAAATGCACTAACGAAAAATAATATTTTCGGTATTCAAGTATTTGATTCCAGTCCCGATAAAGGTCAAATCTACGAACGTCCTGAAAATAGTATCAATGCATTTATTAACGAATACATGAACAAAAATTATGCTAACCCGTTAGGCGGATATTCGTACGGAGCGGTTCCAGGCAATAAAATTGTCGGGTTTAACGTCAGGTACGCTTCCGACCCAAACTGGGGGAGTAAAATTGCCGGACATATGTGGCGAATCGATACATTCCTTGGTAAAAAGGATTACATGAAAGCAGACCTCGGACGCACCGTCTACACCGGCCCAGAAGGCGTCAATGTGCGAACAAGTCCTGATTCGCTTAGCGCTAAACTATTCTCGTACAAACCGAAAGATCATGGTACCAATGCCGCATTCGGCTATCCACTAGTTATCATTGATGAAACAATCGGTAGCGATGGTTTCAAATGGTATAAGGTAATCGCAGATAGCAACCCTCCTGCAGACTTTGGCTGGATTCGTTCAGACCTAGTAGAGCGAATTACGCAGTAAAATAGGTAAATCCTGTCCACTTATGTTTGAGTGGACAGGATTTTTGCTGTCTAGGAAATTATAAAAAAATCCTCCGCACTGAATAATTCCAGTGTGAAGGATTTCCCATTTTAATTA
>CAZWAW010000156.1:0-4207 GCA_964632025.1 uncultured Sporosarcina sp.
GAGAGTATGAATCCAAATGAAATCATTAAAGAATAGTGAGGGAATCAGAGAGATGCCTATAGTCACTGATATTTCTAATTCTACGATTACCTCTTCCTATATCGAAGATGTAATTAAACTCATCAATGAAGATACGATTAAACTCATCAATCCGGAAAAAGTGAATCAGATAACGAATTCTAAGGCAAAAGACGAGGATTTAGTTGAATTGGCGGGATATCATGCTTATAAGCACCATAATAAAAATGATGTATTCAATTTAAATGGATCAGACTACAAAGTGATTGACACTAGATACGACACTGATTCAGGGCTTGACGCATTAACTGTCCGAAATTTCGACACGAACGAACTAACCATCGTCTTCGTAGGCAGCGAACAATTAAAAGAAGACTGGCTCGGCACGAACTTAAAGTTATTAAGTGATACAACACCTGTACAACTAAAAGATGCCCAAGACTATTTCAAAGACGTAAATGATGATTACGGAAAAGTCTCCTCCGTGACAGGAAATTCCCTTGCAGGTGCATTGACAAACGCAGTTGCAATTGAAAATCCGCGCGTCAAAGCTGTTACATTAAATCCGGCGATGCTACCTGAAGGCATGGTGGATCCAACAAAAAACTACTCCAACATAACGAACTACTATAGTAAATACGATTTTCTGACGAGTACACAAGGTACACTCAATTTGGAAGACCGCATCCCCGGCAAAAAAACTAACATCAACAACGGACTCCCACTATTCTCAATGTTCACTTCCAATCATACAGGCTATGTGGAAGCAGACAAAAATGGTGATTATACAATTCAAATAGGACTTAAAGGGGAACCGGGATACGGATTCATCCATATTGGAGCAGCCGACCATATAGTGACCAGCATCTGGACGGGGTCCCCTCTTCATGGAGGCACAGCTGAAAAAATTGCTATCGATCATACACATATGACCGCTCTCGCAAACGGAATAAAAGATCATGTGAAAGGTCGAATGGGTTTGGCAACGGGCTATTTGGAGAATTCGGTCAGTATTGTGGATGATGAAAGTACACGTTTTTCCCAGCGTGTAACGATGCTACAGATATTATTCACACAAAAACTTGAAGAAACGGCAGGCAATCCACTGTTCATTGGTATCGCGGGTACAGGTTATCTTATTAAAGCCTGTATTGATAGTCTAATTTTACTTTTAGACAAAGCTGAAGAAAAATGCCGCATCTTGAACTCCATTTTAAATTCTAAACCTGCAGAGTTAATAGAATATGTGATGTCAATTGACATTAGTGTAGAAAGTCTATTTGCTCCTGTTAGAAACTACTTAAATGATTTAAAAGACGATGTTGATAACTTAGTAGCAGGGGCACAAAACATCATTACAAAAGACATACCTGACTTTTTTAAAGGCGGAAAAGATTATTTCATCGATGCGGTTGTCGGGGAATGGACTGCCCACTATGCCATAATGCTTGCGAACAAAGACAAAATGAATGGGCAGTTGACTGACTATGAAAACCAAGTTCAGTCTGTGGCAAATGCGTTTACCAATAAAGACACGGGCTTGGCAGGAGTAATCCGTACAAATGCCTCATCGCTTGCGGATACGGATTCCGTACAAAAAACGGCTGTTTTTTCCCTAGACCCTTCCCCGTATTTAGAGGCCAAAATGAAAATTAAAGAAATACAAGTCGCACTCGCTCATGAGAATATGACTGCAGTTACGACTATGGTTCTCATGCCAATTCTTCAAGCCATGGAAATCGTACTGCTATTAATTGAGGCAGCTCTTGAAATGATTGTCGCTAGTATTAATGCAGCAGTAAATGTCGGCTTATATGGAAATCCAGTCGGGCTGGTTGTCAGTTTGTTTTCCGATTTCGATCAAAAAGTGAAAGCAGCAGCAAAACAAGCCTTGGAACCGATAGAAGAAATGGAGTCTACGATTGAAGGTCTTCGAAAAGGTGTAGGTAGTATGATAGGGAACTTGCCCGAAATGGTGAGTAATTTTAAGCCCTATATCGATACAGCTATTTTTGAACCGGGTAAATATGAAAATGTTCGTTTATACAATCTTGCAGCCACAGCAATTATGGATGAAATGGAAATTCTGTTTAAAGATATTACATTTCAATTGGCATATGAAAAAGGAAATGCAATTGAAGCCTCATTAGAAATATCGGAAAGTGTGTTAAGTAACATTGTCCTATTAAATGAGCAGGTAGACCGGGGGGCGATTTAGTAGTTCCCATCAACTTAAGGAGGTGATGCCGCAAAATCTGACATGGTGAACTTAGAAGTATCTGTATTGAAACGGCAAGTCGCCGTTATCCCTACAGTTATTGTATACATGCACTAAAATTTAAGGAAAAGGGAGATGTTAAAATGTCAGGAATTATTCGCGTAACACCAGCAGAACTGGATGCAATGGCATCACGTTACAACCACGAATCAGGGGAAGTTGCTTCACAAATTGGCCGCTTGGACGGAATGATTGGTGAATTGCAATCCATGTGGGAAGGGGCTTCAAGTGCAGCGTTCGCGGAGCAATATGAGCGCCTTAAGCCAAGTTTTAACGAAATGCGTGAATTATTAAGTGAAGTCGGCGTACAGTTAAGCCGTGCAGGACAGGCATTACAAGACGCGGATCAGCAAATCGCTGGTCAAATTCGCGGCTAATTGTTCAGATACTGGAGTTGAAAATAGTGGAGCGTCATTCCCTAAAAGGAAGGCGCTTTTTCCTTCATAGGGGTGGAAATTATGTATATAGAAATTACTGTGGATCTTTCAAATTACGAGGGCGATATAATCGATCTTAGACTTTCAGATTATTATACGATGAAAAAACTGATAGACATTGCTTGGCAGGCAAATTCTATTTTAGTAACTCCGCGTGAAGGTCACTGGATACGGGTGGTTAATAAAGACAAGCTATTTCCAGGGCATTTGACGCTAGCACATTGCGGGATCAGGACAGGTGATCGTATTGAAATCATTTGAAGGAGAAAAAAAGATGGCGACTCATGTACATACATATTTAAAAGATTTGATAGGTGTAGAGATTAATGAAGAAGCGAACAAAAGAACATTCATCTTTCAAAAAGAACGTTTCGGTTTTAAAAGAAGTACTGAGATTATCTTTTTAAAAGAAGTCAATCCTGAAATCAGAAAAGAAATTGTCATAACAGATGACGAGTTGATCATACAAGCAGACATTCCAAGTTCGTTGAAACGTTTTGATGAAATTCAATCGGAAGATGCCAAGTCAAGATGGATGTTTGCGCATCAGCTTGTTGAGAAGGTTGATGCTCATCCGTATCCCCGGTTAAATCTTATCGTTTGTCCCGAAAACATGGTGTATAGCAAAGGGATGGCACCTGTTTTCATTTATTACGGGGTGATGGAGAGCTTGCCGCCATTTAGAAATGATGCAGAGCGCGTCTGGCTGGAAACGAGGGCGGCAGTAGCTGCGGCAGTAGATGGCTCATTCACATATGAAGAATATTTAAAGTATAACGAGGTCCTGGAACTAAATGAGACAAGTGCGAAAGTGATGTCCATTCAGGATAGCCAAGCGTTACTGGACTATATTGAGCAACAACTGGAACTTTTGGATATCAAAGAACAAAGCTTTGTGAAGCTGCCACGTAAAAAGTGGAAAATGACTAAATGGTTATCTATTGGGCTTAGTGTGCTACTTATTCCTGCACTATTATTTACAATTATATATTTCATACACGAAAAGCCGAAAAACGAAGCGTACATTGATAGCCATGAATACTTTTTGCAGCGAAATTATAGTCAGGTTGTCACAGTACTAAGCCCGTACAGTATAAAGTCGATGCCTTATGTGATGCTGTATGAACTGGCTCATTCATTCGTAACAAACGAAAGATTGGATGAAGAACAAAAAAGGAATGTGTTGTCGAATATCACATTGCAAACAGATAGGGACTATTTGAAGTACTGGATTTACCTTGGACGAGGGGAAGCCGCGAATGCGGTTGATTTGGCTAGGTCAATGGAAGACGGAGAACTCATTACGTTTGGATTACTGAAAAGACGTGAAGAAATCCAAGCTGATCAAACTCTTTCGGGCGAAGAGAAACAATACCAATTAGAAGAAGTAGATAGAGAAGTGGAAGAGTATGAAAAATTAATGAAGCAGAATGAAGAAGACGAGGAAGATAAAGTGGAAGTAGAGAAGCAAGAA
>CAZWAW010000157.1:0-4090 GCA_964632025.1 uncultured Sporosarcina sp.
ACTCCCCTGTCGGTTTTCAAGACCGATCCCTTCAGCCGAGCTTGGGTATACCTCCGTGTCAACAATTAATAATTTATCATGTTTGAAATGAAGTGTCAACAGTTTTATAAAAATAACTTTATTCGTATGATATTAATTGATTTAACCTAGTAGATTGAGTATACTTGTAAATGCCGTGCTAGGTGGGGAGATAGCGGTGTCCTGTAACTTGCAATCCGCTCTAGCAAGACTGAATCCCTTCCCGAGGCTGTCCGTATTGTAGGGCCTGCCTCTTGCACGCAGTGTTGACGTTTGGGTCCCGCGCAATGGGAACCTATGAACCATGTCAGGTCCGGAAGGAAGCAGCATTAAGTAGAATTTCTCATGTGCCGCGGGGTCGCCTAGACCGAGCTGGCGACAGGAGTAACGCTTATGTGCGGCTGTCAGAGGAAGGTGCACGGCATTAATTTTACAATTCGACTCGTCCGTTTCTGCGGACGGGTTTTTTGTTGTCTAGACTTCAGCGCCTAGCCCTTGGGTCCACACGAAGTGGCGACCTTAGGCTGCCTTCATCTTTCGAATTGTCCGGGCTTACCAGGCACATACGCTTTTCTTGTTGTCTTGAAAAGGGATTAGTGTGTACATTTATGTTATAATAGAAACATTAGCGCATTGCGTCAAAAGGAGAGGAAACTGTTGGTGTATCAAGCTTTTTACCGCGTATATCGGCCTCAGTCGTTTGCAGAAATGTCTGGGCAACAACATGTGAAACAGACACTTCAGAACGCCCTCCTTCATAATAAGACGACACATGCTTATCTTTTCTCGGGTCCAAGAGGTACAGGGAAGACAAGTGCCGCGAAAGTTTTTGCGAAAGCGTTAAACTGCGAAAATGGCCCGGCAAAAGAACCGTGTAATGAATGTCCGACGTGTATCAGCATCACTGAAGGGTCGAATACGGACGTCATCGAATTTGATGCAGCTTCGAATTCGCGTGTTGAGGAAATGCGAGACATTATTGAAAAGGTGCGATTTGCCCCGTCTAATGCTCGATTTAAAGTATATATCATCGATGAGGTACATATGTTATCAAATTCGGCATTCAACGCGCTTTTAAAAACACTTGAAGAGCCGCCATCGCATGTCGTATTTATCTTAGCAACCACGGAACCGCATAAACTACCACTGACGATTATTTCGAGATGTCAGCGTTTCGATTTTAAACCGATTACACCAGCTGATATTACTAATCGAATGAAGACAGTGCTTGCGGATACGGGTATTGAGTCTGATGAAAGTGCTTTGAAAGTAATTGCACAGGCGGCTTCTGGAGGAATGCGTGATGCACTCAGTATGCTCGACCAAGTTGTGTCGTTCAGTGGAGACAAGATAACAATTGAAGATGCACTTCTTGTAACGGGGTCAATTGGTGAAGATATTTTTCATCAGTTGGCGGAAGCACTACTTGGCAAAGATGCTGGCATGGTGCTGACATTACTTGATCGACTTATTGCTGAGGGGAAAGATGTTTCCAGGTTGGCAGAAGATTTAATTACATTTTTCCGGGATCTTCTTCTTTTGCGAACAGCACCCAGTTTAAAAGATTTACTCGAACTCATACCTGGCGATGAACGGTTTATAGAAATGGCACAAAGGTTTGAAATGGATACGTTATACTTGTTCATCGACATACTAGCAAAAACGCAACAAGAGATGCGATTCTCCAATCATGCGAAAGTTTATATCGAGTCTGCCTTTTTGAAAATGATTCATCTTGACAGCCCTGTGCAGGTCGGTGGGGTAAATCAGGCCATTGACCCAGGGCTCACGCAGAAGGTGGCAGATCTTGAGCGTACGATCATGGAATTGCAACAACAGATATCTAGTGGTGGGATGAATAAGCAAACGGCTGCAGATCAATCCGCGCAACCGCGGAAAAATGCGTCCAAATCATCGCAAGGCTTCAAAGTTCCAACAGGTAAAATCCATGAAGTATTGAAATCTGCGACAAAACAAGATATCAAGACGATTCGGGAAGAATGGGCAGGCATGATGCAGACAATGCAAAGGTCACATGCCGCACTTCTCGAAGAGACAGAACCGGTCGCAGCATCAGAGAATGCTTTTGTGTTAAAATTCAAATATGAAATCCATTGCCTCATGGCATCTGAAAATCCTTCACTTAGGTCGAGTCTGTCAGATGCCTTGCGTTCACGAACCGGGAAAGCATATGAAGTTGTGTATGTGCCTGAAGATGGTTGGTTGAGCGTAAGGGGAGACTTCATTCGAAAAAATGGACTTGTTAAACAACAAGAGCCGGAAAGTTCCAATGAAGAGGCACCTGATGAAGAAATGCTTTCTTTCGTAAAGGAAGCAGAACAGGAAAATGCGGATCCGATTGTAACTGAGGCGGAAAAGATTTTCGGGAAAGATTTCATAGAAGTCCATGACGATTAAAAATTAGAGGAGGAAACAAACATGAAGGGTATGGGAAATATGCAAGGCATGATGAAACAAATGCAGAAAATGCAAAAACAAATGGCTGTAGCACAGGAAGAGCTTGGTGAAAAACGCCTTGAGGGTGCAGCAGGCGGCGGTATGGTGAAAGTCATCGTATCTGGAGATAAGCAGGTTGTTGAAGTAATCGTTGATCCGTCCGTAGTTGATCCGGAAGATATTGAAATGTTACAAGACCTTATTGTCATCGCAACTAATGATGCTATGGCTAAAGCGGAAGAACTAACGAACTCGACGATGGGTCAATTCACAAAAGGATTGAACCTGCCAGGAATGTTCTAGGAGGCACATAAATGCATTACCCTGAACCAATATCAAAATTGATGGATAGTTTTATGAAATTGCCAGGTATCGGCCCGAAAACAGCGGGTCGTCTGGCGTTTTTTGTCTTAAGCATGAAAGAAGATACTGTGCTGGATTTTGCAAAAGCTCTTGTTGACGCAAAGCGGAATCTGCGTTTTTGCTCGGTTTGCGGTCATATTACAGATATCGATCCTTGCCACATTTGTCAGGATACACAACGCGATGGTTCGATCATTTGTGTTGTTCAAGATCCGAAAGATGTTATTGCCTTGGAGAAGATGAGGGATTTCAAAGGTCTTTATCATGTCCTTCATGGCGCTATCTCGCCGATGGATGGAGTTGGCCCTGAGGATATTAATGTCCCGTCGCTACTGGTTCGATTACAGAACGAAGAGGTTGAGGAACTAATTTTGGCCACGAACCCTACAATAGAAGGAGAAGCGACTGCGATGTATATATCGAGGCTTGTGAGACCTTCAGGAATCAAAACAACTAGAATTGCGCATGGACTACCTGTCGGCGGTGATCTCGAATACGCGGATGAAGTTACATTATCGAAGGCGCTGGAAGGTCGCCGGGAGTTATAGGGGGTCCGCTTCGGTGTTTAGGCGAAAGAGTAAGTTGAAAAAAGAGTTTGATGAACGCCTTCATTCATTGATGGTAGAAACGAAAGAAGAGTGGGAACGAGCAAGGGGTATTGAGAGATATCTTAATGATTATGACCAAGAAGTGATTGTTGGGCGGAAAATAGCCGAGTGCAAACACTTTTATTTATACAAAGAGGCAAAAGCTCGACAGTTAGGCAGGGATTGATATATTTTCACGGGACCGCATAGAATGGACCATTCATTGAAAAGGAGTGTTTCCCGTGAAAGTTATCGGTATTGTTGTCGTTATATTGGTTCTCCTTCTATTAGTGGTTGTGGATAAGAAGCATATCCACAACGCTTTGGAGCGTTTATCGGTCTATTGGTTTCGGTTGGCATTTGCGTTTCTTGTTCTTTTCGCAATGAATGTTGCAGGAGGTTTTGTGGGTATCTATGTACCTGTAAACATCACGTCTGGACTATTACTCGCGATATTAGGGATACCAGGAATCGCTACGCTATGCGCTTTTGCAATATTTTTATGAAAGTTTGTTATAAAGTGTTGACTTATGTTCGAAGACGTAGTAATCTTATGTATGTCGCCAGTGAGGGACGCGAAACACACGAAGGAATGCAAGTTGATTCCACTACAAATGAACCTTGAAAACTGAACAGCAAAACATCAATGAAATACAGCGAGAGTG
>CAZWAW010000158.1:0-4061 GCA_964632025.1 uncultured Sporosarcina sp.
TTGCGGCTAGATAGCCTGAATTACCAAACATCGCCAAGCTTGCTGCGGCATTAACCGGCTTGTCTTGCCAGTCATTCACATTCAGTCCCACTGTCGAGGCAATATCATCCCACAGATTATCTTCGCTATAACTCGGGGTTGCAACTTCCACTCCATTTTCCTTGACCCGCGGATTTTGGCCCAGTGCATCTAGTTGTTGTTGATGGTGAAGTTTTGCGATGGGTGCACTTTCTTGAGCTACATTCCAAGCATCCCTTGGGAAATTTATAGCAGTCAATCCTTCTGCCATCAATCCTTCAATATCCGCTAACCACATTTCCATATTGATAATAGCGGCTTCAATCTGCATTAATGCAGCTGTCTGTGTTGCATCGAATTCATTCAAATCGGTAATTGTTTTCTCACGCTTCGTTTGTGCACTTTTCACGCCTTCGTGCACTTCGCTGTCATCCAAATGCGGAAGGGCAACGATATCTTTGACTCCATCCATGATACCATTCGCTTCGTCCGTCAAAGTGAGCGTTAATTGGCCGATTGTTTTCAATCCTTCGTTAACCTCCGCTTCTAGAAAGCTTTCTTGGATGAAGCCGTTAGACGCAGGTTCTAGCGAATTGAGGGCGGATTTCATTTGGCTAAGAACGCTGTCATAAGACGTTTTAAAGATCATGAAAAATTGCAAGAACGGCATATGACAATCGTTATAAAATGCCCGGATCGCGTCACCGCCTTGCCCTTTCAGGGAATCATCTAACGCAACAAGCCCTCCAACGGCTGTTTCGATTGCTTTCATCTCACCTTCGAGACGACCAAGCATCGTACTATTGTTCTGCAGGCCTTCTTCAAACGGGCTAACATCTAGTGTCTTCATTTAGTCCCCCCCCTCGGTCCGTCCACCGTGCACTGCATGACAGATGCTACTTTTTCATCCGACTCACTCATAAACTTGACTGAATTGGTAGTCGTTACACTATTGGCAAGAAGCACCGTTTGATAACGCGTCAATAACGTTTCAAGTTTCGCCGAAAGCTCCGTCAATTTCGTCACCACATCCAGTGTATTTCCTGTAATTGGTGGTTCTGCTTTCGAATTAAGTACTGTTGCTGCATTAGTCATGTCGCCGATTGTACTTTCAACATCTGCATACACGATTTTCACTTCGGTAGACATGAACGTTTTGCCTCCTCTGCTTCTGCCTTAGCTTCCGCCTCAAGACGCGCAATGGTCTGTTCGATAGAAACAATTTCAGCGTTAAGCGAATTAATCTTGTCAGTAATTGCAGTAAACACGTTCGTGAACTGGGCTCCGGTTATTTCCAGGAAAGGTGCATGGATGCCCACTTCACGAATATCTTGGAAACCAGTGGCCAGCGTACCGTGCCATGTACGCGAAGCTAATTCCGGTTTCAGACACTTTTGTTCATCCGATTGAAATTCCGATTGTTTTCCCTCTAAGTCTAATTGGCATTTGGTGAGAAGCTTCACTTCGTCTTGTTTTTTCTGTAATTGTGCATAGTAATAGGCCAGCAAGTTTTTTCCTCCTATCCTGTTGTTTTATCACTCAGTGGATTTCGTTTATCCCCTTCAGAAGTGTTGACTAGCTTTGGCAAGAAAAACGTAAACAAGGTAACGAGTCCAGCCACAATAATGGCCAATAAAATCAGTGTCCTCCGCGTATTAGTAGCGGGTTTGTCTTCTATGACCTTGACAGCTGTTATTTTCTTCACACTCTTTTCAGCACTTGCAAAGAGACCGAGTTCAGCTGTTTTTGCTGCGACAGTACTTTTCTCCCCACGTTCTTCAGCCCGGAAAAGATAGGATCCATTGCTTCTCTTCGGTAATTGCTTTCTACCATCAAAGTAAATATCAAACTGTTTAACTGGGATTGTATTTTTCATTTCAACTTTTTTACTGTCATGCAAATAATCGGTGTTTTTCTTGAATTTCAGTTTTTCATAAACAACTGGTTCCAAATCGAGATTGGGCTCATCATCTGGAGCTGCTTGAACGGTATTATCACCCGCCGTCCAAGCGATTATCAGGATTAGTAGCAGTAGACAAGTCGATTTAATTTTCATGAGCCTGTTCTGCCGTTGACGTGTCAGTTGTTTTGTATTTATTGATCAAATAAGAGATCGCTAGCATAGCAATTGCAATGATTCCTGTACTAACAGCTCCCCATATGAAGCTTGTTTCAGGTTCATATTTTATGGACATATAAACAGTCGACAAAATATCCGGAACGTTTATTTCAGGTACAGCAAGAATCAGAAGTGGCGTAATGTACAGACACATCAGTACAACACTAGCAATCCATCCTGCCGTTTGCCCGAATTCAAGTGCTGCACGAATAACCGCGGCACTAGCCAATAGTAGAAGAATGGTAAATACTGTCCATTCAACTGCACGTTGGTCATTCAGTACATACATATTTATGCTGTAGATACTGATAATCAGGCCTACGAGTAAAGACAGCATGCAAGTCAATCCTAAGCGGAAACCAATTGAACCTTCTTTGATTTGATAACTGAAGAACCCAATCAATAGGCTACTAATAAGCAAAATGAGTAGTAGAATAACAGGCGGTACTTTCCTCACTTCATCTGCAAAAGCAGCTTCCCCTTTTACCTGGAGCGGATTGACAAAATGATTGAACGCATAGCCATTCTCTTGGCCGTCGACATAAGTGTTACCAAGAAAACCTTGAATATCCGTATCAAATGCTGACATTGCACTCACATTCGTTTCCCATTTATCGCTGAATGCAGTAGAAGTATCTTTCATATTATCCGCTTTTACAGTTAGATCATTGGCGTAATTGACAAGACCACTTTGTTTCTCTGACAATGAATTCACCATGCCGCTGAGCGAAACAAGTTGACGACTCACATTTTTTTGACTGGCAGCCACTTCGCCTTCGCTTGTTGCCGCAACAGGTTCGCCTGAAGTGTTTTGAATCTGATTAAGCAGAACGTTTGCTTGTTCATCAATCGAACTCAACTCATTCAATAGTGCAGAATGCTGCTCTTCCACTGTTGCTTTGTAACCGGACATGATCGCAGCAAACGTTGTACTCAACTCGCTCATGCCAAGTTCAGTTTCGGGGATACCGTCCCCTACAGAAGTCCAACCTTCGAGTTCTAGTTCATTCATCTCGACAACATTTTTCAATAATGCGGTTAAGATTTCATCTTTTAGAACGCCGTCTTTATGCATACTTAGTTTCTGTTCATCAAGGGTAAATCCAAATTGTTCGAGCGTTGCATAATAGGTGAGTAGTGTTTTTGTACTCGTGCTGGTAGCGCCTTTTGCAAACAAACCTTCTAATCTATTCCGTTGATTCTTCGACAATCCATCATGCTTAAGAAGGGATGCTTCTTTTTGCTTTATTTGAAAAATCATCTGTGCTGTATCTGCTGGGGTTGCATTCAAAATTTGTTGTACCGATTCATATTCCTTGTTCAATACATCATAATCACCGATCAGTTCCTTGTAGTCGGTAGATGCTTTTACATAGTCATCCGTTCCTTCTTTCTTGGCACTGCTCCAAAGGGCTTCTTTGCCAGTCATGCCTGCATTCACGGATGCCAACTTTTCTTCAAGCTGCTCCAGTTCGCTAATGAATGCGGAATCAGGATTCGCTTCCGCAACGCTCCTTTTCATTGCGCTAAGTGCGGCTAGAATCGCGTTCATATTATTCTGCTCTTCTTCGAGCCCTGGTAGGACAGTTGTTAACTTATCACCGGCTTTGCGGTCCATTTCTTCTTTGATTGCTGCCATTTGTTGCTGATCAGCTGTTGGATTAGATGTACCACCTACAGCTGATCCGCCTTTTCCAGCCGCAATTCCTTGTTCCAGATTACCTAAAATCGAGTTATTATAGCGGTCAATTGCTGTTCCTTGGACGACAAGAAGGTCTTCCAGTTGTCGATCGACTTCGTTTTTACGTAAATCGGACAGCGCATTGAACTTCTCTTTATTGGCGTCGATTTTTTCATTCACTTTCTTAATTTCACCGTTCAACTTATTGTTATTTTCTTCAAGCGCCTGAACCGACTCGTTGAA
>CAZWAW010000159.1:0-3820 GCA_964632025.1 uncultured Sporosarcina sp.
TTGAGGATGGCGAACTGCGAGGTATTCTATTAAAATATGATGGCAATTTTATCGTATATGCGCCGGGAGAATTTGACGCAAAAGGGTTTGCCGAAATTATCAATCATGATGAAAAGTATGAGTTTATTTCTGGAATTGAAGAGATTGTTGTTAAATTGGAACCATATTTGACTAGTAAACCGTTAAATCCACGTGTGCTTTATTATGCTAAATGTGAGCATGCTAAGGATTTGCAAGAAGTTCCCGCACAAATTGAAGTGAAGAAGGCAATACCTGATGACGCGGAACGAATCATCGATCAAATGTATGGAATACCCGAATTTGCTTCGAGTACGTTCAGTGTTGAACGTAAACGTGAGTCACTTAGTAATAAATCTGCGCGTACGTACTTCATCGAAGAAGATGGTCGGATAATAAGTTCCGCATCGAGCACAGCGGAAAATAGCCAATCTGCCATGATTGTTGGCGTTGGCACTTTGTCGGGATACGAGAAAAAAGGGTTAGCTTCATTTTGTATGTCTATTCTTTGCGCGGAATTGCTCGATGAGGGGAAAATGCTCTGTCTTTTCTATGATAATCCTGCTGCAGGCTCCATCTATAAACGAATAGGTTTTGTCGATATTGGCAAGTGGTGCATGTGGAGTTTCAAATAACAGAATGGTCTAGGTGATATATGAGTGCAATTCACTGAAAATATTAAATAATGGCTTTGTTAATGATATAATTAAATCGTGTTAGTTAACTAGCAAATAGGAGTGATTTTAAATGGAAAAACTACAATCAATGGAACAATTCGACAAGCTGAAAAATGAGGAGAGAACAATGTTCATGTTTTCCGCAGATTGGTGCCCCGACTGCCGAGTAATTGAGCCGTTGCTACCTGGAATCGAAGCAGACTACCCGGAATATAGTTTCATTCTTGTTGATCGTGATGAGTTTATAGATTTATGTGGAGACCTTGATATTTTTGGAATCCCGAGTTTTATAGCATTCCATGGTGGTGCTGAAGTGGGCCGCTTTGTGAGTAAGGACCGCAAATCGCAAACGGAGATTGAAGAATTTATTAACAGTCTTTCAGTTTAATTTAAGGGAAGGTATCGTTCGTCGAAAGGGACATTCCTTGGCGGCTGTATTTTTTCCGGAAGACAAGCGGGAAGGGCATGTGCAAACTATACGGGTGAATAAGAATATACTAGCTATAAAGGGGATAAATAGATGAAACCAATTATTGGAATTACGACAGATTTTGAGGAAGACGGGAAAAATATATTAAAAAACACATATGTACAGGCAGTTATTCGGGCGGGTGGATTGCCTATGATTGTTCCCGTTGGATTGGAGGAAGACGTTGATCAACTGGTGGAAATGCTTGATGGCCTTCTATTGTCTGGGGGAAATGACATCAATCCGATGTTGTTTAATGAGGAGCCACATGCGCATCTTGGAGAAGTTTCACCAAGCAGAGATTCAAGCGAGCTGGAACTTGCGCGTCGAATGCTCAAAACGGGGAAACCGATTCTTGGCATTTGCAGAGGGCTGCAAGTATTGAACGTCGCAGTTGGTGGAACGTTATACCAAGATCTTCATAAACAAAACGATAGGCCAATTCTTCAACACATACAAATAGCACCCAACACGCATCCTTCCCACTATGTTCAAGTAGAAAAAGGAAGTTTGCTTGAATCGATTGCGGGGAGCGAGCGTATTCAGGTGAATTCATATCATCATCAATCGCTGAAGGATGTACCGTCAGTTTTCAGAGTTACTGG
This sequence comes from uncultured Sporosarcina sp., assembly GCA_964632025.1. Lineage (GTDB taxonomy): Bacteria > Bacillota > Bacilli > Bacillales_A > Planococcaceae > Sporosarcina. The sequence goes on from CAZWAW010000159.1 coordinate 1,770, forward strand.
TGTAGCGAGCGATGGTATTGTGGAGGCAATTGAAAGTGCGGACGAACAATTCGTATTCGGCGTTCAATGGCATCCTGAAGCATTATCGGCAAAAGGGGATGCTGTGTCCTTACGGATCTTTGAAAGATTTATTAGTGCGTGTGCCAACTAGGGGAACTAAATAATGTTCCAGTTATAGTAATCAACGTTTAGTCGAAAGAATGAGTGAATAGAAAAAGCTGGGCTTCTTGCTCAGCTTTTTCCATCCAAATAAATCATCATTTTCTCGGGATAATCAGTAAATAGTGCGGTGACACCGACTTTCCTTAGTGCTTCTGCGTATTTTTCTTCATTAACAGTGAAGACGCGAACAGTGACTCCGTCTTCTACAACTTTTCTCATAGATGGACGGACAGCGGATGGTAATGAAATATGGAGTGCATCGGCAGGAATAGTACGCATATAATCGAGCGGATCGACTAATACTTCCATGAACAAAGCAGCAGTTTCAATATGTGGTGCAATTTTTTTTACTGCTCGAACAGCTTCATGATCAAATGATGAAATAACGACACGCGAATCGATTTTCATCTTCTGAACCATTGCAACAACTTTCTCCACCATCCCCTCGTAAGGAAAAATATCCGATTTTAGTTCGATATTCAGGTGGTGGGAAGTCTCCGAGAAAACTTCGAGTACTTCATGTAAAGTCGGTATAGGTTCACCCCGGAATCCATCGGAAAACCAACTGCCAAAATCAAATGACCTTAACTCCGCAAGTGTCATATCTTTCACGAAACCATTACCATTTGATGTCCTAGCGATTGTTTCATCATGAATGACGACCAGTTCACCATCTACTGTCAAATGAACATCAAATTCTACGCCGTAAATAGGAAGCTTGGCAGCTTCGTGAAAGGCGGAAAGTGTGTTTTCTGGATGAGTTCCGGACGAGCCGCGATGTGCATAAATATCCATCATTATGACCCCCATACTTTTCTTGTTAGTGTAATATGTGTTGAACAACAACGCAATTTTAACCCGACTAGAAAATGAAATTGGAAAAGGGATGCCCTCGATTGAGGACATCCCTTTATATTGTCAGGTAACACTATACTTTTGAATTTAATTTTTCATCCCGATAACTCGGGGAATAATTTCCATAGAAAGGATAAGCTTTCAGAGCCGCGGTCATTGTTCCACTGGGTGCTTTCTAACTTAAGCAACGTAAACCCTGCCTACTTTTACGTCCTTGCGACCCTTTAGTCGCGCCAGTGTGAATAAGTATTCTCAAAAACAGTACGTAGAATGCCAGATATTCAAATCTTAAGCATTACCTTATTGTTAACGGATCTATCATACCATGTAGTATTGAAAGTGTCAAGGAATCGAAAATCTTATTGCCATTCATTCATTTGCTCTTCTTCCGCAATCACTTGCAAGTCGTCCGCGCTAATTGTTAGGACTTGATAATCGGAACGTTCCGCATACTTTTCGGCTGCTTTCTTCACGAACTTTGGTGAGCCATCATTTTCTTCGTCATAGACAATGAGTATTCCGTCAGAATTACGCATGAAAAACTTATCTTTTTCGATAAATTGCCATGGAGCTTCATAGGGCCTTTTCGTAAGACTTGTATGATAGTCTGCTTTAGCGATGAGGGTATGATACTTTTCCTTTTTCATATCGTTCCAATTTTTCTCCTGGTCTGTGAAAGGAGTAATGACGGCATATTTCAAATCTGTATATTCTTTTTTTAGATCAATAACGACCTCGGCTGCCCATGCTTCGATTCCTAGTTGCCCGCTAATGATTACCCACTCTAACCCATCATCCAGTAAGGCTACGAGCCGATTTTCTAATGCTTTTTTAATAAATCGGACGCCCGGGTGCTTGTCATCGAATATGCCGAGTTCATGGGGTTTATAACCCGTGACTACCAATCGTTTTAGAATGATGTCCGCCCCCTTTAAAATTATAATAAAAAAACTAGCTTCCAATGGAAACCAGTTTCGTTTAAATTATTAAAATAACAGCCGCCTTTGCCGTATGGTCTTAGAAAGTTTTAAACC
>CAZWAW010000160.1:0-3812 GCA_964632025.1 uncultured Sporosarcina sp.
TTGCCAGGTACTAATGGTACGGATGGCGCGGCTGGAATCAATGGTTCCAGTGCGATAATCCCATTTGCATCAGGAACTTCGGTTGTAACGTTGAATACACTAGTGGGAGGATTAGTTGGTACTCCGGCTCTTGTAGGATTCGGAAGTTCTATTCCAGGCGTTTCTATTCTCGGCAGTTCATTCACACTTCCAGCTCTAAGTAACTTTAGCTTTATGGTTCCTCGTACTGGAACCCTTACAAATATATCAGCTTACTTTATTAGTACAGTAGGACTAGGTCTAATAGGGTCAACGCTGACGGTTCATGCTGAGGTATATCGTGCAACTGTAAATAGCAATGAATTTCACGCAACAGGCGTTACTGTACCTCTAACATTTAATGGAACAATCAATATCGGTACCATACAGACTGCCACTGCTAGCGGCTTCTCATTCGGGGTAAACGAAGGAGAACGTATACTAATGGTATTTACCGCTACTGCATCAGGCCTCAGTCTAGTAAACACTTTAACAGGTGCGGCAAGTGCAGGTCTGACAATCACTTAATAAATTTATACACTAAGAAACATCGTAATAAGGAAGATTTAAAAAAACAAAAAAGCAATAAATTAGCCCCTTTCAACGACGAAAGGGGCTTTTTTAAATCCATTATTCAACTAGTGTAGTTCTAACCATTCTATTTAATGCTTAATCCACACAGCATTAGTATTAAAAATTAAGCACAGAGTCATTACATGCTGTAATACAATTTCCTAGCTTCCCAATATCGAAGTTTCCGCCTGAGACGATCACACCGACTCGATTAGATGAAGCAGGTAATTTCTTATTGAGAACAACTGCAATCGCTGCGGCTGCAGCCCCTTCAACAAGCAACTTCTCACGCTCTAGCATGAAAAGAATCGCTGATGAAATTTCTTGTTCCGTCACTGTAACCATATCGTCTACATAATTATGAATGATATCCATCGTCACTTTTCCCGGTTCTCTGACGCAGATTCCTTCTGCAATCGTCGGTAAAAAGTGAGTTGAATTATTTTTCCTACCGTGAAAAGCTGAGGCAATTGCAGGTGCGTTTGCGGCCTGAACACCAATCACTTTTACCGAAGGCCTTATAGTCTTTACAGCAAGTGCAGTCCCTGCGAGTAAACCTCCGCCGCCTGCGGGTACAACAATCGTGTCCAGATCAGGTTGCTGTTGCAACATTTCCATCGCAACAGTTGCCTGGCCCTCGATAATTGTTAGGTCATCGAAAGGATGAATGAACGTCGCACCTGTTGCCAGTTGTTCAAAACGAGCGGCTTTATAAGCCTCGTCAAAACTTTTCCCAATAAGCTTAACAGTTGCTCCGTATTTCCGAGTAGCATCTACTTTTGCCATAGGAGTCGTTTCAGGCATGAATATCGTAACCTTGGCGCCCACTTTCCGCCCTGCCAATGCAACACCTTGTGCATGATTTCCCGCGGAAGCTGCAAGTAAACCTTTTGCGCATTCTGCTGCTGTCAGTTGAGAAATTTTATTGAACGCGCCGCGTACTTTAAATGACCCTGTCTTCTGTAAGTTTTCCAGTTTTAAGTACACTTCGGATTGTGTCCATTCATTCAACGTCTCCGATTGTTTAATAGGCGTACGGTGAACAATTTCAGTTAAGCGTTCAAATGCTTCGAATAAGCGCGCTGTGTCATACAAATTCCCAATTACACCATCTCCCTTTTAAGTCGCTATTTACGCGTTTTGATGCTGCTTCTCATAGTTAGCAATTTGTTCTTCATATTGGAAAGTCAAGGATATTTCATCCCAGCCATTTAACAACATTTCTTTATAATACGGATTAATATCAAACGAATAGGACTTGCCATCCTGCCCCGTCACCGTCTGTTCAACTAGATTAACTTCAACTGAGTAAGGATCTTTTTGACCATTTTCCAACAACTCTTCTACTTCCGACATTGTTAACTTAATCGGAAGCAAGCCGTTTTTCATGCAGTTATTGTAGAAGATATCCGCAAAACTTGGCGCAATGACGACATTGAATCCATAGTCTAAAATCGACCACGGTGCATGTTCACGAGAGGATCCGCACCCAAAATTTTCTTGAGCAACGAGGATTTTAGATCCTTTGAACCGCTCATCATTCAAGACGAAATCTTGGACTTCGCTTCCATCAGCATTATGTCGCCAGTGATAAAACAAATATTTCCCGAACCCCGTACGCTCAATTCGTTTCAAAAACTCTTTCGAAATAATCTGGTCGGTATCGACGTTTTTACGGTCGAGTGGCGTTATCACGCTAACAACTTCATTAATCGGTTCCATCTAATCATCCTTTCCTCAATTATGAATGAACAGCTTCCAATTCGCGGACATCTACAAAATGGCCGGCAATTGCTGAAGCGGCTGCCATGGCCGGGCTCACAAGATGCGTACGTGCCCCCGCCCCTTGTCGTCCTTCGAAATTCCGGTTCGATGTTGAAGCGCACCGTTCACCTGCTGGAACGACATCATCATTCATCGCCAGGCACATGCTGCAACCCGATTCCCGCCACTCGAATCCAGCTTCAAGGAATACTGAGTCTAACCCTTCATCCTCCGCCTGTTTTTTAACAGTGCGTGAACCAGGTACGACAATTGCTGTGACGGAAGGATGTACTTTCTTCCCTGCAATCACTTTCGCCGCTGCACGTAAATCACTCAATCTTGCATTTGTACACGAACCAATGAAGACATGCTGGATATCGATCGACTTCAGCGGAGCCCCTTCTTCAAGCCCCATATACGCCAGTGCTTGTTTCAATGCATCTTTATCTGATTCTGACTCAAAATCCTTCGCGTAAGGAACACTAGCTGAAATACCAGATCCCATTGACGGGTTGGTCCCCCATGTCACGAACGGTTCGATTTCATCTGCATTCATTTCAAGAATCGTATCATAGGTCGCGTCCTTATCTGATGCAAGGGACAGCCAATGTGCCGCTGCCGCTTCAAATTCTTGACCTTCTGGAACGTATCTACGGCCTTTCAAGTAGGCGATAGTCGTTGCATCTGGGCTGATCAAACCAGCTTTTGCCCCTGCTTCAATGGACATATTACAAACGGTCATCCGTTCTTCCATCGTCAAATTACGGATTGCTTCACCCGTAAATTCAACAATATGCCCCGTACCCATATCAATGCCGAATTTGGCGATAATCGCTAAAATGACATCTTTTGCGGTAACACCAAATCCAAGTTTCCCGCTAATGCGGATTTCCATTGTTTTCGGTTTTGATTGCCACAATGTTTGCGTCGAAAGAACATGCTCGACTTCACTCGTACCGATGCCAAATGCAATCGCTCCGAACGCGCCGTGTGTGGATGTATGGCTATCGCCGCAGACAATTGTTTTACCAGGCTGCGTCAGTCCAAGTTCTGGCCCGATTATATGAACAATTCCTTGATCCGGATGGTCCATATTTGCAAGCGGAACGCCAAATTCATCACAATTTGTTTGCAATGTGTTGATTTGTTTCCGTGCAATCGGATCTTTAATCTCATCACGGTTTCGTGTCGGAACGTTATGATCCATCGTTGCAAAGCAGAGATCGGGTCTGCGCACAGTACGATTCGCAAGTCGCAGCCCTTCAAACGCCTGCGGAGAAGTCACTTCATGTAGTAAATGAAGATCGATATAGAGCAAATCAGGCTTCCCTTGTTCTTCGTAGACGATATGCTGATTCCAGATTTTCTCGATGATATTATTCGCCATATGGCAGCCCTTCCTCTCTTATCAATTGAATCTCTAATCAATTACGCCTCCGCGTAATTGCGCCCAGATT
>CAZWAW010000161.1:0-3793 GCA_964632025.1 uncultured Sporosarcina sp.
CGCAGACTATTATTTTCGTTACGCACGAGTTCTAACTCTTCTATAATCGTTTTTACCGAACGCAATTCATCTTCCGGAATAAGTCGTTTTAAATATTGAATTTCTTTTTGTAACTCTGCAATGATTTGTTGATCGACTGCTCGAACGTCTTCTAAGCTTTTTAGTTCAAATTGTAACCTCTCCACTTGTTCAGGTGATAATTGTTGAAGTTTTTCCTCATAAAATGCTTTTTTGCTCGCTAACTCTTCTTTCATAAAATTGAAGTCTTCTTCCACTAATTCCATTTCAAGTTGCTTTTTCTTTAGTACTTTTTCTTTTTGATGTAATTCTTCTAATTTCTCTTCATACTGTTGTGTGATTTCTTCGTACTTAGCTTCGATTTTTTTACGTGTTTCCCCTAACAATTCAAACTTATGTTGTTCTGCTGCAATGACAATCAAATGTGCTTCATCTTTCGACTTTTCTAATACTTGATTGGCTTCAACAAGTAACGTTTCTTTTTCTTTACGTGCAAGTTCTTTTAATTCTGCTGTTTCTTCAACAAGTTTCGTTTGTTCCGCGACTTTTTGATGAATGACCATTTCCCAGTTACGATGTAATTCCTCACGATAAGAAGCTTGAATTTCACACTCTTGTACTTTGATCGATTCAATCATTTGAAAGCGTTCATCAACAAGATTTGATTGTGCTTCCGCAATTTTCTTTTTCGCTTCGGCAATTTGGAGTTGTTCTTTTTCAATATCTTGGTGCAACTCTATTTTTAAATCATTGAATTCGCTTTCTAGAGTTTGGCGCTGCTCTTCTAATGCCTTTTGTTCTTCCTTCAGTTCCACTTTTAACTCTTCTTCAACTGACAATAATTCAACTAAGCGCTTTTGAATGCGCTCATCTTGGTCTAGTTCTTGCTCTTTTTTTTGTATGATGCCGTCAATAATTTTACGATTTTTATCGATTTTAGTTGTATTTGCTGTATTTTTCGTGTTTGTATTAAACGAAGGTTTTTTCTTGGCCATTACAATGCTCCTTTAGCTGTTAAAAACTTAGCAATACACATCGTTAATATTGCATCCGTATCGCTTTTAATGTTTTTATAAATGTCTAGGTGATTTAATTGTTCTTCATTAAAATGAGCTGTTTTATTGCGGCTATTGACAATAAAGTTGATGCGCTTTAAAAAGTCTGGCATATCACGAAAAACGGAAATTGATGCCTCATTTTTATTGTTTAAGGCATCCATTACTAATAACAATGCACGGTCTTTACTCGATTTTGAACGTTTCACATTGCGCGTTATTTCTTGCAGACGACTACAAAACTCTAATCCATAATAATTACGCGGGATTGAAATCGTTAAAAAATCCTCAGCTGCCATTAACGTATCCTTATAATTTTCACGTGCAACAAACTGCATTGTCCGACTCAGATTTGGCAATTGACAGACTGTATAGTAAAGAACAGATTCGATCGTTCTTTGGGCACGCATATAGAAATTGTCATAGTCTTCGTCGCCATTAGCAATACGCGAATAGGCTATTTCCATCGCTTCGATTTGTTCCCTTAAACTTTTCCACTTTTCATCGTTCGCAATTAACGGGAATTGTTTAAACAGCTCAATATCTAAATAATTATGGAATGGGTAGCGGTCCATAAACTCTTTTTGCATCTCTTCTTTTAATATATCAATGAAAAGAGCGACTGTTTCATCGTTTTGAATGGCATAAAGTAGCTTTTGAGTAAACCAATCATTTTCAAAGACTGAAAATGGCGAATGCGCATAAATTTGACCGTTCATGAATGTATCCACATGGGCGTAAACCACAACTGGCATGTAGATTAATTCCGGTTTATCATCTAACACTTTGATCATGCCTTGCGTAATGATTGAGCGAGTGCTTTCTTCGATCGCTTCTCGCTCCTCGGCCTCCGCTAACGTTAATGGTGCCTCTTCATGTAGCTCGTCCATAAATTGCAATAACTGCTCATCAATGAACGATTCTTCTGGTTGAATTTCCTCCACGCCACGTTCATGTTGCTGTTCTTCAATCATTTTGCGGATGAAACGTGCTTTACGTAAAGAAGATTCCATTTCAACAAAGTGAGGCTTTTTTATTTTTTCCCGCTTGCCATCTAACTTTAAATGGTAGTCTATCCACGTAAATGATGGCAGTGACGCCACCTCAAAATGTGGAATTAAATCACCAGATAGCCCATCTTGAAATAAATAAATTTGCTCATAATTTTTAATCATTTGTTGTTCTAACATTGGCTCATCTGCAAGCATTTGTTTACCTGAATCAGTCAATGTATCACCTTTTAAATAATCAGCATCTTGGCATCGTTTAATGACGGTTTGTATTAACTCTTTTGACATGTTTAATTCATTAAAAATCGTTGCGTTCGATAATTTATCGATATTGGCTAAAGAGAGAACTAGGCGCTCTAAAATATCTAATTCGCTCATTACTTGTTCGGGTATAACGGCACGCCACATATAAACCGGCCAGGCTATCGTTTTCGAATACGTATTCGCTCGAACTTTTGGTGTTTGTAGCGATAAAACGGACATTCTACTCATAATACCCCTCCTCAATGCATAGCTGCTTCAATTGGTGTAATGATGGGATTATAGGTTTTGAAGCCCCGCAAACAGTCTCGCTGTCTCCAAGAACAACGAGCAATCGTTTCGCACGGCTGAATGCGACATTCAGACGGTTATCATTATGTAAAAATCCTACACGTTCACGAATTCCGCGTGCTTTGTTGGAACGAACAGTAGATAAAAACACAATGTCGAACTCCTTCCCTTGGAAAGCATCGACCGTACCAACTTCGATACGTGCCTTATCTGCTTCAGAAAACTCTTCTACCATTGCTTGAATTACATTCATTTGTTCCTTATAGAATGTAATTATCCCAATATCATATACATGTTCTTCTGCTAACACTTTATATAGCTCTACTTTAAGTGCATCGACTTCCGCCATACGATATTTACTCGTTCCTTTTGTCCCTTGTTCACGCCCTTTTTCATACGGGACATCAATCCATGCAACGGCTTTCTGCTCATAGCGCGCAATCGTATTCGATCGCTGTTCCTTTGTCACACCTGATTTTAACTTTCCATTATAAAACGCATCACTGACAAACTTTGCAATTGTTGGATGCATACGATATTGATCTTCTAACATAACAGTCCTTGTCTTCGTATCTTTTAACATATTAAATAAGCGCGTAAATAATGGTTCTGCCAACAATTCAGCAATTTCGGCATCGCCTTTTTTTTGTGTGATTAATGCCTCTACTACTTCCTTCTCTAATATATGTGGTAGTTGCATCTGGTCCCCAACTAATATAATTTTGCGGCCCAAACTCATAGGTATTAATAGATCTAGTGGATTGGCACGGGCAGATTCATCAATGATTACATAATGATAAGAATCTTGCTTGACGCGAATTCCATCTGAATATTCTTTCACCGCCTGCTGACAAGTCGCCGCATTCACATTCGTGTATTTACTAATGAGTTCACTTACTTTTCGCGGATTTTCTAATGAGTCTTGAAGTTCTACTAAAACATCCGTTAATGTCAGTGGCTTTTTGTTGAGATATTGTTGAATGTTTTGCTGCAGGTCTGCAATAATATCCTTTACAGTTATATTCGCTACGTTATGTACTACGACTGGCTGTTCAAATTGAGTAAGAAGCGTTTCGATGCTTTCTTCAAATGCTAGGAGGAGTGCTGGCAGTTCTTCATCATCTGCTAAACGCATTTCCGCCCATAAACTTGGCATGT
>CAZWAW010000162.1:0-3553 GCA_964632025.1 uncultured Sporosarcina sp.
TAATCAACTATCCCAGCCTATCGCTTTTCGATCAATTTCCAATACTAACTGTTCCTTTCCTTTGATGTATGATTCAATATCATAGGGAAAACGTTGAGACAACTTCTCTTTTAAATTCCCATATTTGGATGCAACATCTGGGTGTGCCCGCAAGTAATTCCGAAATGCGAGATGACGTTCAATTTCAGTATTCCCCCATTCATAAATATGAACATGATGAGTTCGGTTATCTCCCCCTTTTTGGAAGTATCGACGTTCGGCTATTCCATTCTCTCCTTTTGGTTCATAGCCAATGGCAACCATTGCCGTGTTAAATTCATCTATTCGATTAATGTCTCTCACTACCGGCATTATATCTATGATGGGCTTTGCCCGTAGTCCGTTTACAGACGTGCTGCCGATATGGTGCACCTCAATAATTTCTGAACCAAAAACCTCATGCAATTTATAGGACTCTTCTTCAAAGATTGAAACCCATTGTTCATCATAAGGTTTAACTTCAACTATTCTCATTTGAAACCCCACTTTCCGTAGCTCAATAGATCATTTTTTCTTATGGCTTAATTAAACGATGAGGTTTATTTTAATGAACAGTATAAGAATTATTATAACTGGGGGCTTATCTGCTCGTTTATTCAATTATAGTCCCCGTTAGCGAAAGGTGGTTATTTCCTTCTTTCTCCTAAAAAGTATTAGACCAACGGCCGTATAAATCACATCTTCATTGCGAAAAATAAGAAATAGTAAACAATATCATGATGATTAATCCTATCCCTGCTACTAGTAAATAGACTCCACTGACAGTGAAAAAAGTTATCTCAATAAGTTTACTAACTCTTTTTTTATTGATTTTCAAGACTGCCATCCCCCTAGTTAATCAAATAGTGTTTCTTTATCAGGGTCTCTTGAAAACTCAAAAAGCGTTTTTATTTGCGACTCTATCACTCTGTCAGCAGAAAGGTCTGGTATATTATGTTCAGTGAAAAACTGTATCCCACTCGTTTCGATTCCAGTAGTTGGAACTCCACCAACGATTTCACACTGAATAAAAATTTTATAATAATGATAGGGTTGTGGTGGATGCGGATGTTTATTTTTATCCAATAAAGCAAGCAACTTCGTAGGAACCACATCATAGCCAGATTCTTCTTTTATTTCCTTAACAATATTTTCAGATGGAGACAAACCTATATCGCAAAATCCGCCAGGTAATGACCATCTATCATCCATATTCTCTCTTACCATTAACATCGTATCATCTTTAAATACGACTCCACGAACATCCACTTTAGGGGTTTGATAACCTGTTTCATTCATGAATAAATCCTTGATTTTTTGCATTTCTAACCCTGTGTGCTCTTTCATGATTTCTGCACTAATCATACGTAATTCTTCATAACGCTCGATATCGTAAATGTCTTTCGAAAAGGTCAATCCCGATTGAGATAATGCTTGTATTCTCTTGGCCCATTCCAACCATTTAGTACTCATAAGTAACACCGATTTTTATAGAATCAATGAATTCAGTTACACTATTAAAGATTGCATCAGGTTCAATCGTAAATTCCATTGAATGATAATCAGGCAGCCATTGGACTCCAACCGTATGTACATTCGCTCGAACGCCAGCATCTATGTCTGCATCGCTATCTCCAATAAATAGTGCCTCACTATTTTCGATACCTAAAAGAGATAAAGCTTTCAATAACCCTTCTGGATGCGGTTTTGGTTTGTTCACATCATCCCCTGTTATGATGACGTCAAACAGCTCTTCCATCTGTAAAGCTTTCAAAGATATATCTAAACTTCTTTTTGCCTTTCCAGTAAAGATACCTATTTTCAGTCCTTCATCTTTTAAGTGCTTTATTAGATCAGCAATTTCCTTATTGGGTGTAACTAATTGGTTATGGCGTTCAGAATACTTTGCATAGTACAATTCAATGGCTGCGTCCTTGTTACTATTAGATAGGTTCTCTCGAATAATCCCGGTTTCTGACGGGCCAAACATTGCCTTTATTTCTTCTATGGAAAGATCTCGACTATCAAACTCATTGAAGACACACTGAAAAGCATAATAACAAATGGGTAAGGTATTTGCTAATGTCCCATCAAAATCAAAAATAATCGCTTTGATAATCAACACGTCCTTCAATTCGATTTTCACATCACTATTCGCCCTGTTTAACGATGGCAACATACGTACCACCAATAATATCGCGGATTTCTCTTTTATCTTCACGTAATATAATCATAAAAAATTTACTACTACTGATAGCACCCCAAAATAAATAAAGCTAGACTACCAATCCAGATTAGATTCCCTGTCCCCATACTAATCCTCCTCGTAAAATCAAACTCTTATTTACTATTGTACCCTAATTGAATGAATTGTTGGAATTAACAAAGTGAAACGATCTCTTTAAATGAAAAAAGAGTTACCAATCAAATTAAATTGATCAGCAACGCCTTTATCCAACAATGATAGTACCACTTACCTCACTCCACCCCGCTCTCTAAAATTGCGAAAGTCCCCTTATCACAATTAATCCTTGCCATCGCACCATAGGGCAAGACAAATTTTGGTTCTGTATGGCCGAAATTCAAATTATAAAGAATCGGTAAATCCTCCAAGCCATACTCTCTCATGACCTGTTGAATGACTTCTTTATAGGATTCATAATATTTCTCGTCCTGTGGTTTTCCAAAAATGATGCCATTTGCCATTTGTAGAATTCCTTGCGCAGCATAATTACGTAGCCAATATTTTATAAAACTAGGTTCTGGCTTCTCTTCCGATGTTTCGAAGAACAGAATGCTGTCCTTCCAATGCTTCTGTTTTGGCCAAATCTCTGTACCTTTCGCAAACTCTAGTACTTCGATACACCCACCAATCAATCTTCCTTGAACAACACCTGAGCCTTGAAGCACTTCATACCCAGCGTTTTTCTGCATTGTACGCCGTCGATTCTTATTCCTTTCATGCCATTCCAAACGCTCACTCGTCCATTTTTCAGCAGGTTTTATTTTACCAATAACTTCATCAGAAAAGAGTATCCGCTTCAACATATCGACTGTATAGGAATCCATCTCGACGTTTTCAGCGAAATCGGTTAAAACTGCTGGACCATAAAAAGAAGAGAGCCCAGCTTTATGGCAAAACAGATGTGAAACCGTTACATCGGAATAGCCCATAAATATTTTCGGGTTTTTACGTATTATGTCAAAATCAATATAAGGCAGTAAACGAATACTATCTTCCCCGCCAAGATTCGCAAATATTCCTTTAATGCTCTTATCCTTAAATGCCGTCATTAGATCCTCTGCACGAGCCTGTGGACGCTTATAAAGGTACTCTGACCCTTTCAAACTATTTGGCATCGGAACGACCTCAAGGCCGAAAATATTTTCTAGTCTCTTTACTCCTTGGTCATAACGCCATCTCAGTCCTGGATCACCCGCCCCTCCATATGAAGGACTTACTGTCGCAACTTTATCCCCTGGTTGTAATTTCTTTGGTTTTATTAGCAAATTAATCCCCACTTTCCCCTGTTGT
>CAZWAW010000163.1:0-3527 GCA_964632025.1 uncultured Sporosarcina sp.
CATACGATTACCGAAAAAAATGTGTAGGGATGCGACTTTGTCGCATCCCTACACATCCAGACATCTCGGTAATCGTATAGAAGTCATTAAATCAAAAGCAAACCAAAAGCAACTATAGACGTAGCGCCCAGTGTGTGATCAAGTTATTTACTGGTTGTTTTTGGTTAATCAACACATATGATGTTGAACAAATAAATACCCATATAAGCCTTGCGCCGTAGCGAATTCAATGGGGATCTTTATATAAATCTATATAGTTGAATAGTCCGAATTCTGCTATGCTAGTAACAGGTCACACTGTTGGAGCTGAACCCTAATGAATTTACTCTTAATTATTTTACCGGTATTTATCATCTTCTCAATTGGCTACATAGGACAAAAATGTATAGGCTTTGATATTAAGTCTATTTCAACAGCAGCTCTTTATTTAATGTCACCCTTTTTAGCATTCCGGACATTTTACACAAATGAATTGACGATGGACTATTTCTATATTGTGTTATTTAGTCTACTCCTGACAACTATCCTGCTAGTTGTCGTATGGATTACGGCACTTAGCATGAAAGCATCACGGTCACAACTATCAGCAATGATTCTTGGGGGCGTATTTATGAATAGCGGGAACTATGGAGCACCGGTAGTCCTGTTTGCGTTCGGAGCCGTCGGATTTGACTATGCCGTCATTATGATGGTGTTTCAATCGTTACTTATGAATACTGTTGGTATCTTCTTTGCATCAATCGGTGGAGAAGAAAAATCTACATTACGCCAGTCAGCACAGCGAGTGATCCGTATGCCGCTCATTTACGCCGCCTTTTTAGGAATCGTGCTTCAGCTAGTTTCAGCACCTATTCCAACCGCAGTCATGGAAGCCATCAGTCTCGTTGCCGATGCATCTATTCCGACAGTAATGCTTGTACTCGGCATGCAGCTTGCGGCAATTTCGCGAAAAAGAGTCGCTTACCGCTATGTTTCCGCAGTCAGCATCATCAGAATGATAGCCTCTCCCTTGATTGCATTCGGGATTTTGTATTTCATGCCCGTCAATGACCTTCTAAAAGCGGTTATTATTGTACAAGCGTCCATGCCGGCAGCGGCAAATACAACGATGCTTGCATTACAATTTGGGACAGAACCGGATCTCGTATCATTTACAACATTTTTCACGACGCTAATTAGTATCATCAGCGTTCCCATCGTGCTGTTCTTCTTAGGTGTTTAATTTCGACACGCGATTGAAAACGGAATTAACGTTACCATCCGTATAACTTTCCCCTACTACGGTTAGATTGACAGTAGTCTACTTTGGATAAGGCCGGAAAGGATGACCGAGTTGAAAATGATACGCATAATTCTACGGATCGCGATGATTTCTGCCCTACTGCTGATTGTCGGTTGTAGCAATAAAAACCTGGTAACAGAATCTGATTCGCCCAAAGAGCCGCTTGGTGAGACATATGGCTTCACCGCTTTTGATATAGCAATTGATACGAAAGAAATCAAACAAGCAGTTACCGCTAATTACGATGAAAAACGGGATAAAACAGAGGCAACATACGAAAACCAAATGGAAGATCTCTATCTGCATGGCGATAAAGCCATGGAAAAACTCAATACAATTTTCGAGGAACTCTCGCTTGAACCGGACATGGATGATGAAGACATCATCAAGCAAGCATCAGAGGCATTCGGAGTGATTGATTATACAACGTTAAAATTGACAGTGAAGTTTACAGGACATGATAAAAAAGTATTAATGATGACGAAGTAATCCCTGTGAAAAGATAGAAACGCCCCAATCAGCAAGTCGATTGAGGCGTTTTTTGTTGCAATCACTCTGATAGGATTTGTGGTAAAAAGTGCTTTTGATTTCATCTTGAACCTTCTCTCAAGTTATTTTCCTTCTTATATTAATAATGATAATTATTATCACTAAAATGTCGATATATAATTCATGCTTTTTGTAGCGATCAGAATAGAGTAACAGTTTAAACTCACACTATAAATTGCACCTCCTTCATTATTCAAGTATAATTTAAGATTACCGGTTATATACTTTATTTTAATTCGTCATTAATTTCACAGTTTTAACCATAGAAATCATGGTATCATTGTATTTTCGAGTAGTTGAAATCGTGGCTATAAATTCATCGGAAATCGTCTATACACTATTAGGAGGTGTTTTATGTTTTCACCTGATTACGTTGAACAATCCAAAGTTAAAGCGCAGTTAGCGAATGCAATTACATTGTTAAATTTAAGTTTTGGCGTTGTTGCTATCATTCTTATTATAAAAGGCTTAGGTCATATGAGTTTACTATTCATTTTCCTTGCTGCATTATTCGATCGTTTCGATGGAATGGTGGCAAGACATTACAATGCAGAATCACTCTTCGGCAAAGAACTCGATTCGTTATGCGATCTTGTTTCATTCGGTCTAGCACCTGCATTATTAATTTACGAAGCAACACTCCATACGACACCATGGCTTGGAGTCATCGTTACCATTTTTTACGTATTGGCTGGCGCAGTTCGTCTTGCCCGCTACAACTCCTCTGAATTTGATGGTGCATTTTATGGTGTTCCGATTACAGCAGCGGGAATTGTCATGACATTAAGCTTTTTCCTAGTTCCATATGTCGGACCCTTATTTTTCGTTGTATTGATGTTGATTATGTCACTATTGATGATTAGCAATATTCGTATTGCGAAAGTGTAAATGACTCGTTCGGAGGATAAATTAAATGAAAAAAGCACTCTTTAAGTCTTTTGTTGAGCTAACAGGGAATCCAGTTTCTTCTGCTCTTTTAAAATCATTTACAGGCTCACGATTTAGCCGGCCGTTCATTCAACCATTCAGCAATGCTTATCGCATTAATAATGATGAAATGGAATACCCCATTTCACACTATAAAAGTCTGCAAGCACTCTTTACACGCCAGCTAAAAGATGGCATACGTCA
Source organism: uncultured Sporosarcina sp. (assembly GCA_964632025.1). Classification (GTDB taxonomy): domain Bacteria; phylum Bacillota; class Bacilli; order Bacillales_A; family Planococcaceae; genus Sporosarcina. The sequence continues at coordinate 2,963 of CAZWAW010000163.1, forward strand.
AGTGGATCCTTCGCTGAACATCCTCACTTCACCAGTGGATGGCGTTGTAAGTGGATTTGGAAAAATAGCTACCGACCAATCTTTCCTGATAAAAGGCCATCAGTATAAGATAGACGAAATTATGGGTACCTCTGAAAAAGCAGCTGCTTATAAAGATGGCACGTATTTTATCTTTTATCTATCACCAAGCCATTATCATCACTTCCACTATCCTGTAACGGGAGCATTGGTTTCACGCTACGCCCTTGGCGGTGTCTCTTATCCAGTGAATAGTTTAGGATTACGTCTTGGACAAAGCCCGTTCTCTACGAACCATCGCCTCATTTCAGAGGTAGTTACAGACTTCGGAAAAGTGGCCATTGTAAAAGTCGGTGCGTTAAATGTGAATAGTATTCAGCTTCTTAACTCTTCGAAAGAATGTGTTAAAGGTAATGATTTTGGTTACTTCAGTTTCGGTTCTACGGTTATTCTGTTTATAGAAAATAACCCAGACTTTACTCCGACTGTTGAGTTGAACAGTGAAGTACTAGTGGGACAACCAGTTGGTACGTGGATTCAATAGTAA
>CAZWAW010000164.1:0-3437 GCA_964632025.1 uncultured Sporosarcina sp.
GGATTGCGTACGACAAGACGGCAGTTATCAAAAACGGGGACATGGAAGGACTCGACCAACTGTTGAAAGACGAGCAATCTCATTTGGCTGCAATCATCCAAATGGATGGTCTCAGACAACGAGATGTGGCGCAGTATTTGGCTGATCAAGGACGATCAGCATCACTCAATCCAACCGTCACCGACTTGCTCGACGTCGTACCGGAAGCGGACAAGAAGAGCCTTGAGGAGGCGAGGGACCGTCTCCTGCATGCGATTCACGACTTGAAATGGCAAAATGATCTGAACCAGAAGCTGACCTATCAGTCCCTTCAGTTCGTGAATTTGTCGCTGGACATCGTCCGACCGCGTCAGGAATCATCCAACTACTCAAAAACAGAAATTGACGGAAATAAAATATCTACCAAACAGCCATCTTTTGATACAAATGCCTGAGGGGGTTAACTAATGTCTACATTCATGGGACTTGAAACTAGTAAACGAGGTCTATTCACACAACAATCCGCTCTTTATACGACAGGACACAACATTAGTAATGCCAACACACTTGGGTACTCACGCCAGCGTGTCAACATGGAAGCAACAGCAGGATTCCCAGGCGTCGGTCTAAACGCGGGTACAATGACCGGATTCCTCGGAACAGGTGTCCAAGCGGGCTCTATCCAACGAGTCCGTGATGGTTTTGTTGATCAGCAGTATAGGCAGGAATCGCATAAACTTGGCTACTGGGATACCCAAACAAAAGCGATATCTCAAATGGAAGATGTCTTGAGCGAGCCCTCTGCATACGGGCTTCAGAAATCACTCAGTGAATTTTGGCAATCGCTACAGGACCTTGCCGTCAACCCGGAAAATGGCGGCGCACGATCGGTTGTCATACAGCGCGGTCAGGCAGTTGCCGATTCATTCAACTACATGCACAAATCATTGACGGAGATCCAAAAGAATTTGGGGCAAGAAATTGATGTGACGACAAGCGATGTAAACTCCATCCTAAAGCAGATCACAGAGCTAAATGCGCAAATTCAGCAAGTCGAACCAAACGGCTATTTACCGAATGACTTGTACGATGCTCGGGATTCACTTTTGGATGAACTATCCGGCTACTTCCCGATTGAAACAAGCTATGAAAAATCGGGTGGACGGGCATCAGCGATTGCTGAAGGCTCGGTGACAGTGACATTGAAAATGAAAGACGGAACGAAAGTGGAACTTGTCAATGGCATTAAGCATGCGAAGTTGGAGACGAATCCATCGTCCCTTCACGACGTTTCAAAAAATGAAAATAAATCAATTACAGGTTTTAATATAATTCAATCGGATGGGACGACAGTCGACGCGAAACATTCAAATCTCCTTGATGTAGGAAAATTGAAGTCGTTGATGAATTCATACGGTACGGATGATGGTAAAGGACTTTACCCAGATATGATTGCTAAGTTGAACACAATGGCGCAAGCTTTTGCGAAAGAATTTAATGAAACGCATCGTAAAGGATTTGGATTGCCACCCGACAATGTAACGAACCTTGAATTCTATGACACCACTACAACGTTAACGGCAGGCAATATTAAAGTGAATGACGTACTTATAAAGGATTCCTCCAAGCTCGCGGCTTCTACTGTGCAAGGCGAAGAAGGAAACGGTAAAAATGCACTTGAATTAGGAAATATGCAATTCAAAGGGATAATGGCGGATGGATCAACTATCCAAACCTATTACCAAGGAGTCATCGGTAAACTAGGTGTCGATGGAGGACAAGCTGAACGCAACACGTTCAATTCAGTTACACTTTTAGGCGCGGTCGAACATCGTCGTGCTTCCATCAGCTCCGTCTCACTAGACGAAGAAATGACAGACATGATTAGATTCCAACAAGCATACAACGCATCCGCACGTATGATCACCGTAGTCGACGAAACACTCGACAAAATCATTAACGGCATGGGCCGAGTAGGAATGTAAGAAAGGAGCAATCATTTAAATGCGCGTAACACAATCGATGCTATCCAATAATATGCTCCGGAATCTTTCCACGAGCTATAACAAAATGGGTAAACTGCAAGAACAGCTCAATACAGGTAAAAAAGTAAACCGTCCATCAGACGATCCAGTTGTCGTCATGAAAGGCATGGGCTATCGTATGCAAGTCGACAAAATCGCCCAATTCCAACGTAACCTAGGTGAGGTCAACAACTATATTGATAGTTCAGACGATGCACTCGATAAAGTTGGACAGGCTATGCACCGTGCGAAAGAACTTGTTACAAGTGCGGCGAATGGAACAATGACACCTGAAGACAAAGAAAAAATACAAAGCGAACTTGATCAAATACGTGAACAAATTCGGGATATGGCGAATACAAAAGTTGGGGATAAGTATATTTTCAGCGGTACCAAGACCGCAACACCCCTATATAATGGTACAGCTTTTGAAACAGATCCTGCATTCTCGAAGAATGTTGAAATTGAAGTGTTCGATGGCGTTACAATAAACGTCAATACGGACGCAGCGGCTCTTTTTAAAGGTATTGATGAGGTGTTCGGCAAGTTTGATGCCAACACAGATTTTAGTGCTGCAATAAAAGATATTGACGACCAAATGGACAAAGTACTAACGACACGTGCAGACATCGGTGCTCGCCAAAACCGAGTTGAAATGATGGGGGATCGCTTAGATTCTCAAGAAGCCTCTGCCAAAAAACAAATGAGTGAGAACGAAGACATCGATTACGAAAAAGCCATTACTGAAATGCTGACACAAGAATCAATTCATCGTGCAGCACTTTCCGTAGGATCACGTATTATCCAGCCATCCTTAGTAGACTTCTTACGATAAGTACACCCAATACAAATCCCAGAAAGCGTTTGGACAACCTCCAAACGCTTTCTTTAGAAGGTGACAACATTGAACATCCCACAACTCCAAGTAACAACAACAAAAGCGCAATTAGGTTTGACTACCCGAAGGCCAGTTCAAGAAATTGAGCAACCAAGTGCAACGCTAGATATCCAACAACCGCAAGCCGAAATGACAATCAATACAACAAAGTCGAGGCTATCCATAGACACAACACAAGCAAGAGCCGACATGGACTTAAAAAGTGCCGCCCGCCGTACAGAAGAAGTCGCCCAGTATGCCCGTTCTGAAGTCTTTAATGGAATCGCGCGCCGTGCTGACGATGGCAATGAACTGATGAAGATTGAAAACGGCGGCAATCCAAATCAATCATTTGCTGAAAGAGCATTTAGACAACCCTATAGCAGTCTAAACGTCAAGTTCATCCCGTCCTATGGCAGCGTTAAAGTTTCTTTTGAACCTGGTAGTGTGGATATACGGGTAGAACCTCAAAAAGTGATTAACAACAGTAAAGCGAACAAGCCAATGCATACATATACACCAGGAAAAGTAACAACAGAGTTACTTCAAAAACCATC
>CAZWAW010000165.1:0-3315 GCA_964632025.1 uncultured Sporosarcina sp.
TGCTCCGCCAACCGATAGCTTGCATCGGCATTTTTTAGTAACTTCTCATTCATACTAATCAATACCTCTACTTTAAGTTTTCATATATGTATGTAATATCGATCAAATCAATATTAATTAAAAATCGGTACCTGTGTAACAAATAACAACGAACAATTCATGTAATTACATAAAAATTCAAATGGAATTAGATATTGAAGTAAATACCTAGTCCATGCCTTATAATTATATAATTGTAGTTAATTATCGGAATAGTGTCACAGGTACCTAAAATTTAAACTCCAGAATTAATAATAGTTACCAGACAACTTAACCAATATAAACACTTTCACATGTTCCAGCTACTGGTTCATAAAAACAATGTTCTTTAAACTGACCAGTAAAAGGTTGACCGTACCATGTTGGAGGGCATGGACCAGACGGATTAAAATACCAAAGGGCATATTTCCCTGGGTGGTCTCTCCAGTAATCCAATGTCTGTTTTGCTAATCTCTTTTCAACAGGTCTCGCTCTTTCATAAAATAAATTACCTTTTTGAACAGCTTCAAAAGAATAATTTCCTCCTTGTATTTGAAAAATGACTTGTTCAATTGATCTTACATCATTAAAGTCTAAACAATTTGCTACAAGACGATTAACAATTACATTTCCAACGTATAGCATTCCTTGTTTACCTTCACCTTCGGCTTCTGCTCTCATCATCCTTGCCAGTAAGTCAATGTCTGAATCTCGGTATTTCACTCTTGGCATTTTTTCACCCCAAAATATAGTATGAAAAAAAGCCTACAATGATGTCATATTTATAAATTAGGTTCTGTTTATGTACTAGGATACTCAAATCTTCCTGTATTCAAATACGCGTCGGGAATAGGTTTACTTGTGTTGGCTTTTGGTGTGCTTAATTCAGAATTCAATAAGAACCTGATACCCTCCACTAAACTCCGTGGCACTCAGTAGGATTGTCGGAAAGACACTTTAATGGTCTTGTCACGCCCCGCCCCCGGCCGCAGCAGCAGACTGGGCTGCTTATGCTTAGTCAATTGCAACAACGAGCGCCACGAGAAATGGTTCCATCTCATCATCTAGAATTTCCAACTGGTAGCTATCGCCCCATGTGAACCACTTTTTACTGACAGCGCCAATCAATTCCCCGTTTCGGTACACCTCGAAATCCATATCCCACCAATTCCCCTGTATTTCTATCCCTGCCGCGTCAATTGAATACCGTGCTTTTAAAAAAGAAAATTCCTTTTTTATCGTTACCGTTTCTTGGCCGTGTACTTCGACAAAAAAAGTCGGTAAGAAACTAAACGTTTTTTTCGTGATTATCGCCACTTCCTGTCTAGCGCCATCCATAATCAAAAACGTCTTCGGTATTTGCATGAAGCTTCCTTCTACGAAATACACTTCATTCTCTTCTGCATCCTTCACCGAAAACTTGCCGCTCAGACTAAATACCTTTTGCTTGATATACAACTGTCTCACGCAATCTCTCCTCGTATTAGAAGATCCTTATCTTTAATACGAATCGAATGACAAAACGTTTCACTTTCACCATAGGTAAAGTGCAGAACAGTTAGTCTTGCTCCCCCCCGAAGCTTGGATTTACCTGTATCCAGATAAAGCCTCCGGCGGATGTCACGGATTTTTAGGGGAGCTTTTCGAGCGAGCTCGAAAAAAATTCGGACGCAATTACGCCGTGGCGTAATTGATTGGCACTCTCACTCAAGCCCGCATCCGCCCCAACACCCGCTCCCCCGCCCTTGCATGTCCTAATTATCGGGTACCAGGTTCTAAAACAATTCAGAGTTCAATAAGAACCTGGTACCCTTAACTAAATCCGAACAAGGTTGATTTCCGCTCCAATCATCGAAATTAGTACTCCATATTCACGAATAATTTTCCTAATAAAATAACCATACAACTATTCACTTTTCAAATTGGAATAGCTGATATTTAAATTGACTTGATAGTAATAAAATGAATTCACGTTGTGATAGAATAGGACTATAAAACTTATTTATTTCATTAGTCAGAATTGATGATCCTATATTTGAATAACAAGAATTTAGGGGTAAGAATAATTTACATAGACAATGAAACTTGGCGAGAGCTTTAAATTCGAAAAGATTGTATAGATTTTTAAAAAACAAAGAATGTGAGGAACTAAATTTTAATGAAGTGACCAAATTTATATGAAGATAATATAGTTAAGGGATTGAGTCTATTGAAGAAATTCACAGCTAACTATTGCTATTCAAATCCAAATTTTATTATAACAAATTTACCTGAGCACCCCAAGGAGGGTGTCTATACGAATATTATAAGAATTGTGCAAAATTTATTGACACGTGGTAATCCAACTATTGCTTCCTCTTATATTCGCAAAAAGCTACTTCTTGATCGAAATTATCTTGATACACTAGATCGAGTTATCTTTTTGTCAAATGAAAATCTTAGTTGGTCGCAAACAATTAAGGGGGATGTCAGTCGTGCTGATTATCCTGCTGATGATTTTTATAATGATTTATCGGAAATACTAAAAAGTGTTGGATTTATTAAAAACTTAACAATTGCAGAATATAAAGTTCAAGACATTTTGCCGGAAGTAAGCGGTGCATTCCACGAACAACAAGTTGATTTTTATATTCCATTGCTCAAAACAGTCATTGAAGTAGATGGAAGTGGACATCAAGATATTGCTCAAAAAGAGTTCGATAATAAGCGTGATAAACTATTTGAACGAAATGGCATTACGGTTATTCGAATTAGTACTGATGATATTCGGAGTAAATCTTATGAACCTTTTAAAAAGTCTTTTCGTAAAGTGTATATAAAACATAAAGAAATCATTAATATTTATGGGAGAGGTTTGGCATTACCACATACACAAATTGAAACACAAATATTGCTTACCTCAATTGCTCGTATTCAGGTATTAATACTGGAATTATTGGATCGAGAAGTTATTTCATTTGACGACCGTGTATGGAGGTTCAATATACTTGCCAAAGATGCTGAACGGTATTTGGAAATTGCATTAAAAGATTTAGAACATTGGTTTGGTCATGTGGCTGCCCTATTAAATATTCAAATCTCGTTACCTAAAATCCGTATTACTATTTTCGGAAACGAAGAAAATTTACCTTTTGATCAGAAGTACATTAATGTAGATATTAATCTGTTCAAACGATGGGACGAGACAATATTTCAAGAGAATGTCTATACGATTAGAACCGATTTTGATGATGATGCAAGTTACTATAGAATAAAAACAAATGAGCCAGTCATATATGGAATAGGTGAGGACTCACA
>CAZWAW010000166.1:0-3312 GCA_964632025.1 uncultured Sporosarcina sp.
AAATCGATTTGCCTGCTGCCGATCCGGAGCGTGTTCGCCAGGAATTCGAAGATGTTATCGGTTTGGATGCTTCTGACGCTGTATTGGCTTCAGCATAAGCGGGTATCGGCATCGAGGTTTTTCTTGAACAGATTGTCGAAAAAGGCGTATTTAGATGGTGCGGAGGAGACGAGCGATCTTATAGTCAGTGTAGCGGGGTTGCTACGCTATAATTTGAAGCGAATTGACCGCTCTGTGACGTTGTTTGAAGAAGTGGTTGTTTTGAATCAGTATATGGAAATCCAAAAGGCACGTTTTACGGATCGCTTACAATTTAAGTCCGACATCGACAAATCTTGCTTAGATGTGAAAATCCCAGGACTAACCCTTCAGCCCATTATTGAGAATGCGGTAATTCATGCTATTGAGCCGGAGCAGGATGGAGGGTCCATTTGGTTCAGGATTAAGAATGATGATCCATGGGTCATCATTGAAATCGAGGACAGTGGACAAGGGATGTCCCGAGAGAAAATGGAGCAGCTGCTGAAGGGGAACATCGTACCAATCGAAGGACACTCTACTGGAATAGGCTTTCAAAATGTGGTGAAAAGATTGCATTTATTTTATGGAATAGAGGATTTGGTCACGATTGATAGTAGAGAAGGTCGGGGGACAAAGGTGGTCATACAAATTCCAATGGCAAGGGAAGTGGGAAATGATGAAGCTTCTTATCGTTGATGATGAACCGGTTGAGCGAGAAGGGATGCAGGCAATCTTACAAAAAGCGTTCCCTGAACTTACCATTTACCAAGCGAGAAATGGGGAAGTGGCAATAGAATTAGCAAATACGATTCAACCAGATTTGGTCTTAATGGATATTAAGATGCCTGGTATGACAGGGCTTGAAGCGATAGAAAAGATTCAAGATGAGCATTCTGCTATCAAATTTGTTATGGTGACAGCCTTTGATATGTTTGATTATGCAAGACAAGCGCTCAAGCTTGGCGTGAAGGATTACTTGCTGAAACCTAGTCGAGCAAGTGAGATTGTAGCAACGGTAGGAAAAGTATTAGAGGAATGCAGGCTAGAACGTGTTGCAGAGGCTACAAGCCAAGTGCAGCATGAAAAGTGGCAAAAGGCGTTGACATTAGTGGAAACAGATATCGTGACACAGCTATTATTTGACCATGTCCATGAAGTCCATATCGATATGCTTGTCGAGATGCTAGATATTCGCTCTACTCATGAAAAGTTTGTTGTAGTAGTGTTGTTGCCAGAGGGAGCAGAACACTATTATGTGCGGATCAAGGAAAAGGTACGTGAAGCCGGAAATGCTTGGGTAGGTGCGTTATATGGACGGCAGCTTCCTATCATTGTGTTTCGTGATCAAGAGAAGTCCTTTCGTTCGCAAGCACTGACATTAGCCAAAGCGATTTTATCGTTGGCCAAGGAAAAAAAGAGCTTAGACTGGTTTATAGGGATTGGTCAAGTTTGCGAGCCATTAGACGAGATTCGTCAGTCGTACCAAGAAGCGCTTATTGCGACCATGGATACAACGCTAGCGGTCAAGAGTCGATTTTATGCCGACGCTCCAACTCTCAGTCTAGAGACAGATAATCAGGTTATCAAGCGGCAGCAGAAAGACTTCTTTGACCAAATTCGTTTAGGGGACTGGGTGTCCATTCGTTCTGGTATATTGGATTTAATTCAACAGCATGAGAATGAGGGGAGTTCATTAATCTACACGCAGCAGCGAATGCTCGAGTTGCTTTGGATTGCGAACCGGGTGATGGATGAAATGGGAATGGAAGCGAATGCCCCGTTTTTTTCGTTTCAAGCACAGGACTACCGTCAATTACGGACGGAGACGCTCCTGCTACTTGAGCGAATGAATACTATTTACGAGGCGCATTACGATCGAGTAGAGGCAGATAAGATACATCAAATTAAACAATTTATCCGTGAGCATTCGCATAAAGATATTTCACTGAATATTCTCGCTAAAAAAGTTGATTTAAGCCCAATTTATATTAGTAAGATGTTCAAGGAGAAGTTGGGCATTAACTACATTGATTTTCTAACGGAATGCCGAATTGAAAAAGCGAAGAAGCTTTTGAATGATCCAGAACTAAGCCTAAAAGAAATTACATTTGAAATCGGTTATCATGAGCCGAATTATTTTAGCAAGGTGTTCAAGAAAATGTGCGGGGTGTCCCCGAAGGAGTACCGAAAAACGTTATTGAGTAAAAAAGTCGAAGTCCGATAGGGGGCAAGTGGATGAAACGAAAGGCTATCGTCGTATGGTTTTTGGGGATGACTTTGCTGCTAGTTGCTTGTATAGCTACGCCAAAGCAGACATTGGAACCCGTTAAGTCAGAAGAAATGATACCTCTTAGTAAAATCGACAGCCCAATCCGTATTGGATTTTCGATGGATACATTACTTGAAGAACGATGGTTGAGAGACCGTGATTTGTTTAAGGAAGCGGTCGAAGCACTAGGAGCAGAAATTGAGATTGTCGCCGCCAATGGAGATGATGCGCTTCAGATTTCACAGGCAGAAGCGCTCATTCAAAGCGGGATCGATCTTTTGGTAATCGTCCCACATAATGCTGAGGCAACAGCGGCGATTGTTCACAAGGCGCATCTTGCAGGTATCCAAGTAATTGCCTATGACAGACTCGTCAAAAATGCGGATCTCGATTTGTATGTTTCTTTTGATAATGAACAAGTGGGTGAAATGCAGGCGAAAGCCATCACTGCTCTCGTACCAAAGGGGAATTACGTTTTTATTGGTGGTGCGATTACCGATAACAATGCACATTTATTGAAAAAAGGTGTGTTCACTGTACTGCGTCCATATATTGAACGAGGTGATATTACGATTATCTACGATCAGTGGACCGAGGATTGGACTCCAGTGAATGCACAAGCCAATATGGAAGAAGCTCTTCGGACAACGAACAAGCAGATCGATGCGGTGATTGCTGCGAATGATGCTACAGCAGGTGGTGCCATTCAAGCACTCGCTGCCGCTGGGCTTGCAGGTCAAGTGCCGGTTGCCGGACAGGATGCGGATTTGGCAGGAGTGCAGCGAATTGTTACTGGAACACAAACGATGACAGTCTATAAGCCAATCAAGATGCTCACACAAGAAATGGCGAAATTAGCGGTTGCGATGGCAAAAGGTGAGAAAGTGTCTGCTGAACAGAAAGTCAATAATGGGAAAATTGAAGTCCCTTCTGTGTTGCTTACACCAATTGCTGTAAATGAATACAATCTAGATAGTACGGTGATTTTCGATGGGTTTCATTCATTTAAGGATGTGTATGAA
>CAZWAW010000167.1:0-3285 GCA_964632025.1 uncultured Sporosarcina sp.
AGTCCCACTTTATCTAATTGCTTTAGTATTTAATATGTTGAACTAACGGGGCAGGATAGTTGAACAAGTAATCGGTTTTTTAGGGTGAATTTTTTATTAGGGAGAGATAGTTTTGAAAGATAATAAGCAAGTGCTGTATTTTTATATGATTTTGGGCACAATCGGAACCATACTCATTGCTTTAGCTGCAACGAGGTATCTAGTTAAAGTAAGTGATTATAATGGATACTTAATTATATTTTTTGGATTTATATTAACAATTAGCTATATCAATTACTTAGAAAAAAAAGCAGGAATAAGTAAAAAGTTAACTTGGATTAGGGGTATTGTATCTGCAATTATATTTTTTTCATTTTCATATTTCTTATTCAAGTGACGATTTAAGAAATGAGGAAATCTAGATGACAAAAACGTTAGTTGACAAGGCAAAGAGTATTTTGGAAGGAATCGAAATTGGATTTTTTGATACAGCAAAAAATTGGAATGTAGATAATTATGATGAGTATTATAAATACTTTTCATATCCAGATCTTGAAGTAAGAAAGTATTCACTTCTTGTTTTTGCTGCTGGTCTTGGCAATTGGTATGGGGGTTCAGCCATTATCTTTCGTCCCATTGAAGAACGAAAAAAAGAAAAGTGGTTCCATTCATCTAAAGACAGAATTTATTATTTTGAAAATTACGTTAGGTCGTTTATAGACAATAGAGAAGCCATTAAACAAGAGTTTCCCTTTTTATATAGCGTAATTGTATCTTTATTAGTCCAGTTAGATAATGAAAAGCATTTTGAATATATTTTTAGTTCGGTTGATAAGCAATTGTTCATTGTACTTAGACAAGTATTAACTGACTCGGGACTTGAAGTAAAACATCAATATAACTTTAATGACCTCTTAAGAGAAGTAGGGCTTCCAACTTTTTTTGAAAATTAATTGAAAGGGGACAAATTCCCTGAAATTTGAAGGGCGTTTAAGATTTCTAGATGAACGGATTGATAATCAACTTAGTGTATCGATTGTATTTGGTTTGATTTCCACTCCATTATTCATTGGCTTATTAAACTAACAAATGCTTTAGTTGACGAATCGGCAGCCTTTGAACATCTTTTATTATTGAGTAATGAAATCGAATACTTCCCAATTCGGGTGTTATATCAACACAACGTGCATTGTGATAGTCTCAGCCTTGGTGCTGTCATCGCCATACCGTGCATCTGCTTTTGCCTATCTCACTCAGTGCATCGTATGCTGTTGGTGTACTGCCTTACTGTATAGTAGGGGCATTCTATCCAGTCTGTCAGCGTGGATGGATCTTACCTAAAGACATGCCCATAAAAAAACGTGGCTAATAGATAGCCACGTTTTTCAGTGTAATAAACGGTTAATCATTAAATTGTGAACGCTAGCTTCCACGAAGTTAACGTCATCCTTTTCAATTTTACTATGAGGTTGCGGTTGAAACCATTGAATTTCCTTATCATGAAAAATACCTCGATAGTCGTTCCCCTCAATGTTTAGTTTAAATTGAAAACGTTCGTTAGCGTGGCCCTCAAATAATGGTGTAATAACCTCGATGTTTTGTAGCATAATGAAAATCCCCTTTCTAAGTTGGTTTTATAAGTATTCCCTGAACTGTTTTGATTATGCTTCCTTTTTGCTTATGTCTTTATATTAACTACCCAAAATTAAAGAGTGGGGTGAAGAAGATTAGAGTTTGATGAGAATAAAACAACAGAGTGTGTTCTTTCGTAATTCCATAACTTTTGAGTTGTGGCACAGAATCTTATTCAACTCCCATGAAAATTAAAAAACGCTCAAAATCTATAAAACTGCATAACAAAAAAAGCTCAGAAAAAGTTTTTTAAAAAAAGACTGAGCCTTGAGAAGGATAATCTTGAAGTGATAGATAAATCAAGAATCAGCTCCATTCTTCAGAGAATATAGGCAAGGCTGGTGCAGTAACCAGAGTAGGATTAATCTCCCATAAGTGCTACCCGTATTGGGTGCGACAGTCTGTGATGCACCGTGGTCGTTGGAGTCAGACTAACGGATGGGCTCTATGGCACCATAGTTCATCGACCTTCTTCGCCAGCCGTAGTATCCAATACCCGTTCTGCATATATTTTCATCCTCTGTGGTGTAGCGCTGATTTTGCGCTACATGTATGGCTAACGGGAAGGTTAGTTCATTAAAATTTAATGAAGAAAGGATTGATGACATGATCAAATATAAGTTGGCTAAATTATTCCAGGGTCTAGAAATAGGCGCTTTTAATGCTGCTTTAGATTGGGGAGATGATACCAAAGACTACTACTATAAATATTTTAATGATAAGGATAATGAGATTCGGGCAGGGGCTATATTAGCTTTTACGGCTATGTTGGGCAATTGGTATAACGGACCAGCAGATGTTTTTCAAACCAAAGGGGTTACGTATGTACCCAAAGAACATTATTATTTTTTTGAAGATTATGTTACTGTATTTTTAGTAAATGCTCCCTCTATAAAAAGGGATTTTCCTAACCTGTATTCTTATACTGTGTATTATTTGTATAAATTAGATGAACAAGAAGCATTGGAGGATATTTACCCTCCAATTGACCAGAAGCTAGTTAAAAAATGAGAGCCCAATTATTCCTGATTGAACACAATACTCAAACAAATCCTCCGGCATTTAATAAAATGTTACGAGAAGTTGGGTTACCAACTTTTTTCCCAAGTTGGGATTAGTGGTTCAAGTTCACATGAATGTGGAGGTAATTCAACTAATTAGTGCTTTAGTTTAAGAATCAGCTACCTTTACAGGGCAGCTTTTTTCTTATTGAGTAATGGAGTTAACTACTTCCGTGAACGGGGCATTTGCTATCTATTTCTTCCTAGATGTGTTATTCTAAGGAAGAGTTATTTTTGTTCTTTTTCAGATTGAGAATAGATTTTGTTTTTCGTCTAAGGTATTTGAGCAAGGATAGTAACACATTGTGTGGATATCCGCACTAGGAGGCAACAATTATGGAACAAGGTACAGTTAAGTGGTTTAATGCAGAAAAAGGTTTTGGATTCATCGAACGTGAAGCAGGAGAAGACGTATTCGTACATTTCTCAGCAATCCAAAGCGATGGTTTCAAATCTTTAGACGAAGGTCAAAGTGTAACGTTTGAAATTGAACAAGGACAACGTGGCCTACAAGCTACAAACGTTCAAAAAGCTTAATAATAGCTAAAAAAAGACCCTACATGTAGGGTCTTTTTTTATGTGCTTAAATTTTGGGTTAACTACTTCCGTGAAG
>CAZWAW010000168.1:0-3120 GCA_964632025.1 uncultured Sporosarcina sp.
TTGTACAGGTACGGACATATCTTCAAATTTCATTTATTTCTTTGTGACATCTAATGATGGCTGCTTGTGCACCACACACTTTTAGATACCACTCAAAAAGGAGATGGACATACTCGTGATTGCTGCAGCGAAGTTAATTCAAATTGAATGGGAAGGGTCATACTACTTAAATGACCTTCCTACCTTAACAAATGAAGAAACTGATTATGGAATCTATCAGGTGTACGGTAAGCATCCCGTATATGGAAACGATGTATTACTGTATATAGGTAAAGCTGATTATCAGACACTTGGGAAAAGAATTGCGCAGGAAAATTGGCTGAACACGAATGATTCAAATAACGTTAAAATTTACGTTGGTAGATTACACGGTTCTCAAAATCCGTCAGATGAAGTTTGGTCAAAGGATATTGATTTAGCTGAACGTTTATTAATATACGTTCATAAACCCGCTTACAACTCTAGAAGCATATCGTCACTTCCGGATACTGAATTACAAAATATACATATCTTGAATTGGGGACATCATAGGGATCTTCTTCCCGAGCTTTCTGGATTAAGATGGACAAGTAAGTTAGATTTTTTTGATTATGAAATGTATACATATAATACTCGTAACTGAATTTTAGGCGCGTGAAACTACTCTGATTATTCGATATAACTGCATAAAAATAGAATAAAGATCGGACAAAATGACGGATGACTGATATTTTTGTCTGTTTATTCAGGTATGTGAATTGTTTACCGTTGTGTCACTCACATTATAGGTACCTCTCTTAAGAACTACATATGAATGATTAATTAAGGCCCTGGTGTTCAGAAATGGATACTGGGGTTTTTGATAATTTGTAATAGACGCTGGCACGCCTTGTTAATTGCATAAAATGTAACCTGAAATCCGATACTAGCTATCATTGACGGGCTTCCTATTGAATTGTTATACATACACTGCGCATAGGAACCGTCACACTATTGGTAGATCAGAAAAGGGTGACGTCATGCCAATCATCAGACATGAAATTTCAATCCTCGCTCCCATCCAAGTTTGTTTTGATCTTGCAAGAACTGTTGAAGTTCATGCGGGGAAAACGTTGCTGACGAAACAAATAGCCATTGAAGGAATTACGTTTGGATTGATGGAGCGTGGCGATTTCGTTACTTGGGAAACGACCCATTTGGGGATGAAACAAAAATTAACGTCTCAAGTCATTGAAATGGTGAAGCCATACAGATTCACCGATGCCATGGTTCATGGAGCATTTCATTCTTTTACACATAGACATGAATTCAGTGAAAGGGGCACAGAAACGATCATGATAGATACTTTCTCATATAAATCCCCTTTTGGCATTTTAGGAAAAGCAGCTAATCATTTGTTTTTGGAAAAGTATTTGAGCCATTTTATTGCCGGCCATGCTCAAAAGGTAAAAAGGGTTGCTGAAGCGACGAAATACTAATAGATCTTAATTTTAGGTATCTATTGAGTAAATACAACTCAATTCAATAATAATACAAAGTAATTCAATACCTATGCTATTTTTCTTTACTTTTAGTATAATTGCATTAATATTTGAATTATTTGTCTTTTTGTCTGGTACCTCTTTTAAGGAAGGGTGAGCTTATTGAACAGGGGGAAAAAAGCGACAATTATCTTACTCATATTTATGATCTTGTTCTTCGTTAATTTAAATCCCGAGTTATTTCGTAGCATTATCTCCGGAAATATACAGTCCATCACTTCTATATTAGGTGACAATATAGCTTTCGCTTTGTTCATCACCTTGATGATAATGTTGGTTCATAATGCATTTCCTGTAATCCCACTTTTTCTTGTCATTTTGATAAATAACACTCTTTTTGGTTTTCAATTAGGTATAGTGTGGAGCATATTAACTAGTATTCTCTGTGCGGTAATCGTATTTCTAAGCATTCGATATGTCCTCCAAGATCTTGTGTTGAAAAAAGTTAATTCGGCCATTTTAGGTAAGGTAGAAAGGAGAGGACTATGGTTTGTATTTGGGGCAAGAATATTTCCTTTTGCTCCTACAAGTATCATTAACGGGGTTTCAGGTATTAGTACTATTCGACTTTCAAATTTCACTATCGCAACAGCATTAGGAAATATCATTATTTTCTTTGTTTACACTCTTATTCAGGCCGAACTGTTTTCAAAAGGTTTTAATGAATATGTGGCTGGAATCATCATTCTTTCAGGATTTATTATATATTACTTTTTTAATAAAAATTTCTTTGCGAAAAAAAGAACTTAAAAACAAATTGATTAAACCATTTCGATTTTCCCGAACCAGACTCTCCCAAGATGGAAACAAATTCACCACATTCAATGCTGATTTTCAGGTGCTTGTCGCGGAACGATAGTTCAATCAATTTATATGGAATCCCTTTTTTACTCTTAAAATTTAGGTACCTGTGGTTTGACCACCTTTATTGGGTACTTTAGTTCAATAAAAAATCAATTTGCAAGGGGATATAGAAATTGAAAGTTGCATTTTTGATAGAGATGGAACAATAATTGAAGATTATCCAGACCATGAATGGACTGGTAAATAAAGAATCAAATCCATTCTTCAGAGAATATAGGCAAGGCTGGTGCAGTAACCAGAGTAACGGGAAAGGTTAGTTGAACAGTGTTGTTTAACTTGTGTTCAACTATCTGGTCCGTTTATTGAATAAGGATGTTTTTAGCAAATTAGATTTACAAACAAACTTATCAAGAATACAGGATATTGCAAAATAACAGGGAAATAGGAGGTGTGAGATTTGAAAATCAATAGAATAGATCATGTAGGTGTAATCGTAAATGACCTCTCTGCCGCTAAAGATTTTTTTCTCGATTTTGGCCTTGAGGTGCAAGGGGAATGGGAAATGGAAGGAGAGTTGATAAATCAGGTATTTGGGCTTAATGACGTTAAAGTAGCATGTGTAGGATTGGGGACGCCAGACGGTCAGGTATGGATAGAGCTAATCAAATTTTATAATCCGTCAGATGATAGAGAAATTCAGCAACCTTTTGCAAATACCCCGGGTATCCGGCATATTGCATTTGCTGTTGAAGATATTGAAGCTGTTGTTGCCAAGTTGAAAAAGAAAGGTTCGAAA
>CAZWAW010000169.1:0-3039 GCA_964632025.1 uncultured Sporosarcina sp.
TAAGTCAACTTATTTAGGTGGTATACCTCACCCGAATAACGAACAAATCTAGCGACAAAGCGGTGTTGGAAGAACATTCTAATTGTTAAGTGTCGACTATATAGTACCGTGCTTCTACTATCAGTTCCTCTAATTCGAATCTGCTACTAAATCAAACAAATTAAAGTTGCAAGAATTAATACAACTAACTTCTTTCAAAAAGGTGTTAAATGTGAATCTATGCGGCTAAAATGCTAGAATGTTAGTGGTAGATTTACATTATAAATACATAAAGAAGGAAGTAGTGAAACGTATGGCAATTGCATCGCATGCTGTAATCATTCCAGCATCTGTAGAGAACGTATGGGAATACGTTAGTCAAATTGAAAACTGGGCAGTAATGGTTCCTGCCTATAAGGAGCATGAACAAATTGATGAACAAAAGTCAGTTTGGACATTCGAAGGTAATATTAAAGGATTTAAAAAGGCTGTAAAAATGGAGTTAAACGTCACTGAATTTCATGAGCCATCGATGATTCGGTTCGAGTTAAAAGGCTTAACGGAAAACTTTACAGGTAGTGGTAAGTTTACTGCTGAAGAAACGGCGGGGCAAACAACGATGACGGGGACAGTCGAAGTAAATGCAGGCGGCTTAACAGGCGCTGTGTTGACACCTGTTATTAAAATGGTGTTGCCGAAAGTGACAACACGCTTAACAGAGAAAATTGCACGCCAAGTTAAACAGGAAAAGATGCCAGTTCGGTAAAAAAGGTTTTGCTTATTGGGGCAAATGATTCATTACACCTTACCCAATGCAGAAGATTTTTGCTGAAGATCATTGATGAACAAGATACAAAAGTTTTGCTTTAGTATTTTTTCTAAGCACGGGCTACTCTGCCGTGCTTTTTTTATTGCCCTTTCGAAGGTTTATTGTGTGTAAAGAACGGGTGGACTGGATATTTTAGTAAAACTGAATATCGGTGGACATATTGAAACACTGAGTGTAACTCTTTTTCTGTTGAAGAAGTAGAAAAACCCATACTTCAAATGAGGTGGTTGATTTCCAGGGGGGATTTTAACGCTAGTAATCATACATAAAGAGACAGTATCCATTATACGGATACTGTCTCTTTATGAAATAACGGCCACTGTAACCCGTCATTAGAATCATATACTTTACTAAAAATGACGAAAAAACAGTTTACTTTTAGTAAAACGCAGAATATAATGAAGATGTTCAAAAAAAAGGGGGGTATATTATGAAGTTTGTAAATATTAAATCTGTTTTCTTTTTACTTATTGCAGTTATGTTGCTTTTAGTGGGTTGTAGTTCATCAGCTGACGAGAAAAGCGATACCACTAAAGACGGTAAAGTTAAACTCCGCTTCGCCACTTGGGACGTTGGCGATGATGTCACCCTGCAGCAAGATATGATTGATAAATTCAATGAATCACAAGACACAATCCAAGTATCTTTGGAGTCTTATGGAAGTGAATATGATACAAAAATTACAGCTGGTATGGGTGCAAAGGATGCTCCAGACATTATGTATATGTGGAACTATCCGCAATACAAGGATGCACTAGAGCCACTCGATTCCTATCTTGAAAAAGAAGGCGCTGAGTACAAAGATAATTTCTATGAAACACTGTGGAACTATAACTCAGCAGATGATCAAATTCTAGGATTACCAGTTGGCTACACGACACATGTTGTTTACTACAACAAAGCATTGTTTGATGAAGCAGGTGTCGACTATCCGAAATCGGGTTGGTCATGGGAAGATCTGCAAGACACAGCTAAGAAAGTAGCAAACAAGGATTCAAAAGTAAGCGGTTTCGCGTTCTCAGGAAAACCGGATCCATACGATTTCGAAATGTTCCTATGGAGCAATGGTACATCTTATGTGGATAAAGAAGGGAACTTGAAAGGTAACTTAAACTCAGAGAAATCAGTAGAAGTATTTGAAATGTTCCAGAACATGGCGAAAGATGGCTATGCAATTACGACAGAAGGCTCTGGAACAACAGAAATGAAATCTGGTAAAGTTGCGATGTTCGTCTACGGGGCATGGGGATTAACACCGTTAAAAGAAGCGGGCATTGACTACGGTGTCGTAGAATTACCAGCATTTAAAAGTGGGAAAAGCGTCAGTATCTTAAGTTCTTCAGGTATCTCAATTTCTAAAAACTCAAAACATAAAGATGAAGCATTCGAATTCATCAAGTTTTGGACAAATGAAGATGCGAATAAGGAAAGAATTGGTTTCGAACTACCGGTTTTGAAATCAGTTGTAGAAAGTGAACAACTTGAACAAGATGAAGTGAAAAGTGTGTTCTATTCTATGCTTGAACAGAGTGATGGCTATACGCCAGCATCTTTCATCGTTGAAGACTGGAGTAAAGTATCCGAGAATTTGCAATATACGTTTGAATCGATGTTAAATCCAAGTACATTAATGAAACCAAAAGAGGCATTAAATAGTGCTGTCGAGTAAAAATAGTAATCTTTAATGCGGTAAAGCACTTTTTAAGTGCTTTACCCTATTTTCTAATCTGATGATGGGGGCATTTTATGCGAAATATAACAACGAAGAAAACGAAAAGCTATCAGTTAGTAAATAGAAAAGTGCCCTATTTATTTATTTTACCGTGGATCATTGGTTTTTTGGCATTCACCCTGGGACCACTGATTTTCTCATTAATTATGAGCTTTTATAATTGGCCAATTACAAGTGAACCAACATTTGTAGGGATTGATAACTACAAAACAATGTTCACTGCAGATCCGCAGTTTTATAAATCTATAATTATTACCCTTAAATTCGCTGCAATATTTGTACCCTTAAACTTAGCTATTGCATTAATTTTAGCACTTCTCATTACTCAACCATTAAAAGGAATGAAATTTTTCCGTACGATTTTCTACTTACCTGCGGTTGTTTCAGGTGTTGCCATTTCGATTATTTGGGGTTGGATTTTCAACTCAGAGTACGGAATTTTAAATTACTTACTATCGTTTCTTGGCATTGAAGGTCCAAGATGGCTTGTAGATCCGAA
>CAZWAW010000170.1:0-3023 GCA_964632025.1 uncultured Sporosarcina sp.
GCAAAATGCCCCTAGTAATAACCAAAGAGAAAAAGAACTGGTCGAGAACAATCTCTGACTTGGAAGGCCAAGATGTAATTACCGACTCGGCGCTGCGAGAAGCAATCGACACCTTAGTTCCAATGATAGAAAAACGGGAGGATTATCCATACAGGTCTTATCCCTATTATGCGAATGAGAAACTAATTCCACCGGGCGTTTTAAGAACTAACATAGGAGCTAATTTTCTTCCCCATCCGTTCGATAAAACGAATCAAGCTTATTGCCCCTACTGTCTTACGTACAAGCAGATTGTGGAGGAGGACATATAGTGAAAGGTACCAAAAATCGGTACCCACGCAACAATTGATTCACACAGTTGAATAAAAATACAAAGGACATTAGATATTACGCTAAACACCTAATCCACAGCTTATAAATATGTAATTGTAGTGAATTACCGGAATAGTTTCATGATCAGGTACCTGACACTATGTAATTATTGAAATCCCGTATATAATCAAGACTATGAAGGATCCATTTCCTATGAGTTTGAATTTGAGCTACTGGGCAGACGAGCACACAAACGCAGATAGACTAATACATGCGCATTATAGGAGGAACACGGGTGAGTGGAGTAACAATTGTTGCCATCGGCGGAAACGCGTTGGTTAAAGGGAATGGCTTTGATTCAATTCAGGATCAATATGAAGTAGTGCAAAAAACGGTTATTAATATTGCCGATATGGTGGAAGAAGGCTTTAAAGTTGTCGTTACACACGGAAATGGACCACAGGTAGGTTTCGGTCTTCGAAGGTCTGAAATTGCACGTGAACAAGAAGGAATGCCTTTAATCCCGCTCGTTAATTGTGTAGCGGATACACAAGGCGGGATTGGCTATCAAATTCAACAGGCATTAACAAATGAATTTGCAAGAAGGGGTATTGATAAAAAAGTTGCTACTCTTCTAACTCGGGTTGAAGTAAGTTCAGATGATCCGAACTTTAAAAATCCAACAAAACCCGTTGGTTCATTTTATACTTTTGAACAATCTGAACGAATGAAGGCAACCCATCCGGAATGGAAATTTATCGAGGACTCCGGAAGAGGATACCGGCGTGTGGTACCATCCCCTAAACCCATTAATATACTTGAAAAAGACGCCATTAAGTCCCTTATTGACTCGAATTTTGTCGTTATTGCAGTGGGTGGTGGTGGAATCCCTGTCGTACAGCGGGAAGATCATACATATGAAGGAATAGATGCAGTTATCGACAAAGACTTTGCGACAAGTCTTTTAGCGGAACAAATTAACGCAGATACGTTAATTATTACAACGGGTGTATCAAGGGTCTGTATTAACTTTGGTAAACCCAATCAAAGAGAACTGGAAAGAATTACAGTTTCACAGACGAAGCAATATGTACGTGAAAACCATTTTCCTGAAGGGACTATGCTGCCTAAAATTGAGGCAAGCTTAAGCTTTTTGGAGGAGAGCGGGATGAGAGTTATCATTACGAATACCGAAAGTTTAAAAGACGCAATGAATGAAAAAGCAGGGACACATATCATTAAATGAGTGCTTAAATCGCATACTCTTTCTTCAAGCTAAGACGAAAATGGATACTCGGAGGTTACGGATATGGATAGAAGAAAAAGATTTGAAGCATTATTTGCTACTATAAATCAATACAATACAGGTGATAAGGGAATTACAAGAATTGCTTACTCCAACGAGGAGCAAACATGTACCCATGCTTTTATGCGGATGTGCAAGGCTGAAAATCTTGAAATTCGCATGGATTCTTGTGGAAATGTTATTGCCAGACGGGAAGGTAAGATTGAAGGGCTCCCTCCTGTTGCCATGGGCTCTCATTTGGACACCGTCTACCAGGGTGGGAAATACGATGGTGTGCTGGGCGTAACAGCTGCATTGGAAGTGATCAAACGCCTCAATGAAAAAAAGATTGAAACGAACCATCCGATTGAAGTGATTTCATTTGCGTGCGAAGAATCATCCCGTTTTGGTGTATCCACAGTTGGAAGTAAAGCGATGGCAGGGCTATTTGAAAAAGAGAAATATCGACATTTGAAAGACAAAGATGGCATTACATTAGAAGATGCACTCTCTTATTGTGCACTTGATATTAATGGTATCGATCAGGCAAGTCGAGTGAATGAGGAATTTAAAGCCTTTTTTGAATTACATATCGAGCAGGGTCCAGTATTAGTCAATAATCATAAAAAAATCGGGATTGTTACAGGAATTGCCGCGCCGCTTAGGCTAATTGTTAGAATAACAGGTAAAGCATCGCATTCAGGCACGACTCCGATGAATATGAGAAAAGATGCGCTTCTTGGGGCAGCAGAAATTGCTTTGGAACTTGAAAAAGTCGCGAAGGCAGAGGAAGACTTTGGTACTGTCGCTACATTAGGCGTTATGGAGGTATTCAATGGGGCTATGAACGTCGTGCCAGGAGATGTGGAATTGAAAATTGATATGAGATCCACTTCGTTACAATCAAGGCAACGCGTGCAAGATCATTTAGTACAAACGATCGCTTCCATTAAAGAGAATAGAAAGCTTGAGATAGAAAGTATTGAAATTAGTTCTGAGGAGCCTGTACTTCTATCCCCAGAAATTAATAATGCGCTAGAAATGGTTTGTAAGGACAAGAATATTCCCTATCAACTCATGCAGAGTGGAGCTGGCCATGATGCCATGAACATGACCCGGTTATGTCCTGTAGGGCTTCTTTTTGTTCCATCCGTAGACGGAATCAGTCACCATCCAAATGAATACACAGCGATTGAAGATATCTTAATCGGAATTGACGTATTGGAAGAGGCCGTTCTTCGTTTTGCAGTAGTCGAGTAACAAACCTGGTACAACAAAAAACAACCAGCAATTCACCCAATTGTATAAAAAAACAATAGAGATTAGATAATCAGATACCTATCTAATCTCCTGTTCATAAATATGTAATTGCAGTGGATTGTCGGAATAGTTTCGTGCACAGTACCTGAAACTTTAATCAATATGT
>CAZWAW010000171.1:0-2952 GCA_964632025.1 uncultured Sporosarcina sp.
ATCTGCTGGACAGATTGTTTCACTGACATCAATAGCTTCCATCCCAGATACCGCAACAAGATCTCCAGAGAAAGCTTCTTGGATATCAACGCGTTTCAAACCGAGGAATCCAGACATTTTCGTTACACGGTAGTTTTTCACAGTACCATCACGTTTCATAACTGCAACTGACTGGCCAACTTGCATCGTTCCACGGAAGATCCGTCCGATACCGATACGACCAACATAATCGCTGTAGTCAAGAAGTGATACTTGGAACTGTAAAGGCTCGTCGCGATTATCGACTGGAGCAGGGATATGTTCTAGAATTGCGTCATAAAGTACACGCAACGTTTCTTCTTGTGTTGAAACGTCTGGGGATAGGCTTGCAGTACCGTTGAATCCTGATGCATAAATAACTGGGAATTCAAGTTGTTCGTCATTCGCATCAAGTTCGATGAATAATTCAAGAACTTCATCAACTACTTCTTCCGGACGTGCAAATTCACGGTCAATTTTATTAACGACAACGATTGGTTTCAAGTTCTGCTCAAGCGCTTTTTTCAGTACAAAACGCGTTTGTGGCATACACCCTTCGTATGAGTCGACAACAAGAATTACACCATCTACCATTTTCAAGATACGTTCCACTTCTCCGCCGAAATCTGCGTGACCTGGTGTATCCAAAATGTTGATTTTTGTATCTTTATATTCAATTGCCGTATTCTTTGCAAGAATCGTAATTCCGCGTTCACGTTCAATTTCGTTTGAGTCCATTGCACGGTCATCTACTTGTTCGTTAGAACGGAAGATTCCCGACTGTTTTAAAAGTTGATCGACAAGCGTCGTTTTTCCGTGGTCGACGTGGGCGATAATAGCTATGTTACGTAAGTCATTTCTAAGTTTAGTCATGATTTCACTCCATTATTCTTTTTTCAGTTGATTAACTGTGTTATTATAGCACATGTATTGATAATTCGAAAACATTTAATTGTAGATGGAGGTATTTTTTTGAAAAACATCAAATGGATTTTCGTTTTTTACTCCATTGCCGCTATCGCTTCGATGTGTGCAATCGGCGTTGCTGTCGGTATGAGCAGCCCTACGATTGCGATTGTAGCAATCGTTGCATTGATTCTAATTATGGGTAACGGATTTAAAACGAAAAAGAAGTATAGAGAACAAGGACTACTTTAATAAAATACTTTTCAAATGTGACGTTTCAGGGTAATCGGAGTATCCGGTGCTTGTAACGTCCTTTTTTTATTGTTTTAGGTCGATATAGTTTGTCACTATATCTTGATGCAATCCAGGCTTTGCGACTATAAATGTATCCTGTCCAAGAAGGTGTGGGAAATCCCCATTCATATTTGTTGCGACAGCACCGACCTCCCGCGCAATAACAATGCCCCCAGCAACATCCCAGGGCGACAGCCTCATCGACATATATGCATCTAGCCTACCTGACGAGACATACGCAAGCTCGAGGGCTGCCGAGCCATATGACCTTGTCCCTCTGCACGTTTTAATCAGCTTAATAATTTTTTCGTTGTCAACGAAGCCATTCGGGGCCACCCAACTGGCATTAATACCTATAACGGCTTCTGCAAGAGGTGTAACCTCCAATTGCGGTAGCCGTTCATCATTGAAATAAGCCCCTTCACCTTTAGCAGCATGATAAAAATCATCGCGCATCACATCATAAATATAACCAAGCATACCGACGCCTTCTGCATATATTCCGAGAGAAATGGCAAAGTTCCGTTTTTGGTGGATGAAATTCATCGTTCCGTCAATTGGGTCAAGCATCCAAACGACCCCATCAAGCGTCTGAATAATATCGCCAAATCCTTCTTCACCTAGAATCTTATGGTCAGGGAAATCTCTTTTAATCCTACTGATAAAAAATTGTTCGATTTCTTTATCAATATTCGTCACAAGATCATTCGCACTTGATTTTGAATCGATATCGATTTGATTGAAAAAAGACACGCGAATTTTATGACCCGCTTCTTTGATCAACGACTTTGCATAACGATCGATAATTCCCCATTTCATAAAGCCACCCCTTCCATAACGACTATCTATAGTACACTATATCGAAAAAGGCATCACATTACACTATCCCTGTTTCTAAAGGACGTGTATGGATGCCTTTCTGGTGCGCCAATCAGAATCATGCGAAGCCATTCAGTATCTCCAACTCACGATGAATCTCCATAAGTCTATGCTTGCTTTTCATTTTCTGCTTTTCATCATCTTCTTGCACAGCATCGAAAAGTGTTGCAAGTTCGTAATCGAGTTCTAGGTTCAGTAGCTTCACATATTCTTTCTCTACATCGGCTTTGCGAATAACATGGACGACTTGTTTCATAGTTGACACCCCTTTTTCAGTATATAGTCCAAATTTTCCGTTAGTTATAATTAAAATATGCTACGACTAGAATTCGCTCTAGTTATAAGCCTTGTTATTAAAGATTGTTCCCCTTTTTCTGTTATGATAAACGTGTGAATGTAAATGGGGGTAATGAATATGGTTGGTCGTTTTTGGGAAAAAGATGATTTTGGTGTATTTTCAATTGAAGGGCTAGAAAACCGGATGGAAGCATTGCAAAATCGAATTCAGCCCAAGTTTGGAACGCTAGGTACGCATTTTGCGGACCGCCTTTCAGCACACGGAACTGATGAGTTTTTTCCACATATCGCAAGACACGCAAGACGGACAGTAAATCCACCAAATGACAGTTGGGTCGCCTTCGCACCTGCAAAACGCGGCTACAAAGCATTGCCTCACTTTCAGATTGGCTTATGGGGAACACATTTATTCATTATTTTAGCGGTAATTTATGAGAATTCAGATAAAAAAGGGATTGCCGAGCGTCTAGATAGTAAATTAGGTGTTTTAACTTCGCTTCCCGGTACTTATATCGTTTCTGGCGATCATATGAAACCCGAAGCGACAACTATCGAACA
>CAZWAW010000172.1:0-2941 GCA_964632025.1 uncultured Sporosarcina sp.
TCCATTTTAGTATAGCGTTTACACCACTTCGGACAAATTCTAGGGACACTTAAGACAGATTAAATTTCAGGTACCTGTGCAAGATACTATTTTGACAATTCACTACAATTACATATTTATAAGGCACGGATTAGGTATTTACTACAATATCTAATCTTTTTTGCATTTTTATTCAATTGTATGAATTGTTCATTATTTTTTGTTGCACAGGTACCGATTTTACGTTTTCAAAGTCAAATCTTCCTCCATTTAGCACCTCTACCTAAGCCGTTAACGACAATTGCTTTCTCTTCTTTTAATTCGTTTAACACACGATTAATTGTCGCATCGCTTACATCTGGGCATGCTTGGCGAATATCTGCTTTAGTAAAGTAGCCAATTTTATGCTCGATATAGGAACGTATACGCGTTGTCTTATTCCCTTTTTTTGTTTCTATAATGCCAACACGCTCTTCTAGTTCCTTATAGGCAGCTACGATTGTTCCGAGTAAGTAGTTAATCCAAGGGAAGATGTTATTTTGATTTTCATGCCATCCTTGGGAAGAGAGGCGCAAATTTTCGTAGTACCGGACTTTTGAATCTTCAATAATTTTCTCTAAACTAATGTATCGACCTACTTCAAAACCGAAATTATACAGTAATAGTAGTGTCAGTAAACGTGCCATACGTCCATTTCCATCGTTGAATGGATGAATGGATAAAAAGTCTAAAATAAAGAGACTAGTTAATATAAGTGGTTCTACATCGCCTTTACTCATACGTTCTCGTAGTTCTTGGCAGAGAGAATGCATAGCTGCTGGTGTTGCGAAGGCTGATACGGGTTCAAAGCGGATTCGTTTTGAACCGTCTGGATAGGTCTCGCTAATGATGTTATCAACGTTTTTCCAGCGTCCGCCTTCAATCGGAATGTATCGATATAGCTCTTTGTGCAACTGTAGGATGACATTCCCGTTCACAGGAATAGCTTCGTAAGAGGAATGAATGAGTTGTAACACATCTCGATAACCCACAATATCACCTTCAGATCGGTCAAACGGGTCGGTTTTACTTTCCATAATGCTCTTAAGACGAACATCTGTAATGATAATACCTTCAATGGCGTTAGATGCCTTCGTCGATTGGATAACAGCCATGTTTTTTAATGTATCGAGAATTTGGGCTGCTTGTTGCTTATAGAGCTCTTGTTTTCCTTTGTACTCATTAATTTTGGCAATTAAATGGACTGTTTCCATCGGCATCATTAAGTTTTTTAATGTGTCGTAATTATACACGCGCATATAGGTGACTTCCTCTCATAAAAATGCCCAACTTTTGGGTACATGGCTATACGTAATATAACCATATTAAACCTAAACATACTCATTTACAATTAAATGAGTATGTTTAGGTCGATTAAATTAAAAATGAGTATCAACATTTTAGGTACGCTGTGCAAGAAGCTATTTCGACAATTCACTACAATTACATATTTATAAGGCGTGGGCTAGGAATTTATTGCGATTTCTAATTTAATTTAAATTTTTATTCAATTGTGTGAATTGTTGGTTGTTTTTTGTTGCACATGCCCACAAACAATTATGTTTGAAGGGGTTAAATAAAGGTTATTGAAAGGACTATAGCGAAATTTAAAACTACTAAATAGGAGATGGATAGAATGAGTTTCATTTGGTTTTTAATTATTGGTGGGATTATCGGTTGGTTTGCAGGTATGATTTTAGGTAAAGATATCCCAGGTGGCATTATCGGTAATATTATCGCTGGTATCATTGGAGCTTGGATTGGTGGTTTGCTTCTTGGAAGTTGGGGGCCTAAAATTTCTGATTTCTACATTATCCCCGCTATCATTGGAGCGATTATACTTGTGTTCATTGTAAGTCTTATTACGAGATCGATGCGTAAATCTTCGTAATGGTAAATAGTTAAAAAGCGATGCCTGTGTGCCGCGTAACTCACACACTGATCAGACAGTTTCAATAGCGAATGAAAAGAGTCCTCTGGCCGAATTAAACGTGGCTGGAGGTTTTTTTATTTTCAATCCACTTTTCCACCACCTTTTGTTGTGTTGGCAATGTTATCGAACTTTTGTCTGCCGCAACCGCATAAATTTTGAATGTGTTTGGTGTTGCACTTTAAAAAACGATGCCTACTAGCGTTGCATAGCATTCATAAATAGTGAAAAAGATAGATTATACCACTAATTGGTGGATTACGGATAAAAGGATCCTATTTTCTGCCTGATGTACATGAGACAACCTCAGCTCTGAATAGGTTGAATAAGGGGGGATCGTGAATGTCGATTACAAAGTTAAGTGTTGTAGATACGGATGGTTTATTTTCAAAGGAATTATACGGCAATACAAAGATACTGGTAAATGATATAACCGTAATTGCAGAGCCTAAACAGTCCGAAGCGTTGCTGATAGATGACACCATTATTATAATAGGAAATAAAAGTGTGACAGAGCACTCTAAAATATATATTACTAATCCAAAGGTTTTTATAAATTATGTCGATAAGTTTGATTCGAATATGAAAAAGGACATATCTCACATGAAAAAGGAGCTAAACTTAAATCAAACAGAGATGAAAGAACTAATGAACTTTTACAATACCGAGAAGAAACGTTTGGAAGGCAAAAAAGATGATCTACGTACTAGGCTTGCATTAATTAGAAGACAGGCTGAAGAAATTAAGCGAGCTTCAATTGAAAAAGGATTGATTGGAAAACTAGGAAAGAAGAATGTTGAGATTAATATTGTAATGGATGAAATTATTTATAATAAAGTCCGATTTACAGTTGAGTCAACGGGGGAGGTTATAAGCATAAGTGAAAACCTAATTAAAGATATGCATGGTTTTTTGGGAGCAATGAGGGATTCATAAATGAAAATCGATGCCTGTGCACCACACAATTTACCGGAGGTATTCGAGGTCGCATTG
>CAZWAW010000173.1:0-2812 GCA_964632025.1 uncultured Sporosarcina sp.
TTTCATAGACAGACGGAAAGCGTTCCTGATCAACCATTAAGAAGAGAATATTTGGTTGTTTCTTCTTATGGGAATGTTTTCTTTTGTAGTATCCCATTGTTATTAACTCCCTTTCTAAAATCATAAGTACTTCTATATTATATGAAGAAAGGTGTCGTTTCGTATGAGTGATTTACACAAGCCTATCGTATTTCACACAAAAAAACTGACGTACCGTTTATAGGTCGTCAGTTTGCTCTCCCAAGACATTCTCCATATAATCTTTTCCCCATTCATACATAGTCTCTAGAATCGGCATAAGACTTCTACCATGTTCAGTAAGTGAATACTCGACTTTTGGAGGTACAACAGGATATACTTCACGATGCACAATCAAATGGTCTTCAAGTTCACGCAATTGATTTACAAGCATTCGTTGGGTAATACCAGGTATAAGGTTCTTTAGTTCACCAAAACGTTTGGTTCCTTCTTTGCCAAGATGCCATAATACAAGCATTTTCCACTTGCCACCAATAATAGCAAGCGTCAATTCTTTTTCACAATTAAACGCTTTCTCCCCTAAATTCGGCATTTACTCCACCTCCATTTTCTATCATAGTATACTTTTCACCACTATGTATAATAAAAGTACGTACTTTGAATTCAATTATATACAGGCCATATAAAAAACCAAACCATTAACTACTTTCTATTCGATAATCATGCTCATAGGCTCTAAAATGAACTTTTCTATAGCATGTAGCACTCCCTCTTCCTTGTTGGTAAGCGAGATGTAATCCGCGCTATCTTTTAATTGCTTAACTGCATTGCCCATTGTAATACCTAACTTTCCTCGCATGTTATTTAGTAAGCTGTCTAGTAAAGCTATTATTGCTACACGATAGATGCACTAAAAAAGGACATCAATAGTATGAATGAACAGAAGAAACTGATTTCCTTTTCTGTAAGGGAAATCAGTTTCTTTTTTATTCTTTAAACCATCGTAAATTTGGTTGTACGATTAGTTCATATGATTTTTGAATACTTTAAACGGAATATAAATATTTGCCTTTATGGTCTGCAAAATACCCTAAAATCTTCGTAGTCAGGATAGAGATTTCATTCCAAATTGGCATGTCTTCCATACATCATTTCAGAATCTAATTCTTTTTTCTCCATAAGCCTCAAAATAACTGCATCATAAAATAGGAGAAGTGATTGCTCGAACAATGATCCCATCGGTTGAATCGATTTCCCACTGTTGCCTTCCCCTTTTGCTTGAGCAGGTATTTCAATTTTAATGCCTGCCAACTTACCAATTGTAGAATCAGGATTAATCGTAACGGCTACAACTGTTGCACCAATGCTCTTTGCTTTTTTAGTCATCGCCGCCAAACTTTGAGTCTCACCGGATCCAGAGCCGACGATGAAGATATCATCCGGTTCTAGATTAGGTGTTACCGTTTCACCTACAACATATGCATCAAGACCCACGTGCATCATCCTCATCACAAATGCCTTAGCCATGAAGCCAGAGCGTCCTCCACCTGCAACAAATATCTTTTTCGCACGTAAAATTCCTTCTACTAACTTTTCAGGTTCCTCATCTTTAATGAGATCCATCGTTCGCCTGAGCTCGTCCAAAATGACAGCTGAGTAACCTATCGTGTTCATGTTATGCCATCACGACTTCTTTGATTAGCTTTTGAATTTTTGCAGCTTCTGCTTTTCTGTCTTCTTTACCTGTGATTCCACCACCAACGATAATTAGATCTGGCTGTGCTTGAATCACTTCTGGTAATGTCTCAAACTTAATACCGCCAGCAATGGCAGTTTTAGCGTTTTTTACAACACTTTTAATTGTGCGAAGATCTGCGAAGGAATCTTTACCTTCCGCTTGTAGATCATAACCTGTGTGTACACAGATATAATCCACACCAAGCATATCAAGCTCTGCTGCACGTGTTTTAATGTCTTTTACTGCAATCATGTCTACCAAGATTTTTTTGCCCAGCTGTTTAGCTGCTTCAACAGCACCTTTGATTGAAGAATCTTCAGCTTGTGCAAGAATAGTCACGATGTCTGCTCCTGCAGCAGAAGCGTTAGATACTTCATAACCTGCAGCATCCATAATTTTAACATCTGCAAGAACTACTAAGTTAGGAAATGCAGCTTTGATTTCTGTAACGGCCCTAAGACCTTCTTTGTTGATTACGGGTGTTCCGATTTCGACGATATCGATATACTCCCCTACTTCTTTAATAATCTCAATGGCTTCTGGAATATTCACCAGGTCTAATGCTAATTGTAATTTCATTTTTTCATTCCTCTTTTCATCGTTTTTCTATACCAACTTAGTGTAAGGCTTAAAATCATTGTTGTGAAGTACGCACTTTAAAAGCACATACAGACAAATAGTATACCGTCGAGACCCCTTAAGAATGGGCAGATTCCAAGAAAAAAATTATCATATCATTTCGTACTCCTTTAAAATCAATAGCTCGAAAATAAAAAAATTAAGTTTTTTCGGGAAAACCGGATTCATAGAATGAATTGGAAAGCCAGTCCACACTCTCCTCTTGGCGCATTAAAGCCATATCCTAGACATATCCGATGACAGTATAATTTTCGATAAAAAATTGCGTACTTAAACCATCAAGGTGTTTGGAGTATACCGAAAATAGTAAGAGTTAGCATTTATAGCTATAAAAGCGGAGGAACTTTAAAAGCACCCGATGCCGAAACGACTTATAATCGTTTTGGTATCGGGTGCTTTTCACCATGTTTTCAAAAAATTAATCGTACTTTTGCGTCCTGCTTCCAAAAGTGACTT
>CAZWAW010000174.1:0-2807 GCA_964632025.1 uncultured Sporosarcina sp.
CCACGGATTATCCCTCCTTCTTTTCAGATACCACTAATGTGATGTGGCTTGTACGCTTGTTAATCGCACTCGCGCGTCCTTGTGCACGTGGTCGGAAACGTTTCATAGTCGGACCTTCATCAACGAATACTTCGCTTATGAATAGGTTTTCGACATTCATTTCGTAGTTATGTTCAGCATTTGCAATCGCTGATTTCAAAACTTTTTCTACAACCGGAGATGCCGCTTTTGGCGTCAGGCGTAGAATAGCGATAGCTTCACCGATTTTTTTGCCTCGGATAAGATCAACGACCAAACGGACTTTGCGAGAAGCAATACGGACTGTGCGGGCAGTAGCTTTTGCTTGTTGCATCAGAAATAACCTCCTCTCAATTAACGTTTTGTTTTCTTATCGTCGGCGCCATGACCTCTGTATGTGCGCGTCGGAGCGAATTCACCAAGTTTATGACCAACCATATCTTCAGTTACATAGACAGGAACGTGTTTGCGTCCGTCGTATACAGCAATTGTCATTCCGATGAATGTCGGGAAGATTGTTGAACGGCGTGACCAAGTTTTGATAACCTGTTTTTTCTCGGAATCCTTTTGAGCATCAACTTTCTTCATAAGATGATCGTCTACAAATGGTCCTTTTTTCAAGCTGCGGCCCATGTTGGAACCTCCCTCCGTGTTTGTACTACGGTCCAATCGTTGAACCGCAGTGCATTCAAATTATTTCTTACGGCGACGAACAATAAGTTTGTCGGATTTGTTGTTTTTCTTACGCGTTTTGTATCCAAGTGTTGGTTTACCCCAAGGAGTAACCGGTGATTTCATACCAATACCAGTTTTACCTTCACCACCACCGTGTGGGTGATCGTTAGGGTTCATTACAGAACCACGAACTGTTGGGCGTTTACCCATCCAACGTGAACGTCCTGCTTTACCGATGTTGATAAGTTCGTGTTGCTCATTACCGACTTGACCGATTGTCGCGCGGCATACTGCAAGAATCATGCGAACTTCTCCAGATTGAAGACGTACAATAACGTACTTATCTTCGCGGCCAAGTAGTTGTGCAGAAGTTCCTGCTGAACGTACTAGTTGTCCACCTTTACCTGGTTTCATTTCGATATTGTGGATTGTAGTACCCATTGGAATGTTTTCAAGTGGAAGTGAGTTACCCACTTTAATATCTGATTCCGGGCCTGACATAATAGTTGCTCCAACTACAAGACCTTTTGGAGCGAGAATGTAACGTTTCTCTCCGTCTACGTAATTGATTAGAGCAATGTTAGCTGAACGGTTTGGATCGTATTCGATCGTAGCAACGCGTCCTGGTATGCCATCTTTCCGGCGTTGGAAATCGATGACACGGTATTGGCGCTTGTGGCCTCCACCCTGGTGACGAACAGTAATCCTACCAGTGTTGTTACGGCCGCCTTTCCGCTTAAGCGGTGCAAGCAATGATTTTTCCGGTTTGTCAGTAGTAATCTCAGCAAAATCGGATGTAGTCATGTTACGGCGTCCGTTGGAGGTAGGTTTGTATTTCTTAATCGCCATTTGTGTTCCCTCCTTCATATAATTAGATATCTATTAGTTGTTCAACTTAGACTTCGAAAAGTTCGATGTCTTTTGAGTCAGCAGTTAGTGTAACAATCGCTTTACGGCGTTTGTTCGTATAACCAGAATGCTTGCCCATACGCTTAAGTTTACCTTTGTAATTCTGTACGTTCACTTTTTCAACTTTAACACCGAAAACTTCTTCGATAGCTTGCTTAATAAATGATTTATTAGCGCGCGTGTCAACTTCAAAAGTGTACTTTTTGAATTCCATTTGTTCAGAAGTACGCTCGGTAATGACCGGACGTTTTATAATATCACGTGCTTCCATTAACCTAGCACCTCCTCTATTTTTTGAACTGCTGCTTTAGTCATAACAAGTTTATCGTGACCGATAAGATCAAGTACGTTAATACCTGTCGCTGTTACGACACTAATTCCAGGGATGTTACGTGCAGACAAAGCCAAAGTTTCATCTAGGTCAGCAGTTACGATCAACGCTTTTCTGTTAATCGAAAGATTAGCAAGTACTTGGATGAATTCTTTTGTTTTTGGTGCATTGAATGTTAGTCCTTCTAGAACGATTACATCTTCTTCGCGAACTTTCGTAGAAAGTGCTGAAAGAAGAGCCAATCTGCGGACTTTCTTCGGTAATTTGTAGCTATAGCTTCTTGGAGTTGGACCGAATACGATACCGCCTCCACGCCATTGTGGTGACCTGATCGACCCTTGACGAGCACGACCTGTACCTTTTTGACGCCATGGTTTACGTCCACCACCAGCAACTTCCCCGCGGCTTTTCACTTTATGATTCCCTTGACGCAATGAAGCGCGTTGTTGAACCAATGCTTCAAATAAAACAGATTCGTTTGGCACGATACCAAAAATTGCTTCATTTAGTTCGATGTCCCCGACAGAAGTTCCTGCCTGATTTAATACGGATACTTTAGGCATTCCTGTTTCCTCCTTTCTTTAGTAGTCAGTTTCCTTTGATAGCGCTACGCACTTGTAGAAGTGATTTGCGTGATCCAGGAACGTTACCTTTAACTAGTAGCAAGTTGCGTTCAAGATCAACTCGTACGATTTCAAGGTTTTGAACTGTTACTGTTTTGCCACCCATACGACCTGGCATTTTTTTACCTTTGAATACACGTTGAGCGTCAACAGATCCGATTGAACCTGGTGCGCGGTGATGACGTGATCCGTGGGTCATAGGTCCGCGTGAATATCCGTGACGCTTGATAACACCCTGGAACCCTTTACCT
>CAZWAW010000175.1:0-2735 GCA_964632025.1 uncultured Sporosarcina sp.
ATCCCTACACATAAAGACATCTCGGTAATCGTATAGAAGTCATTCAATCCAAAGCGATCCAAAAGCGCAACTATACACGTAGCACCCAGTAGGTGATCAAATTATTTGCTGATTACTTTGGTTAATCGACAGACGTGATACATAGTAATAAAAAAAAGACTCCTAAAAAGGAGTCTGAAATTCTTAATGGTATTATTTAGTTTTTTCTTCTTTTTCTACTTCTGGTTCTACCAAGAATATATCAAGTGCTGATTTCAAATCTTTATCTTCAACTTTTACATCAGCATCTTTCATTAACTTAGATATTTTCGGAATAATTGTACTTGGATCTGCCTTCTCGAGTTGTATTTCTTTAGTGAGTTTTTCTTTCTCTTCTTTAGTCATTTCCTTAGCTTCGATGTCACGTTTTTCTGTCACTTTAATAACGTGGAAGCCGTGTTCCGATTGAACCGGCTCACTGATTGCGTTCACTTCAAGTGCATATGCACCTTCCCAGAATTCCTTGACCATTTTTCCGTAGCCAAACCATCCAAGATCCCCACCGGATTCTTTTGCAGCCGGTTCAGTCGAATATTTTTTCGCTACTTCAGCAAAATCAGCTCCGCCTTCAAGTTCCTTTTTAACTTTAAGGGCAGTTTCTTCATCCGCAACTAGGACGTGTTTTGCTTTCAATTCTGTAGCCATCATTTTAACGCGTTCTTCGATTTCTTTATCTGTTACTTCAATGCCATCAGTAAGAGCCGCTTCTTGTAACATATTGATACGAAGGATTTTTCTTAAGCTCTCTTCAGTGTGACCTTGTTGAGCGATATAAGCTTCGAAACCTTCACCTAATTGTTCTTTCATATCATTGACTGCTGTATCAACTTGCTTATCAGAAATTTTATATTTTGCATCTAGCACTTTTTCTAGGACGAGTAGTTGTAATGTTTTTTCACCCTGCGCATCCTTCATTTCGTTATAAAGTTCGCTTTGTGTAACATTTCCGGCTTTTGATTTGACAAGAACTTCATCGACGGCACCCTTGTCGCTGCACGCTGAAAGTGCAAGTACAGATGCGGCCATTGTAAGTGCTAAGATAGTTTTTTTCATTTTGAAATCTCCCCTAACTTTTATGTGCAACAGTAGACACTATAACATAAAAACGATTCTAAAACAAAAAGGTTCCCCTCTAATATACTGCCTACAACGGGTCAATTATTTTGCATAGGATACAGAGAGAGAGGGGGTGCTCCTATGAGCGGATATGACCAAGGTTCCCATGGTACTTCGGGATTTGCGTTGATTGTTGTTTTGTTCATTTTATTAATCATTGTCGGTGCAGCCTTCCTGAATTAATTCAAGAAAAGCTCTAAGCGTTAGGCGCTGAGGCTTCGATAATGGAAAAAGTCCATTTCCCGTAAAAAAGGGAATGGACTTTTTTATACTTGTAGCATGATCTCGATGTAAAATGACACAATTAAAATGGTTACAAGAACGTTAACGGTCGTGAATATTTTCTGCTGCTTCTCTTCAGGGATTTCCTTAGATTCGCAAAGTGCATACGTCATTTTATTGATTTGAAACAGATATAATAACGAGAACAGAATTGTAATAATAAGGATCAAATCTATTCCTCCTCTTTAACTTCCCAAGGCAATCATAGCAGAAGTCCTTGTAAAATGAAATTATTTTTCCTCTGCGCTAGTTACCAGTTTTTTAAGTTCTTCATTATTTTTCGTATGACCTATAGCAATCATTTCACCAGTCGAGTCATCGTATGATTCTTTGATTTTTTCAAAGCCACGTTCAAATATTTCCATGAAATCTTCCCCATAAATATTTCGTACAACGGACATAACTTCGAGGAATTCTGGGAACTTTCCGTAAAGGTCTTTAATAGGAAGTGAGCCTTCTAAAATATCATGTTTAGAATCATAGTAGTTCATATTCATCTCGAGTAGCAGTTTCTCCCCTGCCTCTGTAACTTCAACATATGTATTTCTTCTGTCATCGTCTTTTTTATAAAAGCGTAAATACTCACGTTCTTCCAGCTTCTTCGAAAAGTTGAATGCAGTCGACACATGCATGACTCCGAATTTAGCAATGTCAGAAATGGTAGCGCCTTGAAGATGGTAAGAAATCCATAAAATGTGATGCTCATTGATATTCAAATCATAAGGTTTTATCCATTGCTGCCAATCTTTTTCTACCGCTTTCCAAAGTGCTTTTGACATCTGTGCAACCCTTTGACTGAAAATCATTGCTTCTTTCGGAGAGTACTTTTGCTCTGACATTGGAAACACCTACTTTCTATATTTTCCCGATTCTTTTATTATAGCAGGAAAGCAAAGAAGAAAAAAGTAAAAATTGCGAAAAAAGCTTTCTGTTCAATAATAATGTTGAAGAGAAATTGACGAAAAAATAAGGAATGCGGCCGTGCCCACTAGTTAAAACCTATATCGTGTAGGCCTTTCCTGGGGAGTTGACTGCATTCCTAAATGGTGGATTGTATTTGCTTATAATTTATCTTTGCTGTTTTGCAAAGTTCTGTTCCAGCTCTTCAATAGCGGTTTGGATTGCTGCAATTTCTTTTTCCATGCGTTCCCGATTTGATTCTGTTGACTGTTGCCACTGTTCTACTGAACCTTTGATGCCATCGATTGTTGTTGGAACAGTTTCTTTCGCTTCTTTTGTAAGATGGGAAATGGACTCTTTTAGATCATCAACTTTCACTTTTACATCTTTGAACAAAA
>CAZWAW010000176.1:0-2712 GCA_964632025.1 uncultured Sporosarcina sp.
GATCCAACAGAACCAGTCGCAGTTACTTCAGCAACAATTATTGGAACGGCAAAAATTGGTGAAACGTTAACGGCCACAGTAAATGAAGGGGCGACAAATGTAACTTACCAATGGCAAGTAGCTGATACAAAAGATGGTGTTTACGCAAATATTGATGGAGCTACAAATGAGACATTGGTATTAGCTGAGGGACAAGAAGGTAAATTTATTAAAGTGATCGTTCGTGGTGAAAATGATTCATCAATAACAAGTGATGCGACGACAGCAGTTGCGGCAGCAGATTCAACAGATCCTGTTGAAGGCATGTCAATTGCAGATGCACGTGCTCAGAAAACTGGTAAAGTAACAGTAAAAGGGATCGTAACAGCAAAATTAAAAAATTCGATTCATATTCAGGATGGAACGGCAGCAATTGCAGTTCGTCCAGCAACTCTGAATGTTCAACTTGGTGATGAAATTACGGTTGACGGTTCATTAGGTGAGTTTAATGGTTTATTACAATTAACTGGAACACTTGTAGGGGAACCAGTATCTAAAGTAGTACCAAATCCAGTAGTACTTACAGGTGCAGAATTGAACGAAACGAACGAGTCGAAACTAGCAACAGTAAATAAAGTAACGATATCTGGAGCTTCTCAAAACTATAAAGGTACGGATGCGGCTGGAACAGAATTTACTGTTCGCGATGAAAATAGCAACTTAGGATTAGTAGCTGGTACAACATACGAGTCAATCACAGGTATTGTTCAAGAATTTAATGGCACCTATCAAATCATTCCACGCTCACAACAAGACATTGTCGCAGACAGCTCAATTATCCAACCAGTCTTCGCGAATCCAGGGAGTGGAACATTTGTTGGGGAGAAAACAGTAGAATTATCAACAACAACAGCAAATGCGGAAATTTATTATACGTTAGATGATAAAGATCCAAAAGTAAGTGGTCAAAAATACGTAACTCCGATTGAAATTACTAAAGATACAACACTAAAAGCAGTAGTAAAAGCAGAAAACGGTGACTTTAGTGAAGTGAAGACGTTTGAATATAAAATTACAGACAGCCTTCAAATTCACGATATCCAAGGAGAAGGTCATACAACTTCCTTCAATAATCAAATCGTGGAAGGAATTGAGGGCGTAGTCACATATGCATTTACATTGAATGGTGCATACTATTATCACATTCAAACTCCGGATGAGTTAGCGGATGAAAATCCAAATACGTCAGAAGCAATTTTACTTTACAGCGGTAACAAATCGTTGCCAATCAAAGTTGGTAATCTAGTATCGGTTACCGGTAAAGTAAGTGAATACGCATATGATGGTTATTCTGATGCGAATACAACTGACTTGAAAACTACACAAATCAATGTACGTGATGACCAAGGTGGAAAAGTTGAAGTTATCAATAATGAAGTAATATTACCAGAACCAATCATCATCGACGAAAAAACAATGGCGACTACAGCGATTGATAGCGATAATTTATCCGTTTTCAACCCTAAAGTGGATGCCATTGATTTCTGGGAAAGTATAGAAGGCATGCTCGTAGAAGTTGTTGATGTGAAAGCAGTATCACCACAAGAGCATGGGGATCTAGTAACTGTTCTTGAAAGTGCACCAACAAATTCACTTCATGGCGGAGTGCTATATGAAGAAGGAAAACAAAACCCAAATCGTATCCAATTCCGTTTAGAACCAAATGGACCCGGTCGTGATTTCGAAGTAGCAACTGGTGATAAATTCAAAGGTCCTATTTCAGGGGTAGTAGGCTATTCATTCCAAAACTATAAGATCTATGTTGATTTAGAGAAAATGAAAAAGGCTCGTACAAAAGGTACTGCAACACCAGAAAAAACAACGATTGTAAAAGCGGATGATAAGTTAACGATTGCTTCTTATAACTTGGAGAATTTCTCGAATAACACAACGTCTTCTCCGAATGCTAAAGCACAGAAATTAGCACGTGCATTTGCAACTGATATGCAAAATCCAGATATTATCGGTGTAACAGAAGTACAAGATAATAATGGACAATCTGCAGGGGATTCAAAAGCAAACGAGAGTTATCAAAGATTAATAGATGCCATTAAAGCTGTGCCTGGTGGGGTAGAATATAAATATGTAAATATCGACCCTGTAAACAATCAAGACGGCGGAGCACCGAATGCGAATATTCGCGTTGGATTCTTATACAATCCGGACCGTGTTACATTAACAGAAGGTGCAATGCCAGGTACTGCTACAACTACTGTAGGGTATAAAGATGGCAAGTTAACACATAATCCAGGTCGTATCGATCCAACAAATAGTGCGTTTAACAGTAGCCGTAAACCTTTAGCGGCACAATTTGATTTCCAAGGTGAAAGTGTCGTTGTTATTGCAAACCACTGGAATTCAAAAACTGGGGACACACCATTATTCGGATCGATCCAACCACCAAAATACGATAGCGAAATCCAACGCCATAAAATTGCAGCTATCGTAAACAACTTTGTGAAAGATATTAAAACGGATAATCCTAAAGCGAATGTTGTATCATTAGGCGACTTTAATGATTATCAGTTCTCTGAGACACTTAAAATTCATGAGGGTAGCATAATGACAAATATGATCAATAAAGTTGAAACTTCTGATCGTTACACGTATCTATACCAAGGTAACTCACAAGTATTGGATCACATTCTAGTTACCAATAACTTAGTTGATAAA
>CAZWAW010000177.1:0-2643 GCA_964632025.1 uncultured Sporosarcina sp.
AGCAGTCAAACGTTCAGCGGCGTCAATAATAGTCTCGCACAATCATCCGAGTGGCGTGCGCCTGCTAGGTGCGTAAATTTAGTGATTTCATTAGAAATCTAGAACTTCTTACAATGTTCTATGGTCAGCATCTTACCTTGAGAGGAAACTCATAGAGGGAACATAGCATGATGTGAAAAGGAGAAAAGACGACAAAGCTATCAGCGTCGAGTCAGTTCTTCAGACCAAGTGATGTATGGTAAAAGCTATACTGCCTGAATCCTAGACGAATGAGCGATGGGTGCGCCATTACTTACGATAGCTAACAAGTAATGAGGATAAAATGGGGGACATATTGCCAGAGCGTCCGTTGGAAATTGCCACTTTCCTGTCCATAGTAAGATTTATCCTTCAATCTTCAACTAGAAGAAACCGTCGAAAGGGGTACCTAACCATCACGTATCTAAATTTATGTCATAATGCAGGGATTATCTAAGTGCGAGTGCCTATTGGCTATTAGACGTAGGTCTCTGAAAATCGCATATGATAACGGAGTTTTTATAGTACCCAACGTTTGCTTGTAATGAGTTTAGCAGGGGGAAGAAAAACAGGTTGATGTTAACGTTAACGAGAAAGGAGTCATGAATATGGCAACGAATCCATTTCGGCAGTTAGACGTTATAAGGAATATTTCTCACAATGGTCGGAAGGTAACAGATTGTTATCGTCTTATGTACAACAAAGAGTTGTGGATTAAGGCTTATGCTAAATTATATCCAAAAGCCGGAAATCTTACGAAGGGAACTTCCGAGGAAACAATTGATGGATTCAGCTTACAAAAAGTCGATGGAATCATTGAGCAATTAAAAGCTGGTACATTCCGTTTCTCTCCTGTAAGAAGGGTCTATATTCCGAAATCTAATGGTAAGAACCGACCATTAGGAGTGCCGAATTTCAAGGATAAGCTCGTCCAAGAAGTTATGAGAATGATTGTGGACAATATCTACGAACCTGTTTTCTCAAGTAACTCACATGGGTTTAGAGAGGGAAGAAGTTGTCACACGGCTCTATCGCAAATTAAAAACACTTGGAAAGGTTTGACCTGGTGTATAGAAGGTGATATTAAAGGATTCTTCGATAATATCAACCATCAAGTCATTATCAAGATGATTTCCAAGAAAATTGAGGATAGAAGGTTTTTGCTTCTCATACACAACGCACTAACATGCGGTGTAATGGAAGGTTGGCAGTTTAACAAAACGTATAGTGGTACGCCACAAGGAGGAATTATTTCTCCGCTTTTGGCGAACATCTACCTTCATGACTTTGATTTGTTTATGGAAGAACAAATGGGGAAATTCGATAATGGGAAACTCCGCGCAAGAAGCAAAGAGACTTTAGCCCTTAAATCAAAAATTCAAACGACTAAAAGGAAAATCAATCGTTTGGATGAAAAGTTTGGGCACAAACTTTGGGAGGAACGT
The DNA here is from genome assembly GCA_964632025.1 of uncultured Sporosarcina sp. Lineage (GTDB taxonomy): Bacteria > Bacillota > Bacilli > Bacillales_A > Planococcaceae > Sporosarcina. The sequence continues at coordinate 1,464 of CAZWAW010000177.1, forward strand.
CCAGCTCTAGTAGAACTGGTACAAGACCTCAAGAAGAAAAGTTTGACAGTCCCTTCTGTCGATCCAATGGATGAAAATTATCGAAGGATGAAGTACGTCCGTTATGCTGACGATTTTGTTATTGGAATTGCAGGGAACAAGGAACACGCAATGAAGATAAAAGAGCTAGCAGGAAAATTTCTTGAAAAAGAATTGGCGCTTGAATTAAGCGAAGAAAAGACTTTTGTTACACATCTAGAGAATCCCATTCCGTTCTTGGGTTACGAATTCCGAACGTGGCAAGAAGTGAAAGTAAAGCGTGTAATTTATAAAAATCATGGACAGCCACTTAAGAAAAGAACTCTTTCGGGTGCGATTAAACTGGAAATACCTTCAAAGAAAGTAAAAGATTTTGCGCTAAAAAACAACTATGGAAATTTAGATGATTTCAAGATTACGCATAGGACAAAGCTCATTAATAACTCAGAGCTAGAAATAGTCATGACCTACAATGCGGAACTGCGGGGCGTCGCTAACTATTACAAGCTAGCAAATAACTATCACCATTTAGACAAGTTATTCTACTTAGCAGAAAGTAGTTTTATCAAGACGATGGCTAATAAACGTCGAAGCACCTCGGCAAAGGTGGCAAATAGTATGAGAAAACATAAGCAAGGTGTGTTATGTCTTGTACGCCACGACAAAAAAGGCAATAAAATCCTTCATCAATTTGTTAGACTAAAGGATGTGCCAAAAGCTAAAGGGGCAATAAAAATAGACTCGAACCAATCTGATATTTGTCCAAATGTACACAAATATTCGAGTAGGACAGAGTTTGAAAATCGGTTATTAGCAAACCAATGTGAAGCATGTGGAACGACTGAAGGCCAGATGGAAGTTCATCATATACGTAAACTAAAAGATTTGAAAAAGAAGAAAAGCCTAAAGTATTTAGAACGTATAATGATTGAACGAAACCGAAAAACCTTGGTCCTATGTTACAACTGTCACCATACACACCATGAAAAGCAAATTCCGATTAGTCAACTGGCGAGCCGTATACACTGAAAGGTGTACGTACGGTTCTGAGGGGGGGATTGTGAAACCTGTTATGGAAACATAAAAAGGCGCATGATTCCTACCCTACAACCCGTCACCATCTCCGGAAGATATCGAAGTAACAAAAAGACTCATTGAAGCG
>CAZWAW010000178.1:0-2623 GCA_964632025.1 uncultured Sporosarcina sp.
TGCCCCCTGCCGCTGTTGAATTAATTGCGGTAGAGGGTTTTCAATCGGAAAGGAACCTTAACTTTATCCAAAACATACAATACCCCCTTATTGAACTATTCCGCCCTTTAATCATACATGTAGCGCTAGATCACAGAGGATGTAAATGTGTGTGGAACACGGGTATTGGATACTTCGGCTGGGAAAGAAGGTCGATCAACTATGGTGCTATAGAGCTGCTATCCGTTAGTTTGACTCCGATGACCACGGTGCATCACAGACTGTCGCCCCCAATTCGGGTAGCGCTTATTATGGGAGTCCAATAAAAAAATCATTTTACTACATCCAATGGTTTGTATTCTTCCGACACGATGAAATCGTCTTCTAGCAGAACGTAAGGATGTGTTTCCATTAAAATCGTTTCGAGGTAGTCTGGCATTCTATTTCCTTCGTACGCACAAATTAATGGAAACGACAGCATATTTACAGCTTGGTCGACTATCTTCTCAAAATCTTCTATGAGATGCAGCGGCTCTTTCATGCTTGCCCACTCTACATGTGCCCATGATCGGAAAGAGATTTTGTTTTCCACGTAGGGCTGTACCATTTTAGTAAAGTAAGCCTCGATTGCAGGAGGATGATAACTGCCACTCGATCGATAGAAATTTAAGCTGTTTACAAAGTGAACGAACTTCATTTGATCCTCCGTTAAACGAGTGCTCAATTCTTTATAAATAATAGGATACATACGCTCATTTTCAATCAGAATCACGTAATCTCCCGCTGCGATGCCATTTTCGATATAACTCAAAACCTGTTTAAGGTAATTTTCCATGTCATTATACGAATACAGTACATGAACACTCTTTTGGTCCTCAAACAACTGATTCATTTTGCTTTTCATTTCACTTTTTGCAATGCCATTTGAAATCTCAACCACATTTAGCACCCCTTTAATTAATTTCAACTTATACTTCCATAATTCCTTGTTCACCTAACCTGCAGTTAGCCATACTTGAAAGAGGTACATGTATTGTACACGAAGAAGAACAAGAAACACATCCGATTAATTATTCATAAACTAAATAAAGTCCGTATATTAACTCAATTGGTGTTGTTATACAATTTTAGCACATTCATCGAATTGGTATCCAACAGACAAACTGGATAAACTTGTAACACGTGCTATAATAAAATAGTCCTTAGGATCCTTTCACTCTATCTTTTATGCATAGTAATAATGAACAGCGACATAAAAATATGAGGTGATGGCATGGTTGAATTGAAGAAATCTCAGTTTGGAAAGAATGTTATTGTCGAAGAAAATCCGCTATCAAGATGGTTATTTTCTAACACGACATCCTCATGGATATGGTTGGTGTTAAGGTTATACCTTGGTTATTCATGGTTGATGGCGGGCATCGGAAAAGTTACTTCTGACGCATGGACTGGCGCAAATGCTGGTGTTGCAATTAAAGGGTTTATGGGTGGTGCCCTTGCCAAAGCTGAGTCGGGGGACGTCGCAGGCTGGTATGCTTGGTTCCTTGAGAGCATCGTGATTCCAAACGCAGTCCCATTTTCTTATATGGTCGCTTGGGGTGAAGTGTTAATTGGACTCGGCTTAATCGTTGGACTCTTAACAGGAATTGCAGCTTTCTTTGGTGCACTTATGAATATGTCTTTCTTATTGGCTGGTACCGTGAGTTCGAATCCCGTTATGTTTATAATTGCAGTATTCTTAATTATGGCCTGGAAAGTTGCTGGTTGGTACGGGCTAGATCGTTGGGTGTTGCCTCGCTTAGGAACACCATGGTCGTCAAAGAAATGAATTGTATAGATTAGATGATATCCCAAGTTCTTTTACTTGGGATATTTTTTTGTTCTGACCTACTTGTTTCCTTTTTTGACACTTCAATGAACCCCCCTATACTTTCATTGCCCCTTTAGCATCCGCGCCAAGTACGCGTCCGATTTGCCCTTCGGAATGCTTAGACTCTCCCACTGCTCTCCTTTAATCTGTTTTCCAATAAACATGATTTGTCCAATATGGATAGCATAATGCGCCATTTGTCGCTCAATCGCATCTATGACGGAATGTGCCTGCCCGCGAATATGAACATTCTTTTCCAAGTCTTGCTCATGCAAGCTTTCCAACGCATCAAAAAAAACGTGCCAGCCGTGTTGCCAATGATCCATCAGCTGCGCCTTTGACAATCGTTTCGTTTCGAATTCCCCATCACGATTACGGTTCGGTTTTTCACCGTCCGTCGTCAGAAAATCCGTCCACCTTGAAACCATATTTCCACTTACATGCTGAATAAGAATCGCGATGCTGTTTGAATCGTCGTTTGACATCCAATGAAAATCATCCTCATTCAACTGGTCGAATGTTTTTTCACCTTGTCCTTTTAACTCGATGAACCGCTCCCGAACAACTCGTAAATATTCTGTTCCAATCGACATATGGTATTCCCCCTCAAGTTTCAAAGATCAGTTCGCTGATGTATTCGATGATAACATGTGAAAATATTTTTACCATTGCCTAAAGCTGAATAGCCAGAAACGCATAAATCCAAAAAGCACCTACGCCATCAAAACATCCCATTCTCGTTTGGTGAATCTTCCGGCACAGGTTGGCTAACAT
>CAZWAW010000179.1:0-2617 GCA_964632025.1 uncultured Sporosarcina sp.
AGTCTTCTTTATACTTATGTCTATTATCAAAAATGTAACATATATTCTTATCTACTGAAAGAGAATTATATATACGGGGAGGAGACGGACAGATGAGACAAAATGATTTAGATGGATTGCGCGGCCGTGTAAACGAGCTGAATGTTAAAGTTTTGGATCTTATTAACGAAAGAACAACTGTAGTCCAAGAAATTGGTAAAGTAAAAGAGAAGCAGGGTGTTAATCGGTATGATCCGATTCGCGAACGTGAAATGCTTAATTTCTTGAAAGAATCTAACAACGGTCCGTTACCTAACGGAGTTCTTGAACAGATTTTTAAAGGAATATTTATGTCTGCACTTGAGATACAAGAAGACGACCAACGCAATGCTTTGCTTGTTTCCCGTAAGAGAAAAGCCGAAGATACAATTGTTGACATTAATGGCCATAAAATTGGGGACGGAACACCGTCATTCATTTACGGTCCATGTGCAGTTGAATCGTATGAGCAGGTTTTAGCTGTTGCATTGTCTATCAAAGCAAAAGGGTTAACGATGATAAGAGGTGGAGCTTACAAACCTCGTACATCGCCATATGATTTCCAAGGTCTTGGCCTTGAAGGATTGAAAATACTTAAACGTGTTGCTGATGAAACAGGTCTTTCAGTTGTTACGGAAATTATTACGCCGTCACATCTCGAAGAAGCGCTTGAGTATATCGACGTAGTTCAAATCGGTGCACGTAACATGCAAAACTTTGAATTGCTGAAAGAAGCTGGAATGATTAATAAACCAGTTCTTCTAAAACGTGGACTTGCAGCGACAATCGATGAATTCATCCATGCAGCTGAATATATACTCTCTAAAGGTAATAGCCAAATCATCCTTTGTGAACGTGGTATCCGTACATATGAACGGGCAACTCGCAACACATTAGATATCTCTGCTGTTCCAATTTTGAAGCAGGAGACACATCTTCCGGTCTTCGTTGACGTAACTCATTCAACTGGCCGAAAAGACTTGTTACTGCCTACAGCCAAAGCTGCGATTGCAGTTGGTGCAGATGGCGTAATGGCTGAAGTGCACCCTGACCCAGCTGTTGCATTATCCGATTCTGCACAACAAATGGATCTGCAACAATTTGATGAATTTTATGAAGCGATTAACCAATTCATGAACACGCACACAACAATCTCATGAGTAGACGCCGGGCCTTTTATGGTTCCGGCGTTTTGATTATATAGGGTATAATGAATGTATATTGAAGGAGGAATTTTAATGGCTATAACGATTTACGACGTTGCCAGGGAGGCCAACGTTTCGATGGCGACGGTCTCCCGTGTCGTTAACGGCAATCAAAATGTAAAGCCTGCAACGAGAAAGAAAGTTCTCGACTGCATTGAACGACTGGGCTATAGACCAAATGCTGTAGCGAGAGGTCTTGCTAGTAAGAAGACGACAACAATCGGAGTCATCGTTCCTGATATCTCGAAAAGTTTCTACTCTGAGCTTTCCCGTGGAATAGCAGACGTTGCAACGATGTACGAATATAATATGATCCTGTCGAACTCCGATGAAAGCACGGATCGAGAAGTAGAATTGATAGAAGACCATCTTGGTAAACAGGTGGACGGGCTTATTTTTATGAGTGATTCGATTTCTGATGAAGTGCGTGCCGAAATGTCGACAGCGAATGTACCGATCGTTTTGGCTGGAACGTTGGATGTAGAAAAACAGTTAGCAACGGTGAATATTGATTATGAAGAAGCTGCTTATGTAGCAGTCAATAAATTAATTCGAAATGGTCATACGAAAATCGTTTTTGTTTCGGGGCCATTTACAAGAGATATCAACCGTATTGGTAAAAAAGCGGGGTATATGAGAGCCCTCAAGGATGCGGATATTCCAGTTGATGAGCAGTTCGTCATTGAAATGGAAGATACGTACGATGGTGCCTATGAAGGTTGGAAACAAATTCGTGAATTGCAGGGTCAACCAACTGCCATTATTGCAGGAAGTGATGCGATTGCTGTTGGTCTGTTGAATGGAATACGGGATGGCGGATTATCTGTACCTGAAGATTACGAACTCATCTGTTTTGAACATTCCATTTTGGCGAGGGTAGTAAGACCACAACTTACTTCGATTGTCGTTCCGCTTTATGATTTAGGGGCAGTATCAATGCGCCTGTTGACAAAGTTGATGAACGGGGAAGAGGTTGAAGAGCAACAGGTCATATTACCTTTTCGGCTTGAAGACCGTAATTCTATGAAATAAGAAAAGCGGAAGGCGCATGGAGCTAGACACTATTATAAGTAGAAAAAACGTATACTTTCTTATCATTTGAAAAAAGAGCAATCCCACCAATCGGTTATCCGGCTGAAGGGGATTGCTCTTTTTGTGGAATAATATTGTTATTTGTCACGTCTGTTGATGAACCAAAAGTAACCAGAATGTAACTTGATCACACATTGGGCGCTACGTGTCTAGTTGCATTTGGATTGCTTTGGATTGAATGACCTCTATTACGATTACCGGGATGTCTGGATGCGTAGGGAGGCGACAAAGTCGCATCCCCACACAGTTTTTTCGGTAATCGTATGGTGGTCCTTCATCCGTCGCGCTCCAAATGCATAAGT
>CAZWAW010000180.1:0-2577 GCA_964632025.1 uncultured Sporosarcina sp.
GGAAAACCGAACTTCCCAAAAATCAGCGCATAGTTACCGACTACGTGAACAATATTCATACCTAATGAAACAAACATCGTTTGTTTTGTGAAGCCATGCACACGAATAATCGCTGACAACGAGTTAATAATGGCTTGTAAGAATATCGCTCCGCCCACAATTATTAAATATTTTGAAGCATGCTCCAGTACATCGCCTTGTAGATTCATAGCAATCATCATATTCTTTGAAAATAGTACAAAAATAACACTCATGAGAAGGCCGACAACTAAATTTAATGTAACCGCTAATGCTGAAATTTTGGAAGCCTCGAGATATCTCTTCGAACCGAGATATTGTGATACAACAATTGCCGCTCCGTTCCCGACAACTTCAAGGATAAGAATGGCGATATGAACATACTGATTTGCCGCCCCTACACCAGACACCGCATCATCTGACAATGCACTCAACATGAATGTATCCGCGATACCCATCAACATGAATAGAAAAACTTCTAAAAATATTGGCCACGTTAAATGAAATAAATTCAGTTTTTTGACTGGGCTTTTAGCAGTTGCGGCTGATGCCATTATTACAACTTCCCTTCTTTATCCAATTACATTCAAAGTATCTTACCATAAACGTTGAATGAAAACTATAAGGAATGTATATTATGCGCTCTCATGTCTTCATCAACAATACTATATATAAATTGCGGAAAATTTACCACGATAAAAAAAACCACAACATAGTGAATTGTTGCAGCTTAAAAACTTATACTTCTATACCTAAAAAAACTCAAGAATACAGTGGATTAAACCAACTGAGTCTCGCACTTACACCTGTTACTTAGTTGCAATTACTACTACAATCCGGCATACCCGGAACTTTCCCACTCGTTGGTGTCAGCCTTTTTTGTCGGCATTGTTCTTCAAGTACCTTTGTTAACAATCGTTGTATAATTTCAGTTTCAATTGTAGCAAATGCTGGATCGGCTAGATTTGTTTTTTCTAACGGATCTTTTGTAAGGTTGTAGAGCTCGAATTGCTCCGGAACTGGTTCTGTTTTTGTCACCGGTACATAGCAGCCATCCTGTTCGGTTACGACTGTATCACTAGAGCCTGGATTCGTCCAAAATTTCGGGTTGTCATAATAACGGGCAAATTTCCATACCTCATCACTCTTATCTAGTCCAGTTTCAAGCTTAGTAATCACCGCCTCGATGTCATTCGGTTCAACTACCGATTTATAAGGTTTTCCTGTGACGGCATTTGTTTGGTGCAAACCTTTAAATACATCATCATCTGTCATGAAATAGAGTGGTTCATTTGCACCAAAAAACCTTTCATGCCCGCAAATTAATGGCGTCAAATTTCGACCGACTAACGGAAGTGCTTCCGTGTGATCTTTTGAAAGCTTTTCACGAATTAAATCAGCGTTTATTCCCGTTAATCCCAACAATGTTGGAAGTACGTCGACATGGCTTGTTAGCATATCCGTGCATTTAGCGCCTTTGATTAGAGCAGGGCTATGAATGATCAATGGCACATGAATCGATTCTTCATACATGTTATACCATTTTTGATAGAGCCCACCGTGTGCGCCCAGTTGTTCTCCATGATCCGATGTAAATACAACGATTGTGTTGTCATAGAAACTCGAGTTTTGAAGTGCCAGTAAGACCTTAAGCATTTCTTCATCGACTTTTTTTTGTAAACTGTAATACAATTGGCGATAAAAATTATTATCGTTTATCGGTTGCAATGCTTTTGGATACGTAATACGATAGCTTTCCTGAGCAGATGGTTTAGTTAATAATGACTCCCCTACTGTTGGAGCTGGTGGGATGTATGGTAGAGTTGGGTCGATTTCAAAGTTGAAATTCGGGGAAATTGCAGATAGCACTCCATATAACGCAATATCATGGGGATTTATGAAGGAGCACTTGATAAACCAAGGGGTCATGTTATTTGTACACTTTGAAATTTCATGTAGTGATTCGATGAGCTCTACTGTTTCAGCTGCGTATACTTCGTCTCGTCCACTTGTGCCTATCCCCGCAGATGAACCGGAATTTCGCGGGCTCGCCCCATGAGGTTCCGGTCCAATCCAATCGGAATATCCAAAAGATTCAAGACGATTCGCTTTTTCATATAATTTTTCTTTCTCTTTATTAGGAACACCTGTAACTAGATCATAGCTTGCTAAAGCATTATGCGTACCTGGGATTAAGATATCCTCGTCTGATGCATGCCATTTCCCTTTCCAAAAGGTATCATATCCTGCAGTTCGAAAGTAATCCCCCATCGTTGGTACAGTGTTTGGATCAAGCCAAAATACATCAGGGTCAAATGATTGCTTAGCAGCCCCAGGCGTTTGAGTAACTCCGTGAAGTGAAGGATATTGCCCTGTATATAAGGTTGCCCGACTTGGTGAGCAGGCGGTACTACCGGCATAATGATTGATAAACTCCATACCGTTCTTTCGTAATAGTTCTTGCGCAACTAAATTTTCTTTTCGCCATTCCTTCAATTCCTTTGTTTCATAGACAGACGGAAAGCGTTCCTGATCAACCATTAAGAAGAGAATATTTGG
>CAZWAW010000181.1:0-2516 GCA_964632025.1 uncultured Sporosarcina sp.
ACTTTGCCTTAGTATATCATAATGAGATTTCTTTTTGTAACAATTATCCACAATTAATATGGTATATTGAAGCTATTCTAAAAACGCAGCAGAAAGGTGCAGGTATGAAGACTCAACCCATTTTATTCATTATTCTATCCGTTGTTTGTCTAGGTATCCTTTGGTTCAGTGCCACGACTTGGCAAGAGAAAATCCGAAATGCAGGGGGAAATACTACTCAGAAAGCTGAAGTTACACAGAGTCCCGTTGTTGAAAATGAGACACCACTTAAAAAGGCGTCACCCGTTCAGAATATGAGCGTAGATGAGATACAGAAGATAGGCGCTTCGTTAGATGACAAGACGCTTGAGGTGGTTATTTCCCGCGCGGAAGCTGGGGAGCATGTCCAGATGCTTATTGTCGGTTCCGAAGCGATTACAGGTGCAGCGGACCGATTTGCAACTGTGATTAGTGACAAGTATGGCGGTTTGATTGGCGTAGATGTGGCCACGTTCGATATGACATCCGCTCGTTTTGTAGCGGATGAGTTGGAAAGCGGGGGAATTGAATGGGATAAGGGCTACGACATCGTTCTCTATGAGCCATTCACGTTGCACAACAATGGTCAAGTCGTTATTGAAGACGAACGCCAGCATCTGCTTAACGTAAAGGCATTAGCTGAGAGCTATGTAGAGGATGTATCGTTCCTTGTCACTCCGCCGCAACCGATTTATCGTGCCCGTTATTATTTGACGCAGATCTCTGCACTTGAAAAATTCACAGTAGCGCGCGGTATCCCTTATATCAATCATTGGTCTAATTGGCCCGACACGGGTTCAGATGACTTGCTGACGTATATCGATGAAGCACGTATGCCTACCGAGAGTGGGATCAAGGCATGGTCGGACGCACTTATTGCGTATTTTGTGAGTGAGAAATCTGTAGAGTAGTGTAAGCATTCACCACGGGCATGTAAAAAAATGCATTGGGCAAGACACTGACACCATTCGTACACTTCGAATTGTGGCAGCGCCTGGCCCCACACACCGGCTTACATGTACAGCAACAAAGCAGTCACCAAGAGAATGTACATCTAAACAACGCCATTATGGAAGATTCTATCTGTTATTCATGTTTTTTGGCATGTCATATGTTACAATTCCCATATGAAAAAACTAATCGTTCTGATCATTCTACTTACCATTCTATTCATTTCATCCGGGCAAACCTATGAACAACAGTCACTTATCCCAACACTCGAGAAATGGCTGCCGGGCCAGCCGCTCGAATCATCCCTTGCAAAGCTAGAAGTACCGTATTGGGGTAAGACGATTTCGGTTGAGGAACGGGGCTATTATCACTTCGTTGAGTTTATCCTCCGAAAAAGCGCCCATTTTGTCATTTTCGGTGTTCTTGCCGTCGCGATTTACTTGATGCTACCTAAGCATGCATTTCGTATATTGACAGCCACTTGGATCACAGTTCTACTCGCTATCGCGGATGAGTATCACCAGTCATTGACGGGCGGACGGACACCAACGTTGCAAGATGTCATTCTTGATGCGGCTGGAGCAGTGACGTTCCTGCTGATTTTACGGCTGTTTATACTAGTGAAACCGAAAAAATCGAAAAAAAAAGCAAGAGTCCGCTGAAACGCGATTCTTGCTTTTTTCTATGTCTAGACTCCAGCGCTTTTCGGTTCTACCAAGGCGCTTACGCTTTTCTTTTCAATTTATTGACCCATTGCCTTGTTCAACAGACTGTCTTTTCGTGCCTTTTTCTTCGCGTTATAATCATCGACTAAGCTTTGTGCATAGGATTTATTGTAACCGCCTGCTACTAAATCTTTCTCCACCGCTTTGATGACTCCTGCAAATACTGCATCTGTACGTGCTTCAAGCCCGTTTGCAGCAGCTACGTATTTATTGTAGAAATAACCGTAACTGATGCTTTCCCCACTTGCTTTCTTATCGCTGTACTCTTTCTTCGCATGCCCGACCAATGTATTCAGTTTGCTGTCGGCCTGTGATTGGAGATTTTCAAGCGTAGGGACATACTTCTGTTTAATCGAACCGACTGTCGGTTTTTGACTTGTTTCGGTCGTGTTGCTATCCCCTGTCGTCGAGCTAGGGGCTTTATCGCCGGAAGTCGTCCCTTCCCCTTTGCCGCCGTCTGTAGAGGTTCCTTCAGACGTAGTTCCCTCGGTTACGGGAGCTGAAGCATTCTCGTCCGAATCGACAACATCTCCACTGGCATCCACTGTAATCGTCGTTCCGTCAGGCATTTCAACCGTATACGGATCTTCAATGATTTTCGCCACTTCTTCATCCGCTACATCGTACTCTTTGAATTTAAAGAAATAAAGAAGAGTACCCGCGGTGGCCAGGATAATAATTAGTAGGATTAGTAGGAATATCTTTAGTTTTTTCTTCAATGGACTTCCCCTTTATTGTCGTGATGTTTACTAGTTTAACAGAAAGGCGGAGTCGGGTGTAGCTAAATAGGCAATTTTCGACACTTTGCGTTAATTTGTGGGG